>JAFRQC010000017.1 GCA_017428805.1 Prevotella sp. | reverse complement strand
TCCACGGTCAACCATACAGTCCTTGATAACAGGGAAGGCTGCTGAGCGCCAGGGCTCAACGGTAATAACGTCACCATCGTTGAAGCGGCGCATATAGAGCTGACAGGTAGTTGCACCACGCTCGGTCTTGCCGTGAGGCGTACCGTTGATGTAGAGCGAGCACATACCGCAGATACCCTCGCGGCAGTCGTGATCGAATACGAATGGCTCCTTGCCTTCGTTGATGAGCTCCTCGTTCAGGATGTCAAGCATCTCGAGGAACGAGGTGTCGTCGGGAATGTCGTGCATCTCGTGCTGATCGAAATGTCCCTGGTCCTTGGGGCCGTTCTGGCGCCAGAACTTTATTGTAAAGCTGATATTTTTAGCCATAATCTTAATTCCTTACTTAGTTCTTATAGTTACGTGTCTGTACCTTGATTGCCTCGTACTCCAGCGGCTCCTTGATGAGCTCGGGCTCGTTGCCCTTGCCTTTGTACTCCCAGCATCCTACGTAGAAGTAATTCTCGTCATCGCGCTTTGCCTCGCCTTCCTCGGTCTGGTACTCCTCGCGGAAGTGTCCGCCGCAGGACTCGTTACGAGAGAGAGCGTCGAAAGCCACGAGCTGACCCATGGTGAAGAAGTCGCGCAGGTGGATAGCCTTGTCGAGCTCGATGTTCAAGCCCTCCTTGGTTCCAGGAACGAAGAGGTTCTCGTCGAACTCCTGCTCCAGCTCGTGCATCTTCTTCAGACCTGTCTTCAGGCCCTCAGCGGTGCGACCCATACCAACGTACTCCCACATGATGTGACCCAGTTCCTTGTGGATAGAGTCGACAGAACGCTTACCCTTGATGTTCAGCAGGCGGTCGAGCTCTGCGTTAACAGCCTTCTCTGCCTCGTCGAACTCAGGACGGTCGGTAGAAACCTTCGGCCATACTGCCTGATCAGCCAGATAGTTCTGGATGGTGTAAGGCAGTACGAAGTAACCATCGGCCAGACCCTGCATCAGAGCAGAAGCACCCAGACGGTTAGCACCGTGGTCAGAGAAGTTACATTCACCGATGGCAAACAGACCAGGAATAGAGGTCTGCAGCTCGTAGTCAACCCAGATACCACCCATCGTGTAGTGGATAGCGGGATAGATCATCATCGGCTTGTAGTACTTCACACCGTTGATCTCGTTGGCTACGTCGCCAGGGAATACGTCGGTGATCTCCTCGTACATCTCGAAGAGGTTGCCATAACGCTGCATGATAATGTCAATGCCCAGACGATTGATAGACTCAGAGAAGTCGAGGAACACAGCCAGACCCGTGTTGTTCACACCGAAGCCCTTGTCGCAACGCTCCTTGGCGGCACGGCTGGCAACGTCACGAGGAACGAGGTTACCGAAGGCAGGATAACGGCGCTCCAGATAGTAGTCGCGATCCTCCTCAGGAATTTCCCAACCCTGCTTCGTTCCAGCCTGCAAAGCCTTGGCATCCTCAAGCTTCTTGGGAACCCAGATACGACCGTCGTTACGCAGAGACTCAGACATCAGCGTCAGCTTAGACTGCTTGTCGCCATGAACGGGGATACAAGTGGGGTGAATCTGAACGTAAGAGGGATTTGCAAAGTAAGCACCCTTGCGATAGCACTGAACGGCAGCGGTACAGTTACAACCCATAGCGTTTGTGCTCAAGAAGTAAGTATTTCCGTATCCACCAGTAGCGATCACCACAGCATTGGCGCTGAAACGAACCAGCTTACCTGTGCAGAGATCCTTGGCGATGATACCACGAGCGCGGCCATCAACGATGACCACATCTTCCATCTCATAACGGGTGTAGAGCTTTACCTTACCAGCCTGAACCTGGCAGCTCAGAGAAGAGTAAGCACCCAGCAGCAACTGCTGACCGGTCTGACCCTTAGCGTAGAATGTACGGCTTACCTGAGCACCACCGAAAGAACGGTTTGCCAGCATACCACCATACTCACGAGCAAAGGGAACACCCTGAGCGACGCACTGGTCGATAATATTGTTTGATACCTCAGCCAGACGATAAACGTTGGCCTCACGAGCACGATAGTCACCACCCTTCACAGTGTCGTAGAACAGACGATAGACAGAGTCACCATCGTTCTGATAGCACTTGGCAGCGTTGATACCACCCTGGGCAGCGATAGAGTGAGCACGACGGGGAGAGTCCTGAATGCACAGGTTGATCACATTGAAGCCCATCTCACCGAGTGAGGCAGCTGCAGAAGCACCAGCCAGACCAGTACCAACCACAATCACATCCAGCTTCAGCTTGTTCTTCGGGTTGACGAGACGCTGATGAGCCTTATATTCCTTCCATTTCTCAGGTACTGGACCTGCGGGAATCTTAGAATCAATTACTTTTGCCATAATCTTTCAAATTTAAAAGTTGATAATTAGCAGAGGCTCGGAGCGCACTTGAATGCGAAAGCCAGAACAACAATCAGGAAGCAGAGCATGAGCAGCGTGACATAGATCATGCCGATCATCTTCCAACGGCAGAGCCAGGTCTTACCGCTCCAGCCGAGAGTCTGCATAGCTGACCAGAAACCGTGAGTGAGGTGGAACCAAATGGCAACGAGCCAAATGATGTAGAGCACCACGAACACAGGATTAGAGAACGTCTCCACAATCCAGCCGAAACCGTCGGCGGGATCAATCTGCTGATAAGAACCTACCAACTCGGCAAACATCATGTTGTACCAGAAGTTGTACAGGTGCAGCAGCAGGCCGATCACTACGATGATACCGAGAACGAGCATGTTCTTCGATGCCCACTCCACCTTACCAGCGTTGACCGTCGTAGCCACCTCGTAGCGGTTGTCACCACGAGCCGTACGGTTCTGCGCCGTCAGGATGAAGGCGTAGACGATGTGAATCACTGCCAGGGCAGCCAAGCCAAGTGTAGCCACAACGGCATACCAGTTGGCACCCAGGAATTCGCAAATCATGTTGTAACCCTCTTCCGAGAAAAGCGCCACCATGTTCATGCAACCGTGGAAGGTCAGGAACAAGATCAGCGCAATACCCGTTACGGACATTACAACTTTTCTACCAATTGATGAATTGATTAACCACATAAGTTGTTGAAATTAAGTTATTTATATATGAATAATAGTTCTTATTTCTTTACACTTTGAGGCCGCAAGACCCCTTCAAACCGTTCTGTCCATACCTTATTATAGGTATTTAAAGACTGTTTTAGACCGCAAAGATACTATAAAATATTGATATTTCAAAGTTTTTTGAGGTAAAAATGCATTTAGTATTCAAATTTTTTTGTTACTTTTGCGGAAAATTAGCAAAGAAGGATGAAATTCAAGTATGATGTGATAGTCATCGGAGGTGGTCATGCGGGCTGTGAAGCGGCCTGTGCAAGTGCCAATTTGGGAGCACAAACCTGTCTGGTGACGATGGACATGAACAAGATTGCACAGATGTCTTGCAACCCTGCCGTTGGTGGCATCGCGAAGGGTCAGATCGTTCGTGAGATTGATGCCTTGGGCGGACAGATGGGACTGGTGACGGATGCTACCTCGATTCAGTTCCGTATGCTCAACGTTGGCAAAGGCCCTGCCGTCTGGAGTCCGAGGGCTCAATGCGATCGCGGAAAGTTCATCTGGGAGTGGCGCAGACATCTTGATGCCACCCCAAACCTCGACATCTGGCAGGATCAGGCTGATGAGTTACTCGTTGAAAACGGCGAGGCCATCGGTATCCGCACCATCTGGGGCGCTGAACTCTATGCGAAGTGTGTGGTGCTGACGGCTGGTACTTTCCTTAACGGACTGATGCATATCGGACGGAAGATGGTGGCTGGCGGTAGGATTGCAGAGCCAGCAGTCCCCCATCTCACAGAAAGCATCACCCGTCATGGTGTCAGCACAGCGAGGATGAAGACTGGCACTCCTGTCCGTATCGATAAGCGCAGCGTTCATTTCGAGGATATGGAGATCCAGCCAGGAGAGAGCAGGCCTTATCAGTTTAGTTACCTCAACAAAGGTGGAGCCCTGAAACAATTGCCCTGCTGGACGGTGAACACAAACGAAGAGGTGCACGAGATTCTACGAAGTGGTTTGGCAGACTCCCCACTCTACAACGGACAGATTCAGTCAATAGGTCCTCGCTACTGTCCTTCGATAGAAACCAAACTGGTGACCTTCCCAGACAGAGAGAAGCATCCGCTGTTCTTAGAGCCGGAGGGAGAGGATACCAACGAGATGTACTTGAACGGTTTCTCATCATCGCTGCCGATGGATGTGCAGATCAATGCACTCAAAAAGATTCCGGCCTTGAGGGATATGAAAGTATATCGCCCAGGCTATGCGATAGAGTACGATTTCTTCGATCCTACACAATTAAGCCACTCGTTGGAATCGAAGATCATTAAGAATTTGTTTATGGCTGGTCAGGTGAATGGTACGACGGGTTATGAAGAGGCAGGAGGCCAAGGAACGATGGCTGGCATCAATGCTGCCTTGAAGGCTGGATCTGCTAGTGGAGCAGGTAGTTTTGGTGCTTCTGTAGACTCAACGAGATTTGTGTTGCATCGAGACGAGGCCTATATCGGCGTGTTGATTGATGACTTGGTAACTAAAGGCGTCGATGAACCCTATCGAATGTTTACCTCAAGAGCGGAATATAGGATTCTGTTAAGGCAGGATGATGCCGATGCGCGTCTGACGGAGAAGACATACGAACTCGGATTGGTGAAAAGAGACCGCTATGACTGGTGGTTGGAAAAGAAAAAATTTATCGAAGAAATCGAAAACTTCTGCCAGAATTTTGCGATAAAACCAAAACTCATTAATTCCTCTCTTGAGGCACTTGGTACTACCCCACTCCAGTTTGGCTGCAAACTCGTAGATCTCGTGAACCGTCCGCAGCTCAACTTACAGAATCTGGCGGAGATTATCCCTCAACTGAAAGAAGTGCTGAATCGTCCGCAGAACCGTCGCGAAGAAATCGCAGAAGCAGCGGAGATCAGGATGAAATATAAAGGCTATATCGATCGTGAAAGAATCGTGGCAGACAAGATGCACCGTCTTGAGAACATCAAGATCAAAGGACACTTCAATTACAACGAACTGCAAGGACTCTCGACAGAGTGTCGTCAGAAGTTGGAGAAGATCCAGCCGGAGACGTTAGCCCAAGCCTCTCGCATCCCTGGTGTCTCACCTAGCGACATCAACGTCCTCCTTGTACTCCTCGGGCGTTAGCCTTTCCCCTCCTCCGACCAATGTTCCACGTGAAACAAATTAAGCGTTTAACAATTATAACTCACTGATTATGAACAACAAAGTACTATTGGACAATCTGCGTTGTGTACCAGATTTCCCCAGAAAAGGAATCAACTTCCGTGATGTGACAACACTCTTCAAGAATGCTGAGTGTATGAAGATTATGCTCGACGAACTCGAGGCTCTCTACAAGGACAAGGGAATCACAAAGATCGTAGGAGTAGAAAGTCGTGGCTTCGTGATGGCCTCTGCTCTCGCCGGACGTTTGGGCTGTGGCGTCGTACTTGCACGTAAGCCTGGTAAATTGCCGGCTACTGTCATTAAGGAAAGCTTCTCAAAAGAGTATGGTGTCGATACCGTTGAAATGCACATCGACTCAATCGATGAGAACGATATCATTCTTATCCATGATGACCTCCTTGCAACAGGTGGTACAGCGAAGGCAGTATATAACCTCGTTGAATACTTCCACCCAAAGAAGGTCTATATGAACTTCATCATCGAGATCACAGACGAAGGCCTCCACGGCCGAGACCTCTTTAAGGACATCGACCTCACAACGCTGATGATCGTTTAACCAGGTAACCTCTTCCCCTCCTGAGTAGGAGGGGTTAGGGGTGGTCTGAACTACCACATACATTATCTAAATATGAACGCTATTTCTCACCGAACAAATCTTAAAAACCAGAAACTCCTTCGCCAGAACCTCAGAAACAACTCTACCGCTCCAGAGGCTATACTCTGGAAGGCACTAAAAGGCAAACAAATAGATGGTTTGAAATTCAGAAGGCAATTCGGATTGGGTCCTTATGTTTTAGATTTCTATTGTCCGGAAATAAGACTCTGTATAGAACTCGATGGTGAAGTACATAAGTCTTATGAACAAACTCAATATGATGAGATAAGGACAAGATTTATAGCCAGCAATAATATAAAGGTTATAAGATTTGAGAACGATGTGGTATATAGAAATATAGAGGCGATTATAGAGGCGATCAAAGAACATAAGAGAATGTGGGAGAGAAGGTGTCAGAGCACGGATCAGACCACCCCTACCCCTCCTACTCAGGAGGGGAAATAGATACCACACAAGGAGTGTTTCACGTGGAACAAAGATAACAAGAAACATAGTAAATAAAGGGGATTACAAAAGATGACGAAGGAAGAGAATGAGAAGAGATTAGAATATCTGAAAGGCATCGTGAGCAGACTACCAGACAAGCCTGGGAGTTATCAGTTCTACGATGATAACAAGACAATCATCTATGTGGGAAAGGCGAAGAATCTCAAAGCGAGAGTCTCCACCTATTTCCATACAGAGGTTGATCGTTTCAAAACGAAGGTACTCGTCAGCAAGATATTCGATATCAGCTATACTGTGGTCAATACAGAGGAAGACGCTCTTCTTTTGGAGAATTCACTCATCAAGAAGTACAATCCTCGGTATAACGTTCTGCTGAAAGACGGTAAGACCTACCCTTCCATCTGTGTCACCAACGAATTCTTCCCTCGCATCTTCAGCACGCGAACCATCAACAAGAAATGGGGCACCTACTACGGCCCCTACTCTCACGTGATGACGATGAAGACCGTTCTTGCGCTCATCAAGCAACTCTACCACCCACGCACCTGTCGTCAGCCCATCACAAAGGAGGGTGTTGAGACAGGAAAATACAAGGTCTGCCTCGACTACCATATTAAAAAATGTATGGGTCCCTGCGTGGGCAAGCAGACCTACGAGGCTTATCAAAAGAACATCTTACAGGCCAGGGAAATCCTCAAAGGCAACACCCGCCAAGTGCTCAGAGATCTGAAGGACGAGATGCTCAAATTATCGGAGGAACTACGCTTTGAGGAGGCCGAAGAAATCAAGCAGAAATATCTTGCTTTGGAGGCTTTCGTCACCAATAGCGAGGTGGTGAGTCAGACTATTCACGACGTAGATGTCTTCTCTATTACCAGCGATGACAAGATGGCCTTTATCAACTATATCCACGTGAACAATGGTGCCATCAACCAAAGTTTTACCATCGAATATAAGAAGAAACTCAACGAGAGTGACGACGAACTATTGCAGTTAGGCATCATAGAGTTGAGAGAGCGTTTTGGCAGTAAGGCGAAGGAGATTATCGTGCCTCAGGAGGTCGATGTAGAACTCGAAAATGTCACCTTCACCATCCCTCAGCGAGGGGATAAAAAGACCCTACTCGACCTCTCTATTATGAATGGAAAACAGTATAAATTCGACCGTTTGAAACAAGCCGAGAAGTTGAATCCAGAGCAAAAACAGACCCGTCTGATGAAGGAATTACAAGACAAACTCCACCTGCCCAAACTGCCTTATCAGATAGAGTGTTTCGACAATTCAAACATCTCCGGTACTGATGCCGTAGCTGCCTGCGTGGTCTTTAAAGCACTTAAACCCAGCAAAAAAGACTATAAACATTATAACATCAAAACAGTCACAGGACCAGACGATTATGCTTCTATGAAAGAGGTCGTTTCCAGGCGTTACACACGACTCATAGAAGAGGAACAGCCCCTACCCGACCTCATTATTGCCGATGGCGGAAAGGGGCAGATGGAGGTCATCAGGCAGGTGATCCAGGACGAGTTAAACCAGGATATTCCCATAGCAGGATTGGCAAAAGATGACCGTCATCGCACCAACGAACTGCTTTACGGATTCCCACCGATGCACGTAGCCTTGAAAACGGATTCTGAACTCTTCCACGTGCTGACACATATTCAAGACGAGGTGCATCGCTTTGCCATCGAATTCCACAGAAACAAGCGTTCTAAGCGGGCTTTGCACAGCGAGTTGGATGGCATCAAGGGGCTGGGGCCGAAAGGCCGTGATGCGCTCTTAAACAGCCTCAAATCGGTTCGTAGGATAAGCGAGGCAGACCTCCCTACCCTATCGGAAATCCTTGGACCTGCTAAGGCAAAGATTGTTTATGAGCATTTTCACGCCTCAGATACAACAGAAAGCTAATGCGAATAAGCATAAGTCCAAATATGGACCAATGTGCGGTTTGTAAATATGTTTCGCAATAATCAAAGAGAATTTGCGCCTCTTGTATCTATCTGATATACAGTCAGTTATGAGGCTACGATTTTGGACTAAGGAAAGTGGGACTTTCAAGGCAGAAAAGTAGGAGTTTCCCCTATCTAAACTCACACTTTAGACTAACTAAAGTCCGAGTTTGCAGTATGGCCAACGACGTATGTAAGAATATTTCAAAATCGGATATCATCATCAAAATCAGTTTTGTGACAATTGTGACAGTTGTGACAATTAAATATTCCCACATCAACAATTCTACTATATACTATTATATATATACATATATAATAATTGAATTAAAAACAAAATGTTCGCACGAAAATAACTGTCACAACTGTCACAGAACGCCTTTGGAGCACGATTAAGGGAATTTAACGTGGTCGTATGCCGCTGATATTTGGTGGATTAAGAAATTGTTCGTACCTTTGCCGAAAATTAAGCAAACGAGCCAAAAATGCGTGCAGTTATTCAGCGAGTTAGCAAGGCCAGCGTTACCATCGACGGCAGCGTGAAAGGCCAGATTGGATGGGGATTTCTCATCCTCTTGGGTGTGTGCGATGAGGACACGATGGAGGATGTAGATTGGCTTGTGAGGAAAGTAGCCAACCTCAGGGTGTTCGACGATGACGATCACGTAATGAACCGTTCGATTCTGGATATCAGCGGCAACTGTCTGGTAGTCAGCCAGTTCACACTCTTCGCAAGCTACAAGAAAGGCAATCGTCCGAGTTGGTTCAAGGCAGGTTCGCACGAGCACTCTATCCCACTCTACGAGGCCTTCTGCACTCAACTTTCAGCTGCCATCGGCAACCCAGTACAGACAGGCGAATTTGGCGCTGATATGAAGGTCGAACTGCTTAACGACGGCCCTGTGACCATCTGTATGGATACTAAAAATAAAGAATAAGATATGGACAGAAGACAAATCACAAATTACGTAAACTTTGCAGCCCTGATCTGCTACATTCTGGGGCGTGTGATGAATATGAGCATCCTCGTATGGATCGGCCTGGGTATTATGACGTTATCAAGCATCTGGACGATCATCCACTGGAAGGAAAACGACAAGATGTCGAACTACATTTCTGTGGCCTTCCTGATACTCGTCGGACTCTCCATTTTCGGACTATAAACAATGCGTAAGTATCTGAGAGAGATAGAGATATCAGGCGTTATCCTGGCTGCCATCGGCATTATCTGCGCATTGGTCTGGGGTACGCCATACGGTATGTGGCCGTGTGGATTAGGACTGTTGCTGCTGCTCGTCATCTTCCTCTACAAGGCCTTCCATTGGAAGGAATATGAGCGTGAGAACAAGCAGTATATTATGATTATCCTGCTCACGATCGCCATCCTGTTCTTTCAGATGCTGACAAGAAGATAAAACGAAATAAACATATAGATTATGATTAAGGAACATCTGAATAAAATCAGAAACGCAGGTTTTTTCCTGCTGGCAATCACTTTTGTAATCAGCACTTTGTGGGGCTCAAGTCACGCCTTCTTCCCTATGATATTCACTGTCATCCTACTTGGTATCGTGGTGATTTACAAGGCGTTACACTGGAAAGAGTATGAGAAAGACAATCGTCGTAATGCTTGGATTGCATTGGCGCTGTTCGTTCTTCTATTTATGAACACCTTCTTCCCGCTATGACGATCAAGGAAGCACAAGAGGCTGTGGACCGCTGGATCAGGGAATACGGCGTGCGCTACTTCTCAGAACTGACGAATATGGCAGTTCTGACAGAGGAAGTAGGCGAACTGGCTCGCGTGATGGCTCGCAAATACGGTGACCAGAGTTTCAAGGATGGCGAGAAGGATAACCTGGGTGAAGAGATGGCCGATGTACTCTGGGTGCTGCTCTGCCTAGCCAATCAGACAGGCGTAGACCTGACGGAAGAACTGCAGAAAAGCATCGAAAAGAAGACACAGCGCGACTCACTCAGACACATCCACAACAAGAAATTAATGGCATAAAACGATACGATTATGGCAACAACATCAACAGAAAAAGGGCGCATCGAAGAGGCCCTTAGCAAGTGTAACCTCGACATCAATGACGAGGACGTAAAGGCTGCCGTGAAGAAGATTATCACGGAGAAAGTGCACGAGAACGACACCCCCGAGGTGAAGCAATTCCTGATGGGTAGCGTGGAACTGACAACTCTGAAGACGACGGACTCAGACGAGAGCGTAATGGCCTTCACAGAGCGTGTAAACCAGTTCGATGAGCAGTACCCTGCCCTACCCCACGTGGCAACTATTTGCGTGTATCCCCGTTTCGCCAGAATCGTCTCTGAAACCTTAGAGGTCGACGGCGTTGAAATAGCCTGTGTATCAGGCAGTTTCCCATCGTCTCAGGCACTTATTGAGGTGAAAACGGTAGAGACGGCGCTGGCCATCAAAGACGGTGCGACGGAGATTGATATGGTGCTCAGCGTGGGTGCTTTCCTCTCTGGCGACTACGAGACGGTCTGCGACGAGATACAGCAGATGAAGGAGGCCTGTGGCGAGCATAAGATGAAGGTGATTTTGGAAACAGGTTGTCTGAAAACGGCTTCAAACATCAAGACGGCTTCGCTGTTGGCGATGTATTCTGGAGCTGATTATATCAAGACATCCACAGGTAAACTCGAACCAGCAGCAACGCCTGAGGCAGCCTATGTGATGTGCCAGGCCATCAAGGAATACTACAATGAAACGGGCATACAGATTGGTTTTAAGCCTGCTGGAGGCCTGAATAGCGTGATGGATGCACTCATATACTACACCATCGTGAAAGAGGTCTTAGGCGAGAAATGGCTCACGAATCAGTGGTTCCGGATGGGTACTTCGCGCTTGGCAAATATGCTGTTAAGCGAAGTCCTCGGTGAGGAAACGAAGTTCTTCTAAGGTAATTTTTTCTCCCCCTGAGTAGGGGGAGCCAGAGGGGGTCTGAGCAGCACTAACTCAAGGCTTTGATATGAGGCAGATCAGACCACCCCTACCCCTCCTACTCAGGAGGGGAAAAAGCTACAACTTGCGCCTGATGACGTATTCAAGATACGTCTCGTAGGCCTCTTTGAGTTCTGGTTTCACGCAAGTGTCGATATAAGTCTTGGCCTTCTGCGAATAGCGATCCATCATACGTTCAGCATACTGGATTCCCCCACTCTGCTTGGCAAACTCCACAAGCACAGCGATTTCATCGACATTGATCGTGCCTAACTTCACCTTTCTTGCCAACGACTTCATAGGCTCAAAGTCAGAGTGATTCAGCGCATAGATCACAGGCAACGTCAGTTTTCCTTCTGCCATATCGTTACCTGTAGGCTTGCCTATTTCCGTCGAATCGTAATAGTCAAAGATATCATCGCGAATCTGGAAGATCATACCCAAATCTTGTCCGAATTGTTTCGCCTTTTTAATATCCTCTTCCGACGCATTCACAGACAGAGAACCCATACCACAGCAAGTCTCAAACAAGGCTGCAGTCTTTTGTCTAATCACCTGATAATAAACATCTTCCGAGAATTCAGAGTTGTTAATGTTCTGCAACTGCAGAATCTCACCTGATGCCAAGGTCATACCAAGTTCTGCGACATATTGTAAAACTCTATGATCTTTCGTCTTTGCCACGTGACTAAGGCAAGTAGAGAGGATGTAGTCGCCCACAAGCACAGCCACCTTATTATTATAGGAGGCATTGACAGACGACTGTCCACGACGTTCACTACTCTCATCCACCACATCGTCGTGAATCAGCGAAGCCGTATGCAACAATTCAAGTGCGACTGCCGCATTCTGGGTGACGTCTGATACCTCACCATAGTTCTTCGCAGACAACAATGTGAGCATAGGTCGCATCTGCTTGCCTGTGCGCTGACGGATATGTTCCAGAGCCTGTGAAAGGAGGCCATACGAATGGCTCAGCGAACCCTGGAAACGAAAGACGAACTCCTGGAAATCACTCTCAATCGGGTGCTTGATAACTGACAAATAATCCATATTATCTCGAATTTTGATACAAAATTAGTAAAAATCATTGTAATATCGATATTTTTTAGTAATTTTACGCAGAAAATAAACAAAGTTATGCAGAAACTCTTCCTTTTAGACGCTTATGCGCTCATCTATCGCAGTTATTATGCGTTCATCAAGAACCCAAGAATCAACTCAAAGGGACTGAACACGAGTGCCATTATGGGCTTCCTCAACACCCTCAACGAGGTGCTCACGAAAGAACAGCCCACCCATATCGGCGTAGCCTTCGACCCTCACGGCCCCACCTTCCGAAGCGAGGCTTTCCCAGCTTACAAAGCCCAGCGTGAGGAGACGCCAGAGGACATCCGCAAAGCCGTTCCCATCATTAAAGACCTGTTGAAAGCCTATCGGATTCCCATTCTCCAGGTCGATGGATTCGAGGCAGACGATGTCATCGGCACCCTCGCCACAAAGGCAGGAGCCGATGGAATCGACACTTTTATGTTGACACCCGATAAAGACTATGGTCAGTTGGTGAGTGACCACGTGAAGATCTATCGTCCTCGTCATGGTGGCGGCTATGAGACGATGGGTCCAAAGGAAGTCTGTGAGAAATATGGCATCCCCACTACCCTATCGGTCATTGATCTGCTGGCGCTGATGGGCGACTCGGCTGATAACTTCCCTGGGTGTCCTGGTGTCGGAGAGAAGACAGCCGTGAAACTCATCAACGAGTTCGGAAGCATCGATACGTTGATTGAAAGGTCATCAGAGATCAAGGGCAAACTTCGCGAGAAGGTTGAGGAACATATCGACGATATCCGGATGAGTTACTTCCTCGCGACTATCAAGACGGATGTTCCCATCGAGCTCGACATGGAAGCGTTGAAGCTTGTTGAGCCGAATGAGGACGAACTCGGCAAACTGCTCCTCGAATTGGAGATGAAAAGCTTCGCAGACAGAGTTCTTAAAAAAAACCAAAAACCACAAACGCCTGTTAACGGCCAACTCGATCTCTTTGCAGAATTTGCGCCCAACGGGACGGAAAGTTCAAAAAACGCGAGTTTTGAGGCCTTAGAAACGACCCCTCACAACTACAAACTCGTTGATAATGAAGAGGATATGAGGAAAATTTGTGACTTTTTTAGGACAAATGAAATTCTCAGTCTAGATACGGAAACGACTTCAACGAATCCGATTGACGCAGAATTGGTCGGTTTGAGCTTCGCTGTGAAGGAATTTGAGGCCTTTTATGTCCCCATTCCAGCAAAACGTGAAGAAGCGTTGCGAATCGTTAATATATTTAAAGAGGTGTATGAAGATCCCAAAATCCTCAAGGTCGGACAAAACTTGAAGTACGACCTCGAGGTGTTGCGCAACTACGACATCCATCTCGCAGGTCCGATGTTCGACACGATGATTGCCCACTACCTCATCCAACCCGAGTTACATCACAATATGGACTATATGGCTGAGATCTATCTCAACTATCAGACCATCCACATCGATGAGCTCATCGGTCCCAAGGGCAAGAACCAGAAATCGATGCGCGACCTCCTACCCTCTCAGGTCTACGAGTATGCTGCTGAGGATGCAGATGTCACCCTCCGCCTAAAGAACAAACTAGAGCCAGAGTTGAAGAAGTACGAGTGCGAGAAATTGTTCTATGAGATTGAGATGCCTCTGATGCCTGTCTTGGCGGAAATGGAGATGAATGGCGTCTGCCTGGATACGGCATCACTTCAAGAAACGTCAAAGGTTTTGACGGACAGGATGAACGAACTTGAAGCAAGAATCTACGAGTTGGCTGGCGAACAGTTTAACATAGCCTCACCCAAACAAGTTGGAGAAATCCTCTTCGACAAACTCAAGATCGTAGAGAAGGCCAAGAAGACCAAGACGGGCCAATATGTCACTTCTGAGGATGTGCTCCAACAAATGCGCAATAAGCACGAGATTGTAGCAGATATATTGGAACACAGAGGATTAAAGAAACTTATCGGCACGTATATCGATGCCCTGCCTAAACTGATTAACCCTCGTACTGGCCATATCCATACCTCGTTTAATCAGACCATCACGGCTACGGGACGCCTGTCAAGCAGCGACCCCAATCTCCAGAATATCCCCATCCGAGGCGAGGACGGCAAGGAGATCCGCAAGGCATTCGTGCCAGAGCCAGGTTGTCTGTTCTTTTCAGCAGACTATAGTCAGATAGAACTGCGTGTGATGGCCCATCTCTCGCAGGACCAGAATATGATCGAAGTGTTCCGTGAAGGCAAAGACCTCCACGCTGCCACAGCCGCAAACATCTATAAGAAAGATATCTCTGAAGTCACTCGTGATGAACGCACGAAATCGAAGCGCGCCAATTTCGGCATCATCTACGGCATCACTGTCTTTGGCTTGGCTGAGCGTCTGGACATCCCTCGCGACGAGGCAAAGATGCTGATAGACGGCTATTTCGCCACCTTCCCACAGGTTCTCGACTATATGGAGAAATCCAAGGAGGTGGCCCGTCAAAAGGGTTATGTCACTACCCTATTCGGCCGTCGTCGCTATTTGCCGGATATCAACTCCCACAACGCCACCGTCCGAGGTTTTGCTGAGCGTAACGCCATCAATGCCCCCATCCAGGGCACAGCGGCAGATATCATTAAGGTAGCGATGATCCGCATCCACGAACGCTTCCAGAAAGAGGGCATCAAGAGTAAGATGATCCTGCAAGTACACGACGAACTCAACTTCTCCGTCTATCCTGAGGAAAAGGAGAGGGTAGAGCGTATCGTCATCGAGGAGATGCAGAACGCCTTCCCCTTGAACGTTCCCCTTGTGGCAGACTCCGGCTTCGGACAGAACTGGCTTGAGGCCCACTAATAGAAACACAACATAATTATCGAACTATGAATATTGGAGACAAAGCGCCTGAGATATTGGGCAAAGACGAACAGGGACGGGATATCCGTCTGAGTGATTACAAGGGAAGAAAGCTCGTATTGTACTTCTATCCGAAAGACAATACTAGCGGTTGTACGGCAGAGGCTTGTAGTCTGAGAGACCATTACGGCGAGCTGCAGGGTAGGGGATATGAGGTGGTTGGCGTGAGCAAGGACTCTGCCGCCTCACATGTGAAGTTCAAGGAGAAATACGAACTGCCCTTCCCCCTGATTGCCGATGTGGATAAGAAGCTGATGGAGGCGATGGGCGCCTGGGGCGAGAAGACGATGTACGGCAAGAAAACTATGGGCACCATCCGCACCACCTTCATCATCAACGAAGAAGGCATCATAGAACAGATTTTTGCCGGCAAGCAGGTGAAAACCAAAGAGCACGCCGAACAGATCCTAACCTAAGAAGGGACTACTTACTTAACTTTCCAGACGTTAAGGACGATGCCCTTGAAACCGCCAGAGAAGTCTGGCTGGCAAACGAAGATGGCATTGTTCAGCCAGGCGTATTTGCTATCGACGGGAGCCTCGAACTGAGGGGCAGCCTTGAAATAGAACGTGGGATTACCCTGTTCGTCTTTGCCCGAATTGATGATACCACGATTGCGAACGTGGATGTTCACGCCGTCATCCGTCTTGATGCAGTAGATGGCCTCGAGTTCTGTACGACCTGTGGCCTTGTTGTTCAGCTGATAGTCAGCACCACCGTTGATGATTGTGCCCTTGATATTGGGTCCCTCGAAGGTTCCGCCAGTAATGGGAATGATGGTTCGCTGGCCGTGCTGGGTCTCACCACAAGTGTAAGCCTCGCCCAGCGTCACCTTCAACTGCAGGGCGAACTCGAGCTGAGGCGTGTTTTGGGGTTCTGCAACCTGGGCGCTGGCAGACAGTGAGAGCGCCACGAAAGCAAACATTGATAAGAGAATCTTCTTCATTTCTTAAATGGTTTAAATCTGTTAGAGGGTGCAAAGATAGGCAAAATAACGGATAATGAATCATAGATAATGTATAATTTTAAATGGCGGTAGCAAATTTTTCACTTTTCACTTTTCACTTTTCTTTGTACCTTTGCACCCGAAAATAAACGTTTATAGAAGAAAATGGCATTAAAATGTGGTATTGTAGGACTCCCGAATGTGGGTAAGTCCACGTTGTTTAATTGCTTGTCGAGTGCAAAGGCTCAGGCAGCAAATTTCCCCTTTTGTACGATAGAACCCAACGTCGGCGTCATCACCGTCCCTGATGAGCGCCTGACGAAACTCGCAGAACTGGTGCATCCTGGACGCATAGTGCCTGCCACTTGTGAGATTGTGGACATCGCTGGTCTGGTGAAGGGCGCCTCGAAGGGCGAGGGCTTAGGCAATAAGTTCCTTGGGAATATCCGCGAGACGGACGCCATCATCCACGTGCTCCGTTGTTTCGAGGACGAAAACATTACCCACGTGGATGGCACCATCGATCCCATCCGCGACAAGGAAATCATTGATACTGAGTTGCAATTGAAGGACTTAGAGACCATCGAGAGCCGTCTGGCCAAGACGGAGAAGGCCGCTGCTGCTGGCAATAAGGATGCGAAGATCGAGGTTGCTGTGCTTCATGCTTATAAGGAGGCACTGGATCAGGGTAAGAACGCCCGTATCGTGGAGTTCGAGTCGAAGGACGAACAGGACTGTGCCCGCAATCTCTTCCTGCTCACGTCGAAGCCTGTGCTTTATGTCTGCAACGTTGGCGAGGCTGATGCCAAGGACGGCAACGACTTCACGAAGAGGGTAGGGGAGCTGGCCCAGGAGGAAGGTGCAGAGATGATGGTCATCGCTGCCAAGACAGAAGAGGACATCGCAGAACTTGAGTCCTACGAGGACAAACAGATGTTCCTCGAGGAGTTAGGCTTGGAGGAGAGTGGTGTGAACCGTCTGATCAAGAAGGCCTACGCCCTGCTGAACCTCGAAACATTCATCACCGCTGGTGAGATGGAGGTCAAGGCCTGGACATATAAGAAAGGCTGGAAGGCTCCGCAATGTGCTGGTGTCATCCATACAGACTTCGAGAAGGGCTTTATCCGCGCCGAGGTCATCAAGTACGACGATTATATCCAGTACGGCTCTGAGGCCGCTGTCCGCGAAGCTGGCAAACTCGCCGTCGAGGGCAAGGACTACATTGTCCAAGACGGAGATATCATGCACTTCAGATTCAATGTCTAATCTCATTCTCCCCCTGAGTAGGGGGAGTTAGAGGGGGTCTGATCAGCCTCAATCCAAGCACTTGCTCAGACCACCCCTAACCCCTCCTACTCAGGAGGGGAAATAAATAGTTTTACTCATGACACAACTATTACTTTTTATCGTTTGGCAGCCAAACCTTGAAGCCTTCCACTTAGGTCCGATAACGGTGCGCTGGTATGGTCTGATGTGGATCATCGGACTGGCATTGGCCTATATGGTCGTGAAACGGCTGTATAAGGAACAGAAGATCAAGGACGAGTACTTTGACCCCCTCTTTATCTACTGCTTCTTCGGCATCCTGATTGGTGCCCGTCTGGGCCATTGCATCTTCTATCAGCCACAGGACTTCCTGACCTCGTTCAAGGGTATCGTAGAGATGCTGCTGCCTATTCATTTCCTGCCCGATGGTGGCTGGAAGCTCACAGGCTATGCCGGCCTTGCCTCGCACGGTGGCACCTTAGGCCTGATGATTGCCCTCTGGCTCTATGTCCGCAAGACAAAACTCAGCATCTGGACAGTCCTTGACAACATCGCCATTGCCACAGGAACCACTGCCTGCTTCATCCGCCTTGGCAACCTGATGAACTCTGAGATCATCGGCAAGATCACAGACGTGCCCTGGGCCTTTATCTTCGAGCGTGTCGACATGATGCCTCGCCACCCAGGACAGCTCTATGAAGCCATCGCCTACGCCATCCTCTTCGCCATCATGTGGTATCTTCATAAGAAGATGCCAGAGAAGATTGGCACAGGCTGGTACTTCGGCTTCTGCCTGACGTATATCTTCACCTTCCGTTTCTTCATCGAGTACACCAAGGAGATTCAAGAAGCCTTCGAGGCCTCGCTGCCTATTGATATGGGACAGATCCTTTCGATACCCTTCATCATCCTTGGCGTCTGGTGTATGATAAGAGCTAAAAAGAAGGTCTCTGCGTGAAAAAGGGAAGCTTTCTGTTGATACTGCTGGGCTGGATGACTATTGTCCAAGCCCAGTTTTTGCATGAGGGTGACACCATCGCCATCATTTCCCCATCAAGTGCGACAGATACGGCAACCATCAACGGAGGCATCAGGACACTCGAAAGCTGGGGCTATCATTGTGTCATAGGGAAGAACGCCCTCAATGAGTATCACGGCTTTGCCGGCACCATCGACGAACGACTGTCAGACTTGCTTTGGGCATTAAGGGAGCCATCTATTAAAGCCATTATATGTTCAAGAGGTGGCGATGGGGCAGCCCATCTGCTCATCCGTTTGTCTCTTGATACCCTGCGCCAATATCCCAAACTCATCATTGGCTTCAGCGACATAACGGCTTTGCTTTGTGCTGAGGCGAGGGCTGGGGTAAAGGGCATTCACGGTTCCATGTGTCACGCCTTGAAGACGTATGAGGGTACTGATACCGTCAACCAATGTCTGCGTCGTATGCTGCAAGGCGACTTGCCAGAATACCGTGTGGCACCTCATCCGCTGAATATCGAGGGTAGGGCAGAGGGCATCGTCGTGGGTGGTAATATGTCTGTCTACAACGATCTCGCTGGCTCCGATTTCGATCCCTTGCTATTGCCTGGCATCATCTTGTTTATGGAGGATACGGGCGAGGGGATGAGCAAGGTGGATCGTATGCTCCACAATATGGAGATGCGGGGCCTGCTACCCAACGTCCGAGGCATCATCGTGGGCCAGTTCAACAAGTACAAACATCCTGAGAACGGCTTCGACGATATGTATTCCATTCTCCACGAATACCTTCGCCACTACAACATCCCCGTCTGCTACGACTTCCCCGTAGGCCACGCCCACCTTCGCAACTTCCCCCTCCTTACTGGCGCCAAGGCCACTCTCGAAGTCACCTCCGAAGGCGTCACCCTCCGTTACTGACTATCGGCAAGTTTATTTGCCAATTCTTTCTGAAAACACCCCGTTTTTTGCCGATACCGGCAAGAAATGGGGAAATATTTTCCCATAAACCTTGTATGTTTCAGAATTATTTCTTATCTTTGCCAACGATAAATATTGTATTTATGGAAACAACTGTATTAAATCCTACACAAATGCATTTGTTGAAGCTCTTTTCCTTCAACAATAGTGAGGAGTATGCTCGCGAAATACAGGCCGTATTGACTCGTCATTTTCAAGAGCGACTTGATGCAGAATCTGACCGCCTTTGGGATGAAGGCATTCTGAATCAGGAAAAACTTGATGAACTTCGCCACATGGATTTGCATTCAAAATAAATCACAGCGATGTCAAGACTGGTTATTGATACAAACAGCCTCCTCCAATGCATCTCTCGCCGCAGTCGTTATCACGATTTGTGGCTTTCGTTACTTGATGGTAGGAATGAACTATGCGTAACAACAGAGATTCTGGAAGAGTACGCTGAAATTCTGGAGCGCCACACCAGTTCTGAATTTGCTGAGTCTGCCCTTGGCGTAATAACCAATAACCCATTTACGGTTTTCGTGAATCCATTTTACCGTTTCAAATTGATAGAAACAGATCCTGATGATAATAAGTTTGTGGATTGTGCTGTTGCTTCCAATGCAAAATTCATAGTAACGGAAGATAGCCATTTCGATATACTCAAAAGGATTGACTTCCCCAAAATAGAAGTAATCGGTTTGGATGACATCATCAAACAATTATAATAATGTTAAACCCTTTAAAACGAAATTGCCGATGAAGTAGAAACAGAACGAACAACGCTAACCGACCTCTTTTGCTGAGGCCCAGCCTCACGAGGTCACAGAGAATTAATATCATTGATTTTAAATATACTAAACAACATAACAATGAGAAAAACATTACTGCTAATCGTCCTGCTGGCTAGCTCAATAACTGCAAATGCCCAGAAAGCGAAATACGATCTGAACGGCGACGGTAAAGTGAACGTTGCTGACGTGACAGATCTTGTGAACTACATACTTACACACAGCAACAAATCCTGTCCTGACGGCAAGCATCCTCACTGGATAGACCTGGGGTTGCCGAGTGGTATGCTTTGGCGTTGCTGTAACGAGGGAGCATCCACCCCAGAGGCATACGGTGGCTATTACCAATTCGGACAAGTGGCCTCTGCACCGTCGTATGATCAGATAAAAGAACTTCTAGACTATACAACATCGGTATGGACAACACAAAATGGTGTGAATGGCAGAAAGTTCACAGGCAGTAACGGCGGATCAATCTTCCTTCCCGCTGCAGGCGGCCGTTGGAGTGGCGGATACAAATTCATTGGCTCGCGCGGCTACTACTGGACTACTTTGCCTATTGACATGGAAAACGCCAGCGGATTGTACATTGGTTCGAGCAGCGGCGACGATTGCTACGTCGACTTCTTCGGCCGCAGCGACGCGATGTCCGTGCGCCCTGTGCGTTAGAACTGAAAATGAGTTAGCTTTGGGGGCAAACCTAGGTATGGATGGCTGTCCTCTTTATTGGGTTAGAGTTCTTTCATCGTTTTTAAAAAGCAAAGAATATTACTCAAAACCTCTTTGTCCTTAGCCACAAAGCTATAAGGGGCGCAGAAGGGTCAGGCACTTCTGCGCCCTGAAATGAAAGTGCCACCCTCTGTTACTGACTATCGACAAGTATATTTGCCAATTCTTTCTGAAAAGAGTCCGTTTTTTGCTGATACCTGCAAGAAACAATGAAACTTTTTCCCTTAATGCTTGCAAGTTTCGGAAATATTGCGTATCTTTGCCCCAAATAAAGAAACGAATGCATAAATGACAGAAGGTTATTGGAATGTAAAGCC
The DNA here is from genome assembly GCA_017428805.1 of Prevotella sp. The sequence goes on along the minus strand of JAFRQC010000017.1, from coordinate 62,643 downwards.
AAAAATAAAGAGACTGTCTTTCCCTAAGAGAGGTAAGTTTCAGGTAGATCTTCAAGATGGACGCTCCATCATGATGCCTATTTCTGCATTCCCGTCGTTGAAACGTGTTCCCACAAAGGAGCGTGACAATTGGTATCTCATGGGAGGAGGGGTCACTTGGGACTCTTGCCCTGAGGTCATTCATATTGAACAGATTCTTGGAAACTTCCAAAACTATGCTCACGAAGCTGAAAATGTATAATATACAATTTACATCAAGTTAAACCCTTTAAAACGAGATTGCCGATGAAGTAGAAACAGAACGAACAACGCTAACTTACCTCCATGCTGAGGCTCTACCTCACGAGGTCACAGAGAATTAATTATTAACTTTCGAAGCAGCGAATGCCAATATGCTCGCATAATTGGCTGAGTCGTGAAGAAAGTCAACGTAGTTAACTTACAAAATAGCGTTTCTATTCGTATACTTTGAAATATGGATTTGAGCTTTTGCTCTTGTTCTTAAGTGTCGAATACCGCCAAACATTCATCGCAGAGGACAAGCAGTTTAAAAAAGTTCACGTCGCTAAGGCGTGAACTATTCATGCTTGTTTGCGATTGGTCACTTGGCGGTAACCAGACACTTGATAAGCATCGAATAGTCTCGCCTTTTAAGTTGAAATATCAATTAATACACAAATATGAATAGAAGATTTATTGGATTATTGTTACTTATCATTTTGCCTTGTTTTGCTGTTTCTGCGCAACAAGTAAAAGTAACTTACGAGAATAGGACAGATACCCTTTCCGACTTGATGAAACAATATTTTCAAATGCAAGGCCTGGAGTCTTTTCGCTTGACTCTCAAGGGAGACTTTAATGGAAAACGTGCAATAATAAAGAAGGTCACCTGTGATAAAGGTGTTTTTATTGAAAAACAACTGCTCTCAGAATACCAGCATTTAATCCTGACAGATAGTATCGAAACACTCGATTTTATGGCACTTCCATATGGTAATGACAGTATACGTATCGCCTGTTTCTACCCTATGGGAAACAATCAAAGGCTCTTTTTAGATATTTTGCCTAAAGACCAAATGAAAATCCTGATGGAAACTTATGCAGCTGGTGCAGGACCAGGTACACCAATTATGGCATATACGACAGGACTTCCGATTGAAGGTGGCGGCATTTGGTTCTGCGGATTACGGGATTCTGGTGTTGAACCTCGTCTCTGGTATGAGAAATACAAAATTGACGGATATGTTTTCTATGAAGTTACTCTTGAAGAAGATACACCGCCAGACGAAAATACTCCTTTTTATATAAAGATAGCCAAGTCTGGCTCTTATGCCGCTCACAATTAGACTCTGCTAATTTGATTCTTCGTTACGACTTTTTTCGTAACAAAGTTTTTCGTATTGGATGGCAAAACTTCCTCGTTAGAGTAGGCAGGTATATAGCAATTATTATGAAATCGGCTCATTATTTGAAAGAAATCAGCTCAAATCCTTGCATATTTGAGCTGATTTTTGTACTTTTGTGAGCTGATTCTATTATAATTATGGATAAGAAAATCATTTTAGCGTATATCAAGGAGCATCCTGGTGTCAGTTCCAAACAGATAGCTGATGCTTTAGTTAGCGAAGCAAGCTTGGCTACCATTAAGCGTGCCATTAACGAACTTGTGAACTCATTCTACCTCAATGTAGAGGGCAAGGCGAGGGCAACGAAATACTATGTCTCGCCACTCTTCGCACCGATTGACTTGGATGAGTATTATAGTAAGGAGGTGGATGAACGCCAGGTACTGACTGGCTATAACTTTGAGCTGATTCCAAACGTACTGAGTCGCGTGAATCTCTTTACAGAACAGGAGATGGCAGACCTGAATGCCCTTCAAGATCAATTCTCCAAGAACTTTGCCACACTCTCTGAAGAACAGAAACGAAAGGAGATGGAACGGTTAGGCATCGACCTCAGCTGGAAATCATCTCAGATAGAAGGCAATACCTATTCACTTCTTGAAACAGAGCGTCTGCTGAAAGAGAAACAGACAGCTGCGGGAAAAACTAAAGAAGAAGCCATCATGCTACTGAACCACAAGGATGCTCTCGACTTCATTGTTGCCAATCCTGACTATTTGGAGCATCTCACTATCTCGCGTATTGAGGATATTCACAGCCTGCTGGTTAAGGAACTGGGGGTAGATCGTAACATCCGTACTCGTCGTGTGGGCATTACTGGCACCAACTATCGCCCCATCGATAACGAGTTTCAGATACGTGAAGCGCTACAACAGACGTGCGATTTGGTTAACAACAGAAGCAACGTGTTCGAGAAAGCACTCTTCGTATTAGTACTCCTTTCCTATATTCAAGCCTTCAACGATGGAAATAAACGCATAGCCCGAATCACGAGCAATGCCATCCTGATTGCCAACAACTATTGCCCCATTTCCTTCCGAACGGTGGACAGTATCGATTATAAAAAGGCAATGCTACTGTTTTATGAGCAAAACAACATCTCTGCCTTCAAACAGATTTTCATTGATCAGTTCCGCTTTGCTGTTGAAACATACTTTTAGGACTATCAGTTAAGTCGTTGATTTCTAGGAGTTTGAATAGACTAAAGTCGAGGGGTGGAGGGTGGTCTCTAGGAGGGAGGACGGAGGGGGCTGATGAATTCTCGAGAGAATTTGGAGGTTTATAGGCAGTAAAGTCGGAGTTTATAGGCAGTAAAGTCTTGAATTTTCTCGAGAATTTAAGAGAGGGTTTAGGGTAGGCCTCCAGAAACCAGCATGAATCCCAAGACTTTAGTGCCTGCAAACTAGCAGATAGAAGGGGTTTGACGAATCCAAACAAAGGCGATTCAACCTTAGGAGCGCAGAAGGGCGCAGAAGGTCAGGCACTTCTGAGCCTCTTTACTCTTTTGCTGACAACAGCAAAATGATTACCCTTACGCAAGATTTCTTTCCAAATCCTTGTTTGTTTCAAAATTAGTTCTTATCTTTGCAGGCAAAGAGTGAAATTAACATCAAGTTAAACCCTTTAAAGAGTATTGCCAATGAAATATCGACTCACCTTTTTTATGTTTTTCCTTGTCGCGCTATCATACGCTGACAATGCCAAGATTGTCATCAAGCAGAAGAGCGGCAATGAGACTGTATTTGAATTATCCACTAATCCCGTCATCACTTTTCTGGGCGAGGATATGGTGATAACCAATGACTTCACAAGTATTTCCTTTCCAATAGAAGATATTGACAGCTATACTGCCGACAATGGGACAACAACAGCAATAGCATCTACTAAAGAAAAACCAATGTTCGAAAACGGACGCATCCTTTTCAATGGCATCGCAAAGGGAACCCCCATCAGTGTTTATTCATTAGATGGCCGTCTCATCAGTAAACAACTGTCAAGTGCCGACAAAGCAGAGGTGCCTCTAAGCAGTTTACCAAAAGGTACATATATTATCAGTGTGGAGAATAACAAGATTAAAGTGATTAACAATAAGTAGAACAAATATGAAAAGATTGTATATATTAGCAGCCATAGCCATTCTGTGTCAGACAGCTTTCAGTCAGAAGAAGTATGAAATGGTTGTAGAAAAGACCGATGGCACAGAGACTGTCTTCAATGTGGAAGATGTCGCCAGAACCTATTTCCGTGAGAGAGGGAACGGGAATAACACACCGGCTGGTACCGGTGAGGGAATGCTGAAGGTTGGCGAGTATACCATTTATGCCGATCATGCCTATTGGGGATACAGTACACAACACAAGCACCATGTACTATACTTTACGACGGCAAATTACATTGAAGTCATAGACACATACAAAAGTACAGGTGTTCTTAACTTTCCTCCAAAGACGACAACTATCGATATACAATTGTCATACAAAACACAGACGAGTAGCCTACCAGAAGGTGACTTCATTTTCGCTATGACAGCCACAGGCCCTTACGCCGAATCGAGTGATGGCATCACTAACGGCATCTATTTCGGATATGACCCTACAGACGGAGACAGCCGTATCGTGATTACCAAGACTGGAAATGAATACACTATCAAAGTACAGAATATGAAGGTCCACGGTGGGCAGTTTGACGTTAGGAATCAAGATAAGCGCTATATAGAACAAAATATATACACCGCGGCATCATTTGAATATACAGGACCTATTACCACAATCTCAGAGAGCTATATAGGTGACGATAGTGCAAACTGGATTGTGTCAAGGCCATAATTCTTAGGACACCGGACACACCGAGGAACCTTTATGTCCCATAGATCAGGGGCGCAGAGGGGTCTGGCACTTTTGCGCCATTTAGGAACGACCAATTATGGCGGCTATGCAGACATCCAGTTCCATAAGAACTTTGGTATGGATGCAGGTGTGAGACGCTACCTGAATCCCATGACAGGCAAATGGGTGACAGACCCCATTGTCAGCCCTTATGTCAAGTTCAATAACGGTCAGAAGTTCGGCTTTGACTTCGGCCGTCTGCTCAAAGGACTTATCTGGGGTAATCAGGACGAGATGATGCCACGAGGTCCTGTCCGCATGGGCCCGCCACAGCAAAGGAGATAAAGAGTTTAGATCACTCCTCTTCCTCGTCGCCAGATTCATCGTAGGCGGCATAGCCGAGGGCATCTAGGTGATCGTAGGCGAAACGCTTGCCATTGAAGGTGTAATGTGTGAATTGCGTCTGGATCCCTGGGGCACTCTCAATGACCAGTATCACCTGCAGATACCCTTCGCCGAGGGCATAGGTGATGTGCGAGTTTGGCCAGAAAGGCCTGAAATCGATAAACGGCTCATCTTTCGGCGTGAGCTTCGACGTCTTGGGATTATAATCGTAGAAGCATCCGAAATACTTTCCATTGGGTCCTGACTCGGCGAGAATGACGGCAAAGAGCAGGTGGCCGTTGTCACATTGATAGGTTCTAGCCTCGACCATGTGGTCATCTGAGTTCTCAAAGTCATACCAGCAATGACAGTAGTCCTCGCAATCGACGAAGGCTCGCCCAGAATTGCCTTCTGTGGCATCGTTTGACACATACAGCTTATCGCCGGCCTCAGCCAGCAAGGCATCTGTACTCTTATAGTGCCACACCTTATTAAAAGCCTTCAGGAGCTGGATGACGGTAGGCTTCTCTCCGCCATTCTCGACGGCAATCGTCTTCTGGCGCCATTGGGTATGGATGTTTTGGGCCTGCAAGCCTGTGTTCAAAAAGAGGCTCAGCAGTAAGGTAAAAGCTATCAATATTCGTTTCATAAGGATGATTTTTGTGTGCAAAGATACGAAAAAATCTTGGAATGATTCGTTAATTAATTATAATTTTCTGCTTTTTTATGCAAGATTTCATGATCTCATTCATTATATATGTAGAGAACCCGATTATTAACTCAAACTGTGTTATGATGATGAAAATGAAGACTTACATTGTGGCTGCCGTGATTGGAGCCTGTTTCTGTGCCTGTGAGAGTAGCGATAACCATAGTGATTATCTTATAAACTCTATAAATTCTATAAGCCCTATAGGCTCTACAAGTTCTGTGCCTGACTTGCCCAAGATAAGATCAGGTGTTGATGATGATACTTATCAGCGATTGGCTGCTTTCTTCAAGGCAGAACTCCATCATCCCTATTATCGTGACGGCGGAGAGGTTTTTCCCGGCTTCTTCGGAGAAATGGAGTACGACGCCCAACCCTGCTATCTCATCAACAGCATGGAAGAGTTCCAGACTGCCTACAAAGGTAATGAGCAGCTTCCAGAGGTGGATTTCGAACGCTATTCCGTCCTCGTGGGCCGGACCTATCGCATCGATGGTTCAGAATCACTCGGTATCTATAATCTGGTAGACGAAGACGATCATTATCGCATGTATCTGGGCATCCTCCGCAATATCAATCCGGATTACGGCTATACTTGCGACATAGGAGACCTTTTCTATTGGGATCTCTATCCCAAGCGTGAGTCGAAGCCCATCAACATCGAGCGACGGGTTGTTGAGGCAGTCGTAGACTATGCGAAAGGTCCTGACATGTTGAAATACCAATGGACGCTGATGGACTATATTGATGAAGATGGCACATCCCATCAAGTAGGCGGACCTTGGGGCGACGAACGGCTCAACATCTGTTTCGAAAACGATGGCCGAGTCAAAGGCAAATCAGGTAATAATTCCTTTGACGGCAACTATCAAGCCGCAGCAAATAAAGCCTTTTTGCTTTCTGATGATGTAGGTTATTCTGGCAGCATTTCATTAACTGATATCAGTTCGACCATGATAAATGAGAACGACACTGATGCTCTCTACTTCGCAAACCATATCAGAGATATAGAGTTTTTCAATGTAGACTGCTATTACCTTCGTCTTTACAACTCAAAAGGTGAATTGTTCTATTTTAGGGAGTCTACACTAAAGTAACCGTCAAACATCTGCCGATAGGCTGCCACTTTCTTGTCAAAGGCAAGGGGATAGGCCCGTGAGGAAGAGGGGAGGCGATAGAGCACAAGCTGTTGTCCATCCATATTGTAGGTATCTGGGATAGGAACGAAGGTATTAACTTTGGGTATCTCTGGAATCTGGAGCGAGGTGCAGATGGTCTCTGTGGCCTTCTCGCCTGTGGTGACGATAGCACGGAGATGAGGCAGGCGGGCGAGTAGGGTAGGGATGTCTGTAGGCATCACCACCTCAAGGAACTTATCTGAAGCATTATCCTTCAGCCGTCGGATGGCCGTAGAGGTATCAAAGAAAGCGATGCCCTTGGAAAGACAAAACGCCACAATCTCCTCCAGCTTAAAGCGCTTCTTCTCAACATCCACAAAGTGATTGCGGTCGCCAAAGAACACTTGCCCCTCGATGCGCCAATGGTCGTTTATGAAGTTGGGGTAATAGAAATCGATGCACCAGCGTTTCCGTTGTGGCGGAAAGCTGCCCAGGAACAGCACCTTGGCGTTCTCAGGCAGGAAGGGAATGAGCGGATGCCACTCCACTTCATTCGTGCTGCGCTCGATGTTCTCTCTGTTCAGATACATTCTTTTTTCTGGCAAAGTTAGGAAATTAAGCGTTAACAGATAAGAAATTTCACCCGATTCTTGCATTTTTTCTTGATTCTTAACTATTAACTCCTTTTTTCTTTGTACCTTTGCAGAGACAATCAACGATAACGTTATGAATCTGAAAGAAAAGTACGTCATTACAATCAACCGTGAGCTTGGCTCTGGTGGCAGAACCATTGGTAAGATGTTAGCAGACCGTCTGGGTGTGCCTTTCTACGACAAGGCGCTCATTCAGGAGCTGGAAAAGAAGTATGACCTGACGGCTCCTGAAATTGAGAGGCTGAAGGGCCAGCAGCACAACTGGTGGGCCGACTTCAAGCGCAGCCTGAAGATCATGCCCAGCTTTGCCGCTCCCCAGCTCGTTTCCAACAAGACGGCCATCCCTGATTTCCTCATTACAGATGACATCTTTGAGTCTGAGAAGGAGATTCTGAAGGGCATCGCTGCCGATGAGTCGTGCGTCGTCGCAGGCCGTAGCGGCTTCTTTGTGCTCCGCGACCACCCCAACCATCTGAGCATCCTTATCCAGGCAGGTATGGAGTTCCGCATCGCCCGTCTGATGGACAAACGGAGCATCACCCGTGAGGAGGCTATGAAGATCATCAAGGAGGTTGACAAGATGCGTGAGCGCTATGTCAAGAAGTACACAGGCACCTCTCGCTACGACACCCGTAACTACGACATCGTCCTCACTGTCGACGGACATAGCGAGGAGGAGATCGTGAATATGATCTTACAGTACATCAAGAAGTAAAGGTAAAAAAGTAAAAAGGTAAAAAGGTAATAATGGCGAAGAAGGACGGGGAGCTGACCCCGATGATGAAGCAGTTCTTCGATCTGAAGGCGAAACACCCTGATGCGGTGATGCTCTTCCGCTGTGGGGACTTCTATGAGACCTACTGCGAAGACGCCATCACGGCAGCAAAGATCCTCGGCATCACCCTCACCCATCGTAACAACGGTGCCGGCATCAAGGGTGACGAGATGGCTGGCTTCCCCCATCACGCCCTCGACACCTATCTGCCAAAACTTATCAGGGCAGGCAAGCGTGTGGCCATCTGTGACCAGTTGGAGGATCCCAAGCTGACGAAGAAGCTCGTCAAGCGAGGTATCACGGAGTTGGTGACGCCTGGTGTTGCGCTCTCAGACAACGTCCTCAATTATAAGGAAAACAACTTCCTCGCTGCCATCCATTTCGGCAAGGCATCGTTTGGTGTCGCCTTCCTCGATATCTCCACAGGCGAGTTCCTTACTGGTGAGGGAACAGCTGACTATGTGGAAAAACTCTTGGGCAACTTCTCGCCCAAGGAAATCCTCTTCGACAGGACTCGCAAACAGGACTTTGAACGCCTCTTTGGCACAAAGTTCTTCACCTTCCAGCTTGACGACTGGGTATTCACAGACCAGACTTCCAAACAGAAACTGCTACGACACTTCAATGTGAAGAACCTGAAAGGTTTTGGTGTGGAGCATCTGCAAGCAGGTGTCATCGCCGCAGGAGCCATCTTAGTCTATCTTGAACAGACGCAGCACACCCAGATTGGCCATATCACCAGCATCTCTCGCATTGAGGAAGATAAGTATGTCCGGCTGGATAAATTCACCATCCGCAGCCTTGAACTGATCCATCCGATGCAGGATGACGGCAAATCGCTGCTGGATGTCATCGACAAGACAGTAAGTCCGATGGGTGGTCGTCTGATGAGGCGCTGGTTGGTCTTCCCTTTGAAAGATGTGAAGCCTATCAACGAGCGTCTTGACATCGTAGAGTATTACTATCGCGAACCTGACTTCCGCCAATGTGTCGATGAGCAGTTGCATCGTATTGGCGACTTGGAGCGTATCATCTCAAAGGTAGCCGTAGGGCGTGTTTCGCCTCGTGAAGTGGTGCAGTTGAAGGTGGCTTTGCAGGCTATACAACCCATCAAGACCGCTTGTCTCTATGCTGACAACGAGGCCCTGAAAAGGGTAGGGGAGCAGTTGAACCTGTGCGAATCGCTGCGAGACAGGATTGAGAAGGAGATTCAGAATGATCCGCCTCAGCTGGTAGCCAAGGGTGGAGTCATCCGCGACGGCGTCAATGCAGAACTCGATGAGTTAAGAACCATCGCCTATAGCGGCAAGGACTACCTGTTGAAGATCCAGGAGCGGGAGGCTCAGGAGACGGGTATCAGCTCGCTGAAGATAGGCTATAACAACGTATTCGGCTATTACTTGGAGGTGCGCAATACCTATAAAGACCTGGTGCCTCCAGAGTGGGTACGTAAGCAGACGCTGGCCCAGGCTGAGCGTTATATCACTCAAGAACTGAAGGAGTACGAGGAAAAGATCCTTGGGGCTGAGGACAGGATCCTAAGTCTTGAGGCAAAGCTCTTCAACGACCTCATTTTGGGTATGCAGGAGTTCATCCCACAGATACAGATCAACGCCAATATCATCGCCCATCTCGACTGTCTGCTGAGCTTTGCCAAGACTGCAGAAGAGAACAAATATGTACGTCCTGTGATAGACGAGACGGAGGTGATAGACATCAAACAAGGTCGCCACCCTGTGATTGAACAGGAACTGCCCTTGGGCGAACGCTATGTGCCTAATGATATCCTGCTCGACAACGAGCGTCAGCAGATTATCATCATCACAGGTCCCAATATGGCTGGTAAGTCTGCCTTGCTCAGACAGACGGCACTCATCGTGCTGCTCGCCCAGATAGGCTGCTTTGTGCCTGCAGAGGCAGCCAAGATAGGTCTGGTGGATAAGATCTTCACTCGTGTGGGAGCCTCGGATAATATCTCCCTGGGTGAATCTACGTTTATGGTGGAGATGACGGAGGCGTCAAACATTCTGAATAATGTCAGCAGCCGCTCGTTGGTGTTGTTTGACGAGTTAGGCCGAGGCACCAGCACTTACGACGGTATCTCCATCGCCTGGGCCATCGTGGAATATCTCCATGAGAACGCCAAGGGCCACCCCAGAACCCTCTTCGCCACACACTATCATGAACTGAACGAGATGGAGAAGAACTTCTCCCGCATCAAGAATTATAACGTTTCTGTGAAGGAGGTCAATGGTAAGGTCATCTTCCTGCGTAAGTTGGAAAAGGGTGGGAGTGAGCACTCCTTTGGTATCCACGTGGCAGAGATTGCTGGTATGCCTCGCAGCATTGTGAAGCGTGCCAACGTGATTCTGAAACAGTTGGAGTCGGATAATGCCCAGGTGGGTGCTGTTGGCAAGCCGACAGCAGAGATTGCAGCTTCCCGTGAAGGTATGCAATTATCGTTCTTTCAACTCGATGACCCTGTGCTTTGTCAGGTTCGCGATGAAATCCTTGGCCTTGATGTGAACAATCTCACGCCCTTGGAAGCCCTCAACAAACTCAACGACATCAAAAAGATAGTCAGTGGTAAGTAATACACTATCTATGTTACATTTTTCCTAAAAAATGTTGCATATCTCAAAAATAATCTCTATCTTTGTGCCCAAATTGATTAAATCAAATAACATTTACTAATCCATTTAACATGTTAAGAGTATGAAAAAACTGTTTTTAACTTTATGTGTTGCGCTGTTTAGCGTGGGTGCTTTTGCACAGGAGAAGGGTGAGATGGCTGTTGGTGGTTCGCTGAACTTCAACACTAAGGCATCTATGTTTGGTATTGGTGCAAGATACCAGTATTTCATCATCGACAACCTGCGTGGTGATGGTGAGTTTACCTACTACTTTAAGAAGGATGGCGTCTCAATGTTTACCATTTTAGCTTCGGCCAACTATCTGTTCAACGTTGCTGATAAGATCAATGTCTATCCTATCGCCGGATTAGGAGTTGCACATAGCAGCGCTAAATCTGAAGATATTAGTGTACATTATGAAGGACAGACTTATCATCTCAGTAGCGAGGGAGGCAGTTCAACTGATTTCATCGGCCAGATTGGTGCTGGTGCCCAATACGACTTCACCGATAAGATTGCTGGTAACTTTGATGCTAAATTACAGTTCGGTCACGGCACAGCCTTTGTGCTTGCCGCTGGTATCATCTACAAGTTCTAATAGCGTTTAAACCCTATACGCCTCCCGTTTTTCGGCTAAGAATCGCTGGAAACGGGAGGTTTTTTGTATTTATTTGATATTTCCTTTGGCAGTCTGCTCACTTATTCGTATCTTTGCAGCCTCAATAATAATGTACGGAAACAATAAATTAAAGCAAAAATACAATGGATTACAATTTCAGAGACATTGAACAGAAATGGCAGAAGCGATGGGTAGAGAATGGTACCTATCGCGTAGTGGAGGACAAGAACAAGAAGAAATTCTACGTGCTGAATATGTTCCCTTATCCCTCTGGGGCAGGCTTGCACGTAGGTCATCCCTTGGGCTATATCGCCTCAGATATCTATGCCCGTTATAAGCGTCTGCAGGGCTTCAACGTATTGAATCCCATGGGCTATGATGCCTACGGTCTGCCTGCAGAGCAGTACGCCATCCAGACAGGTCAGCATCCTGAGAAGACCACCTTTGAAAATATCGACCGTTATCGTTCGCAGTTGGATAAGATCGGCTTCAGCTTTGACTGGGAGCGTGAGGTCCGCACCTGCGACCCCATCTACTATAAGTGGACGCAGTGGGCCTTCCAGCGGATGTTCAAGAGTTATTTCTCAACCTCGTCTCACAAGGCTCAGCCGACCATCAAACTCATTGAGCACTTTGAACTGATGGGTACAGAGGATTGTCATGCCCTTGGTACTGAGGAGCTTCATTTCACGGCTTCTGACTGGGCTGGCTTCTCTGAGAAGAAGAAGCAGGAGGTGCTGATGAACTACCGTATCGCCTACCTCGCTGACACGATGGTGAACTGGTGCCCTAAGCTGGGAACCGTTCTTGCCAATGATGAAGTCGTCGATGGTGTCTCAGTCCGTGGTGGTTATCCTGTGGTGCAGAAGAAGATGCGCCAGTGGTGCCTCCGTGTGTCGGCTTATGCTCAGAGGCTCCTTGATGGTCTGGAAGTCATCGACTGGACAGACTCTCTGAAGGAGACCCAGCGCAACTGGATTGGTCGCTCTGAGGGTACGGAGGTAGAGTTCAAGGTGGCAGATAGCGACAAGCACTTCACTATCTTCACCACCCGCGCCGATACCATGTTTGGTGTCACCTTTATGGTGTTGGCCCCTGAGTCAGACCTTGTGGCAGAACTCACTACACCAGAGCAGAAAGAAGAGGTAGAGAAATACCTTGATTATGTGAAGAAACGTACAGAGCGCGACCGTCAGATGGATCACAAGGTGACGGGTGTGTTCTCTGGTTCTTACGCCATCAATCCGTTCAACGATGAGAAGATCCCCATTTGGATTGCAGAATATGTGCTGGCTGGTTATGGTACTGGTGCTATTATGGCCGTACCTGCTCACGACTCCCGTGACTATGCCTTCGCCAAGCACTTCAACCTCCCCATCATTCCGCTGATTGAGGGTGCCGATGTCTCTGAGGAGAGCTACGACGCCAAGGAAGGTATTATGTGTAACTCAGCCAGCGCCAAGTTCTCTCTGAATGGTCTGACTGTGAAGGAGGCCATCGCTGCCACAAAGAAGTTTGTGACAGAGAAGGGTCTTGGTCGTGTGAAGGTGAACTATCGTCTGCGCGACGCCATCTTCTCCCGTCAGCGCTATTGGGGCGAGCCGTTCCCTGTCTACTACAAGGACGATATGCCCTATATGATTCCCAAGGAGTGTCTGCCCTTGGAGCTTCCTGAGATTGACAAGTACCAGCCTACTGAGACTGGCGAGCCTCCATTGGGACGTGCCAAGATGTGGGCTTGGGATACCAAGTTCGACAAGGTGGTATCAAAGGATGAGATCGACAATAAAACCGTCTTCCCCTTGGAGCTGAACACGATGCCTGGCTTTGCTGGAAGTTCGGCTTACTATCTCCGTTATATGGATCCCAAGAATGAGAAGGCGCTCGTCAGTCGCGATGCTGATGAGTACTGGCGCAATGTTGACCTCTATGTAGGAGGTACAGAGCACGCTACTGGTCACTTGATCTACAGCCGTTTCTGGAATAAGTTCCTCTATGATTCTGGTTACTCCTGCGAGGATGAGCCCTTCAAGAAGCTCGTCAATCAGGGTATGATCCAGGGCCGCAGTAACTTCGTCTATCGTATTGAGGACGAGGGTGCTGATAAGGGTAAGTTTGTCAGCTTCGGTCTGAAGGACAAATACACCACGACGCCTATCCACGTCGATGTAAACATCGTCTCTGCCGATGTCCTCGACATTGATGCCTTCAAGGCTTGGCGCCCTGAATATGAGAACGCTGAGTTCATCCTTGAGAATGGAAAATATATCTGCGGCTGGGCCATTGAGAAGATGTCTAAGTCGATGTTCAACGTGGTGAACCCGGATATGATCGTTGAGAAGTATGGTGCCGACACCCTGCGTCTCTATGAGATGTTCCTGGGTCCTGTGGAGCAGTCTAAGCCTTGGGATACCAACGGTATCGACGGCTGTCACCGTTTCCTGCGTAAGTTCTGGAACCTCTTTAATCAGGAGTCAGGAGACAGGAGTCAGGAGTCAGAGGCTACGCCTGAGAATCTGAAGAGTGTACATAAGCTCATCAAGAAGGTGTCTCAGGATATTGAGACCTTCAGCTATAACACTTCTATCTCTGCCTTTATGATCTGCGTGAACGAACTCTCACAGCAGAAGTGCAAGAACAAGGAACTGCTGAAGACGCTCGTCATCCTCATTGCTCCCTTCGCTCCTCATATTGCTGAGGAACTCTGGGAACAGCTTGGTGGCGAGGGAAGTGTCTGCGACGCCCAATGGCCTATATGGAATGAAGAGTATCTGGTAGAGAGTCAGGTGAAGTTGGGTATCGCCTTCAACGGTAAGGCCCGCTTTGAGATGTCGTTCGCTGCTGATGCCGACAACCAGACCATCCAGGATGCTGTATTGGCAGACGAGCGTTCGCAAAAGTATCTTGATGGTTTCCAGGTAGCAAAGGTTATCATCGTCCCTAAGCGTATGGTGAACATCGTTTTAAAGAAATAAATGACATTACAAAACAAAATGATTTTGGCCGAGGCCAGGGATTATATGTTTATAACCCTTGGTCTCGCCATCTATACTGTCGCCTTCACTGTCTTCCTGATGCCCTATCAGATTGTGGCAGGTGGCGTGACTGGTCTCTCGGCCATCATCTACTACGCCACAGGCTTCCATCTGGAGAATACCTACATCATCATCAACGGCATCCTGCTGGTGGTAGCCTTGAAGATTTTGGGTGTAAAATTCCTGATGAAGACGATATTTGCCATCTTCACCCTTTACTTTATGCTGCTGTTTGCCCAGGATCTTCTGCCTAAACAGGATAACGGCCTGCCGTTTAAGCTCATGGGTGAGGGGCAGGACTTCATGTCGATGATTATCGGCTGTGTGCTGACGGGTATCGCCTTGGCTACTGTCTTCACTCACAACGGCTCCACAGGAGGTACGGATATCATCGCCGCATCGGTCAATAAGTTCCACCCTAACGTCTCTCTGGGCAATGTGCTTATCGCTGCCGACTTCTGTATCATCGGCTCCTGTATGTTCTTCCCACAGTTTGGTACTTATCTGGAGCGTGCCCATAAGGTGATGTTCGGCTTCTGTGTGATGACGATGGAGAACTATGTACTTGATTATGTGATGAACGCCCGTCGCCAGTCCGTGCAGTTCTTTATTTTCTCTCGCAAGTGGCAGGAGATTGCCAATGCCATCGGCACAGAGATGAACCACGGTGTGACAATTCTTGACGGTCACGGCTGGTACACAGGACAGGAGATGAAAGTGCTCTGTATCCTTGCCAGGAAGAACGAGAGCGTGAACATCTTCCGTCTCATCAAGATGATCGACCCACAGGCCTTCGTCTCACAGAGTGCCGTCATTGGTGTCTATGGCGAGGGCTTTGATGAGATGAGAGTGAGGGTCAAGGAGATCAAAAAGATTGATGCCGCCATAGAGAAGACAAAGAAGAACGCTAAGAAGATTGACAAGAAGATAGACGAAATCTATAACAAAAACAAAGCATCATGAAAATCGTATTCGCTACAAACAATCAGCATAAACTCTCTGAGATTCGTTCAATACTTGGAGAGTCCATCGAAGTGCTGTCGCTGAAGGATATCGGTTGTGATGTAGATATCCCTGAGACTGGCAAGACACTTGAAGCGAATGCCCTGCAAAAGGCTCAATACGTCTATGACCACTATCATATCGACTGCTTTGCTGATGATACAGGTCTTGAGGTAGAAGCATTAGGTGGAGCACCTGGCATCTATTCAGCCCGCTATGCCAGTATGGAGTCCAACGACCAAACCATTTCCCATAATTCTGAGGCAAATATGGCCCGTCTGTTGAGAGAATTAGGAAATAATAACAACCGCCGTGCAAGATTTCGCACGGTTATTGCGTTAATACAGAAGAAGAATGTCTGTCCCTGCGGTTGCACCGCTATCAAGGATATCCATCAGTTTGAGGGCATCGTTGAGGGTGAAATCATCAGAGAGCGCAGGGGAGGAGAGGGCTTCGGCTACGACCCCATCTTCCAGCCTGACGGCTATGACAAGACCTTCGCTGAACTTGGTATGGACATCAAGAACCACATCAGCCATCGGGCCAGAGCTGTTGCGAAACTCTGCGAGTTTCTAAATGATAAATGATAAATGATGAATGATAAATATAGACATCGTAGTATTTGGAGTCAACTGATATCTATCAGACAGATATGGTTGATAGCTTTATCATTTTTCATTTTTTATTCATCATTTAGCCCTGTAAGGGCGCAAGTCGGCACTTGGAAACATTATCTCGCCTATCATGAGGTACAGGATATCTATGCAGCCGACAACTATCTCTTTGTATTGGCCTCCAACGGACTTTATCAGTATAACCTCAATGATCAGAGTATCACGACCTATGACCGTACAAATGGCCTGAACGATACCCATATCACCCATATCGGCTGGAGCCAGCAGGCCAAGCGTCTGATTGCTGTCTATGAGAATTCTAATATCGACCTCATAGATACCAAGGGAAACGTCATCAATATCTCAGCCCTGTATAGCAAGTCGACAACGGAGGATAAGACCGTTACTGACGTCCGTATCGATGGCATCTATGCCTGGCTGGTCACTGGCTTTGCCATCATCAAAGTCAATATGCAGAAGGCTGAGATTACCGATACCTATACCCCTAACCATCCTGATTATCCCACTTCACTTCCTGAGAAGAGCACGGCAGACTACGACAAGTATATCTCCATCGTAGAGACGCTGGATCCCATGGGACCCGATTATAACCACTTCTATGAGGCGAAGTTCCTGAATGGGAAACTCTATACCACAGGCGGTTACTTTATCTCAGGCATTCCCGACCCAGTCTATCCTGGCATCGTACAGGTTTACGACGGCAACGACTGGACTACTTATGAGGAGAATATCAGCGAAAAGACAGGTTATCGGTATATTGACATCAACTGTCTTGATGTGATGCCTGGCAATCCACAATACGTCATTGTTGGCGGACGAACAGGTATGTATGAATTCAATGAAGGTAAACTTGTCAGATATCATAATAAGGACAATAGTCCATTGCGAGGTGCCATAGACAATGGTAAGCAGTTGGACAATGAATATGTACTCATCTCTGGCATGAAGTTCGACAACAATGGTCACCTCTGGGTTCTGAATAACCAGACGAAGGATGTCACCCTCTTGGAGTTTGACCCTGTAGCCAACAAATGGACTGATCATCATAATGCCGTTCTGACCAACAGCAACGGCATCGGCAAGCATGCCTTCCGCAGTCTGATCATAGACAGTCGTGGGTTGTTGTGGTTCGTCAATGACAACTGGGTACAGCCGGCAGTCTTCTGCTGTGATATGGAGAATGACGTCATCGTGAAATACGATAACTTTGTCAATCAGGATGGTACCCGTTATAACATCAACTGGATTACCTGCGTCTGTGAAGACAAAGAAGGCAATATCTGGGTAGGTACCGATATGGGACCGTTTATGATTCAGAAGAGTGAAGTAGGGGAGAGTAGTGTGACATTCTATCAGGTGAAGATTCCTCGCAACGATGGTACAGACTATGCCGACTATCTGTTGTCTGGTGTCAGTATCAGCAGTATTGCTGTCGATGGTGGAAACCGTAAGTGGTTTGGTAGCGACAATGCCGGAGCCTTCCTTATCAGTGCCGACAATATGCAGCAGTTGCAAAGTTTCACAACGGCTAATTCCAAACTGATCTCTAATAATGTCTCTTACATCACCATCAATCCAACGTCTGGCGAAGTGTTCTTCCTTTCAGACAGGGGACTCTGTTCATATATGAGTGATGCCTCAGAGCCAGCCGAAAGCATGGACGATGATACGGTATATGCCTATCCTAATCCTGTCACACCAGACTATACAGGTCTGATTACCGTCACTGGACTGTCCTTTGATGCAGACGTAAAGATTACTTCTTCCAACGGCGCTTTAATCGCAGAAGGAAGAAGCAATGGTGGTATGTTTACTTGGGATGGTAAGGACAAAAACGGAAAACGCGTAGCCTCCGGCATCTATATGGTCATCACGGCTACCTCTTCCGGTAGTAAAGGCACCGTCTGCAAGATCGCAGTAATTAACTAAGCTCCAGCATCCTGTTAATCGGCTTAACAGCCTCTTTCGCTATCTCAGGATCCACCTCTACCGATGGCCACCCATACTTTAAGGTATTATATATCTTTAATAAGGTGTTCATCTTCATATACTGACACTCATTACAGCTGCATTCCAGGCCGCTCTCGCTGATTTCAGGAGGCACAGGTATAAATTCCTTGCTGGGACACGTTCTCTGCATCTCATGCAAAATACCGGCCTCTGTGGCCACGATAAATTGCTGCTTGTCACTCTGCTGCGCATAATTCAGCATCGTAGCCGTCGATCCCTTCACATCAGCTAAGGCTAAAACAGGACCTTTACATTCCAAATGAGCCATTACTACAGCCTCAGGATACTGTTGCTTTAACTCAACAATCTTGTTCACTGAGAAACGTTCATGCACATGACAACCACCATTCCAGAGAAGCATCTTTCTTCCTGTCACCTCATTGATATAATTACCAAGGTTATAGTCAGGACCAAAGATCAGTTTGGCATCCTTCGGCAACTGATCCACGACCTTTTTGGCATTACCTGAAGTCACTACTACATCTGTCAGAGCTTTCACAGCAGCCGTTGTATTGACGTATGAGATGACCTGATATCCTGGATGCTCTTCTTTATATTTCTTCAGATCCTCAGCATTGCAGGAATCAGCCAGAGAGCAGCCTGCATTCAAATCTGGACAAAGTACTGTCTTATCTGGTGAGAGTAGTTTACAAGTCTCTGCCATAAAATGCACACCACACATCACCATTACTTTGGCATCTGTCTCTGCAGCCTTACGGGCTAAAGCCAGTGAATCACCAACAAAGTCGGCTATCTCCTGAATATCACCGATGGTATAGTAGTGAGCCAGGATGATCGCATCCTTCTCTTCACACATCTTACGGATCTCAGCCTTAAGGTCAATGCCTTCAGCTACTGGTTCATCAATGAATCCTTGTTCTTTCCACTCCTTTTTCAACATCACATAAATATTTTAATCTTTTAATTTTTAAATTTTAATAAGAGAATATAAGTATGATATGCCGTGAATATCTTGATAACTTTTTACCCTTTTTCTTGCATAATAAGTAATCATCTATAAACTAAAACTTATCAACTATAAACATTAATTGTTTCTTTCTGATTCTCAGCCGTTCAATAACTTTATCCACAATTCCCTTTTTCGGTGCAAAATTAATAAGTTTATATCTTTTTTCAGCAAAAAAGCGTGGAAAACTTTCAAATTACCTGTGAATAAACCTGTTGATATCCCATTATTCGCCTCTCTTCTGGTCGTTTTGTGGATAACTGAACACATTTTCCACAGAGTTATCAACACACTTATCAACAATATTTTATAAAATTATCCGTTATGCATAATGAATTAAGAAATTATTGATTATCTTTGCAACAAAAATAGGAACGCTTATGAAAAAGAAAAGTATTATCTGGTCTAAAATGACCTTCGTCGTTGCTTGTGTTATATTGTTGTGTGCGACTGCCTGCCGTCAGAAGTCATCGTCTGAAGGAGGCAAGCAACTCTCAGCTGAAGATTATGCCAAGAAGATGGCTGCAGCTGCGGCCGATAGTGCAGCATCAGAGGCAAAGGAAGCGGTGGGAGACACGGCGTTGTTCACCTTTGCTATGGCGATGGAGATTGTACAGCCTGGATATAAGTGCGACGAGAAGTTCTTTGCCAGTCTCTTTGGCGACCTCGATCTGCCAATGCAGTATTCAGAGCGTTATATCTCTGACGCCGACTGGGGTGGCGACAGTCCGGCCATCAGCTACTGTTTCGGCAATAATGTGAATTATGATAACTTTAAGTTCACGTCGACTGGAAAGCCTTACTATGGTGTACACTTCAATTTCTTCTTCGACGAGTCGCGTAAGACAGGCCGGGTAAGGCAATTCAGCATCATCACTTCCAGTGGTGCTTGGTATGATAAGTTTATGGCTGATATGAAGGCCGACGGTCTGAAATACGTGTCAAACGTCGATCCGCAAGTCTACGGCAAGAAGGGGAAAATGTATCATAAGAAGGGTGAACCAAACGAGCATACTACCGAACAGCCCTTCTATTATGTCTATGATTTCTCCGTCGAGGGTGTGTATGATATAGAAGTAGGCTACGACGATGGTATTGATATTTAGTTTTTAATTTATAGATACAATGAGAAAAACAGTGTTTATATTCGCCATGCTGATGGCGACATTGACTATCAAGGCTCAGTATGAAGAGGGTGACATTCTGATTCAGCCGAGAGTAGGTGTCACTATTTCTAATGTCACCGACGGCGACAAGTCGAAACTCAACGTCACCTATGGTGTGGAGTTTGAGAGATTCTTCACAGATCAGCTCAGTTTCGCCGCTGGTGTGTTGTTTACTGATCAGGGATGTAAGTATGAAATATACTATGACACAGATGGAAGCCAATATGATAATACCATAATGAATTTGTATTATGGAGCCCTCCCCATCACCGCCAATTACTATATTCTGCCAGGTCTGGCCCTTAAGGCTGGTATTCAGCCTGCTTTCCGTGTAAAGGCAAACATTCGGCATGGAGATGAAAAGTTGGACTTTGACAAGATGTTGTCATTGCTGTTTCCTGGAGAAGATGTTAAGATGAACACGTTCGACCTGTCTTTTCCAATAGGCTTCTCCTTTGAGTATAACAGGGTGACGATCGATGCACGTTATAACATAGGTGTGACAAAACTGCTCTCAGGCAGTACCGACGCTATCCATAACAAAGTGTTCGCCATCACGCTTGGCTATAAATTCAGCTTATAATTTGAAGAAACTTCGTACGATAGAGATGCAGCGCCTCACGGTAGAAGAGTTCCGTGAGGCTAAGAAACTGCCGCTGGTAGTGGTGCTCGACGATGTGCGATCGATGCACAACGTGGGCAGTGTCTTCCGCACTGGCGATGCCTTCCGCGTTGAGGCTGTTTATCTCTGTGGCATCACCTCCACGCCTCCCAGCACTGAGATCCATAAGACCGCTTTGGGGGCTGAGGACAGCGTCGCCTGGCAGTATTACCCTACGGCTCTTGAGGCTATTGAGTCCTTGAAGTCTGCAGGCTATGAAATCTTCTCTGTCGAACAGGCTCACGGCTCCACGATGCTCCAGACCTTCTCGCCCGCTCCTGATAAGAAATACGCTGTTGTTCTCGGCAACGAGGTAAAGGGCGTCCATCAGGAAGTCGTTGATGCCTCCGATGGCTGTCTGGAAATCCCCCAGTTCGGCACCAAGCACTCCCTCAACGTCTCCGTCGCTGCAGGCATCATCATCTGGCACTTTGCAAAAGCCCTATTATAAATAAATAAGGTGGCACATCCTTGCCACCTTATTAATAATAATTACTCGGGTTTGAAATCACTCTTGCCGACACCGCAGATGGGGCATACCCAATCGTCGGGGATGTTCTCAAACGCTGTTCCTGCGGGGATGCCGCCATCGGGATCACCTACTGCGGGGTCGTAGACGTAACCGCAAATTTCACAAATGTACTTCATAAGCTTTTAAATGTTTAGTTATTAATCAGGGTTGATATTCTCTCAACAATCCGCTCAGGCGGAATGTTCTGTAAACAAGCATAGTCGCCGCGACGGCAGGGTTTGTTGCCATAGATGCTGCACGGGCGGCAGTCGAGATTCAGCTGGATGATGTTATCCTCCGACTGGTTGAAGCCAAGGAATCCTGCCATCGGGTGGGTGGCGCCCCAGACGCTGACAACGGGCGTGCCAGTAAGCGAGGCCAGATGCATATTGGCTGAGTCCATCGACAGCATAGCATCCAGATGGCTCATCAGGATCAGTTCCTGATACATCGACTCACAGTACTGAGATACAGACAGACACTGGGGGTAGCGTTCCGTCCACTGGCTGAAATATTCGTTCTCCTGATCGCCACGACCAAAGAGGAAGATACGGGCCTTGGGATATTTTTGGAGCAGTTGCTGGATGACTTGTTCCATCAGCCTTGGCGGATAAACCTTTCCTTCGTGGGCTGCAAAGGGGGCAATGCCGATCCACTGCTGGAAATTCTTCTTAGGACCTATCTCCTTGGGCAGCATATTCAGGTTACCGCCTTCTGCTGGGAAGATGCTGTGGAACTGTTTGATATCGACAGGATAGCCCAGGCGTGCAAAGACTTCTGAGTAACTCTTGAAAGAGGAGGGTAGGGCATGCATGACTTTCTTGTGGTCCTTCGTCAACTGCCGGCGCTGTTTGCGGTGCTTGCGGATATGCTCCACACGGTAGTGGCCTACATTAAACCGCATGCGGAGATATTCAGAGCGCAACACGTCATGAAGGTCGGCAACCTTGGTGAACTGCTTGGCCACCAGTCGGCGATAAAGGGCATTGAGGCCTCGCATACCACGATATTCCTGCTTGAGGTCAGCCTCCATAAAGTTCACGTTAGGAGCCAGGTCATCGAACAGGGGTCTTGCGAAGGCGCGGCTGAGCACGGTAATCCGGACATCGGGATACTGTGTCGCCAATGCCCACACCACGGGGACGGCCATTGCCACATCGCCCAGTGCCGAGAACCGTATGACCAATATATGCTCCTTCCTCATTGACTTTGAACTTTGAGCTTTGAACTTTGAGCTTTATGATTTCTTGTAGAGGACAGGATTAGTGGCTGGGTCGTTGTACATCTTCATCTGACGATAGACCTTCATATACTTACGTCCGGCCTCGATATCCTCCAACAACTGGTCGATGGCCAGCGAGAGGTCTTTCTGTTGCTCCAACAGCACGTTGAGCTTTGCCTGACACTTGGCAATATGGTCTGCCTCGGCATCTTGGCGCTCCACCTGTTCCTGCATGTGATAGATCTTCAGGGCGAGGATGCTCAGACGATCTACGGCCCAGGCAGGGCTCTCTGTGTTCAGACGGGCCTCTGGCAACACCTTCACTTCGCTGTAGTGCTGACGGAACCAGGAGTCGATCTCTTCCACCAGGTCTGTACGGTCCTGGTTACTCTTGTCAATGCGGCGTTTCAGCAACAGGGCCTCGACGGGGTCGATTTGCGGGTCGCGGATCAGATCCTCAAAATGCCACTGAACGGTGTCGATCCAGCATTTCAGATAAAGACTGTATTCAATACTGTCTTTGGGATACGGATTGTGAATGGGCGTATCGACATGGTCCGTCACGTGGTAATCGGCTATCGCCCTGTTGAAAATCTGGTTGGCTTGTTCGGTAAATAGCATGCTCTTTTTGTTTTTATTCCGCAAAGCTACGGAATCTTTTTCAAATAACCAACGAATTGTTCAGTTTTTCGTATATTTTTTCTTTTTATTAGAAAAATGGGGTCAAAATCGGGCAATTTTTTGCACAAATACCCCCATAGTGTGCAATAAAGGTGCAGTTTTTCATAAAAAAATTTGCGTAAGTGAAAGAAAATGTGTTACTTTGCACCCGATTTCGGCAAAAAGCCGTAAAATTTTCAAGATAGCAAAGTCATTATTAACGTTTTAAAGATTAAAATTATGTCAGAAATTGAAAGCAAAGTAAAGGCAATTATTGTAGACAAACTGGGTGTTGACGAAGCAGAAGTGAAGGCAGAGGCCAGCTTCACCAATGATCTGGGTGCAGATTCACTGGATACCGTTGAGTTGATCATGGAGTTTGAGAAGGAGTTTGGTATCTCCATCCCCGACGATAAGGCTGAGAAGATTGGTACCGTTGGTGACGCTATCGCTTACATCGAGGAGAACGCAAAATAAATTTATGGATATTGTATGGTTTGCTCCCACTCAGGGGCAAACCATATTTTTTTTGAGTTTATGGAATTAAAAAGAGTAGTCGTTACAGGCTTAGGTGCTGTGACTCCTGTAGGCAATACGCCTGAGGAGATGTGGAACAACCTCGTCAACGGTGTTAGTGGAGCTGCTCCTATCACCTTGTTTGATACAAGCCTGTTTAAGACGAAGTTTGCCTGTGAGGTAAAGAACCTCAACATCAACGATTATCTGGATCGCAAGGAAGCCCGTAAGATGGACCGCTATACGCAGTTCGCCATGATTGCTGCCATCCAGGCCGTGAAAGACTGCGGCTGGGACCTGGAGCAGGAGGACAAGAACCGCATCGGCGTAGTCTTCGGCGTCGGTATCGGGGGTATAAAGACCTTTGAGGAAGAAGTGTCGTACTATGCACTCAACAAGGAGAATGGCCCGAAGTACAACCCCTTCTTCATTCCCAAGATGATTGCCGACATCGCCGCCGGACAGATTTCCATTATGTATGGTTTCCACGGACCCAACTATATCACCGCTTCCGCCTGTGCTTCTTCAAGCAACGCGCTGGCAGACGCCTTCAACCTGATTCGTCTGGGCAAGGCCAATGCTATTGTAGCTGGTGGTGCTGAGGCTGCCATCTGTGCCACAGGTGTAGGTGGTTTCAACGCCATGCACGCCCTCTCTACCCGTAATGATGAGCCAGAGAAGGCCAGCCGTCCGTTCAGCGCCAGTCGCGACGGATTCATTATGGCTGAGGGTGCCGGCTGTCTCATCCTGGAGGAGCTGGAGCACGCCAAGGCCCGTGGTGCGAAGATCTATGCCGAGATGGTTGGTGCCGGCATGAGTGCCGACGCCCATCACATCACAGCCTCTCATCCTGAGGGACTGGGTGCCAAGCTCGTCATGCAGAACGCCCTTGAGGATGCCGGCATGAAGCCTGAGGATATCGATTATATCAATGTACACGGCACATCGACACACGTCGGTGACATCTCTGAGGCCAAGGCCATCAAGGAGGTCTTCGGCGATGCTGCCTATAAGCTGAACATCTCGTCGACAAAGTCGATGACGGGTCACATGCTGGGTGCCGCCGGAGCTGTGGAGGCTATGGCCACCGTGCTCGCCGTGCAGAACGATATCGTTCCTCCGACAATCAACCACGACGAGGAGGACAAGGATCCTGAGATCGACTACGATCTGAACTTCACCTTCAACAAGGCACAAAAGCGCGTGGTGCGTGCCGGACTGAGCAACACGTTCGGTTTCGGTGGTCATAACGCCTGTGTCGTATTCAAGAAATATGAAGCTTAACGATATTATCGATAGGATTAAGCTCCCTTTCCGCAAGGAGAAGGAGCTTTTTTCTTCTCTTTACGGCATATTGGGATTCTATCCCCGCAACATCGAGTATTACAAGCAGGCGCTGATGCACAAGAGCATCCGCAAGCGCAACGACAAGGGCAAGCCGCTGAACAACGAGCGGTTGGAGTTCCTGGGTGATGCCATACTCGATGCTGCGGTGGGATATATCGTCTACCGTCACTATGAAGGTAAGCGCGAGGGATTCCTGACCAACACCCGCTCAAAGCTGGTGAGCCGTGATACGTTGGGCAAGCTGGCGGTAGAGATGGGACTTGGAAATCTGTTGCTGTCTGCCAGTCACAGCACCTCGCACAACAGCTATGTCGAAGGCAATGCCTTTGAGGCCCTCGTGGGAGCCATCTATCTGGATCGTGGCTATGAGGCCTGTCTGGCGTTCTTTGAGAAACAGATACTGGGCAAGTACATCGACATCGATAAGGTGGCCTTCAAGGAGGTGAACTTCAAGTCAAAGCTCCTGGAGTGGTCGCAGAAGAACCGTGTGCGGCTGGAGTTCAAGATGCTCAAGCAGAAGACCGACGAGAACGGCAGTCCTATCTTCAGTTTCCAGGTGATGCTTGAAGGTGTGGATGGCGAGAAGGGTTCCGGCTACTCTAAGAAGGAGGCCCAGCAGCAGGCATCCAAGGACACCTTGCAGCGTCTGAAGCGTGAGCCGCAGTTCATCGATGCTATCTTCGCCGCCAAGACGGAACGCACCAAGATGGAGGAAGAGCCCGCTATGGCTGTTCCTGATACGGAACAGGAGCAGGAGTTTATTGTTAGTTCAAGGAGTCAGGAGTCAGGAGTCAGGAGTCAGGAGGATACTCCTGCTGCAGATTCTTCCCTCCAAGGTAATCTCACTCCACAAGAAGACGACTTCGACCTCTCTGATCTCTCCGTCAAGCCTAAGGAGAAGACCCGCGAGGATATCATTGCTGAGGCCGAGGCTGCCGCTTTTTTAGAAGCAGAAACTGAGGGCTGAGACAAAAACATGCCTTGAAACTGGTAGAAACCTCTGAGGAAACTGCCAGAAACCTCGGCATAAACCGATGTTCAAGTCCGTTTAAACCGTTCGTCGACTTTAGTCAACGCATTCGTTGACTGGAGTCGACGAACCATTTGACTGAAGTCAACGAACGCGTTGACACTGTGTCAACGACCAAGAATTGAGCAATCAAACTTCATTCCCTAAGGTCTGCAACATCCTGAAAATGATAATAAATCGTAATTTATTTTGCGTTTCGCTCGATTTGCACTACCTTTGCAGCCAATAATGTAATTATTGCGCAAGTAAGATGAGTCTGACTCAAATAGTAAGAAAGGTATTTGTATCCCGCCAGCGAGAGCTGGAGAAGCACCAGAACGGAGGCGAGGTGCTGCAACGGGCCGTGCTCTCACATCTGGTGCAGGCGGCCAAGAATACGGAATACGGTCGTAAGCATGCCTTTGAAATCACCAAGGGCTATGACGATTTCATCAGCCATGTGCCTGTGAACACTTATGAGGAGCTGAAGGGTGAAATCGACCGTATGCGACAGGGAGAGGCCGATGTGCTGTGGCCTGGTCGTGTGAAGTGGTATGCAAAGTCCTCAGGCACCACCAATGATAAGTCTAAGTTCATCCCCGTCAGTCAGGAGGGTCTGCATAAGATCCACTATGCGGGAGGCCGCGACTCTGTGGCCATCTACCTGAGAAACAATCCGCAGTCGAGGATGTTCGACGGTAAGGGATTGATTCTTGGCGGCAGTCACGCACCTAATTATAATCTGAAAGACTCGCTGGTGGGCGACCTGAGCGCCATCCTCATCGAGAACATCAGTCCGCTGGTGAACCTCGTCCGTGTGCCAAAGAAGCAGACGGCCCTGCTCTCCGACTTTGAAGTGAAGCGGGAGCGTATTGCCCGTGAGGCGATGAACAAGAACGTGACGAACATCTCCGGCGTGCCCTCATGGATGCTCTCCGTGCTGACCTGTATGATGGAGATGACGGGAAAGAAGCATCTGGAAGAGGTGTGGCCGAATATCGAGGTGTTCTTTCACGGCGGTGTGGCCTTCACGCCCTACCGCAAGCAATACGAACAACTTATCACCTCGCCAAGGATGCACTATATGGAGACCTATAACGCCAGCGAGGGATTCTTCGGCATTCAGGACGATCCGACGGATAAATCGATGCTGCTGATGCTCGACTATGGGGTGTTCTATGAGTTCATCCCGATGGACGGAGGTGACCCTGTGCCCCTCTGGGGTGTTGAGAAGGGCAAGAACTATGCGATGGTCATCTCGACCTCGTGCGGACTCTGGCGATATGAGATAGGCGACACGGTACAGTTCACCTCGACAAATCCCTATAAGTTTATCATCTCTGGTCGCACCAAGCACTTCATCAATGCCTTTGGTGAGGAGCTGATTGTGGACAATGCCGAGAAGGGATTGGCATACGCTTGTGATCAGACAGGAGCCGAAGTGTTGGAATACACGGCCGCCCCAGTGTTTATGGATGCCAATGCGAAGTGCCGCCATCAGTGGCTCATTGAGTTCTCCAAGCCTCCACAGGATCTGAAACAGTTTGCAATGCTCCTCGATAAGCATCTGCAGGAGATTAACAGCGACTACGAAGCCAAGCGCTATAAGGACATCACACTCCAGCCGTTAGAGATCATCGTGGCGCGCCAGAATCTCTTTAACGACTGGCTGAAGCTGCGTGGCAAGTTAGGCGGTCAGCACAAGGTGCCCCGCCTCAGCAACTCACGCGACACCATCGAACAACTGCTCAAGATAAATGAGGTGAGAGGATAGGTAAGAGAAATGTTATGAAGAAAGGAAAAGGCATAGGAAGACGTATGCGGATGCTGGTGGCGGTAGGAGTAATCTCTTACCTCTTACCTCTTACCTCTTACCTCTTTTCCTCTTGCGCCAAGATGGGCAGTCCTGATGGCGGATGGTATGATGACGATCCGCCGAAGGTAGTCCGTAGTGTTCCTGACGACCAGTCTGTGAACGTTAAGAGCAAGAAGGTCACCATCTACTTCGACGAGTTCATCAAATTGGAGGATGCCACAAACAAAGTCATCATCTCGCCTCCGCAATTGGAAATGGCAGAGATCAAGGCTTCTGGCAAGAAAGTCGTTGTGGAGCTGCAAGACTCGCTGAAGGAGAACACCACCTATACCATTGACTTCAGTGACGCCATCACTGATAATAATGAAGGCAATCCGATGGGGTCGTACACCTATACTTTCTCCACAGGCGAGCAGATTGATACCTTTGAGGTGTCCGGCTATGTGCTTGATGCCAGCAACCTTGAACCTGTCAAGGGTATGATGGTGGGACTTTACGATGACCTCGCCGACTCGGCTTTCAAGACCAAGCCGTTGCTGCGCGTCTCTCGTACTGACAGTCGTGGCCACTTTGTGGTGAAAGGTATCGCTCCAGGCACCTATCGGGCTTATGCCTTGCAGGATATGGACAACGATTTCCACTATACACAGCGTGGTGAGATGCTGGCTTTCAACCATGAGACATTCAGTCCTACCTCAAAGCCCGACACCCGTATTGACACCATCTGGCGCGACTCGCTGCACATCGACGCCCTGCGCCCTGTGCCCTACACCCATTTCCTGCCGGATGACATCACGCTCTTGGCTTTCTCTCATATCCAGACAGACCGCTATCTGCTCAAGACGGAGCGTACGGATCCGGAGAAGTTCTCAATGTTCTTCACCTATGGCCACCCAGAGTTGCCCGTCATCAAAGGCATGAACTTTGAGTCAGACAGCGCCTTTGTCATCGAGACAGGCGAGAAGCAGGACACCATCCACTACTGGCTGCGCGATACGGCTCTTGTCAATCAGGATACCCTCCGTATGGAAATTACCTATATGATGACAGACACGCTCGGCAACCTCGTCAGTCAGACAGATACCCTTGAGGTGCTGGCAAAGACACCCTACGAGAAGCGGATGAAGGATAAAGCAAAGGAGATTGAGAAATGGCAGAAGGAGCAGGAGAAGAAAAAGAAGCGTGATCAACCTTACGACTCCATCTATCCTGTGCAGCCGTTGAAGCCCGATATCAGGATTCCCTCTACGATGGTGCCAAACGAGAAGGTGCGCATAGAGATGCCTAATCCGTTGGTGCGCTGCGACACATCAGCCATCCATCTCTACTCTCAGATAGACAGTCTGTGGTATGAGGCGGCCTATGTCTTCAAGCCTGTGGAAGGTACGATCCGTGAGTTTGAGATAACGGCCGAGTGGCGACCTGATACTGAATATAGTCTGGAGATAGATTCAGCAGCCTTTGAGAATATCTATGGTCAGGTGTCGGATAAGTATAAGCAGGGCATCAAGGTGAAGAGTCTTGATGAGCTGGGTACGCTGACGCTCAATCTCAGCGGCGTGACGGATACGATCCCCCTGCGAGTGCAGTTGTTGAACAGCTCTGGTGGTGTTGTTAAGGAGATTGTGGCCAAAAACAACGTTGCCCACTTCGACTATGTGATGCCCAACAAATACTATGTCAGTGCCTTCCTCGATGCCAATAACAATGGCCAGTGGGATACTGGTGACTATGACGCAGACTTGCAGCCAGAGGATGTGTTCTACTATAACCGTGAGATAGAATGTAAAGAGAAGTGGGACATCACCCAGGCCTGGAACCTCACAGGTACGCCTCGCTTCAAGCAGAAGCCCAGAGCCATCACAAAGCAGAAGCCAGAAGCAGAGAAGAAACTCAAGAATCGTAATGCCGACCGCGCCAAGAAACTCGGCATACCATATAATAAAGACAAAATAGTAAAAGTAAAAAAGCAAGATAATGAAAAAGATGAATAGTATAGCGAGAAAGCAAAGTGGGTGGGTAAAGAGTGTTTTACTTTTTTACCTTCTTACCTTTTTACCTTTCACTTCTTCTGCTCAGTGCGGAATAGAGAATAATGCCTTTAAGTCTGGTGAGGAACTCGCTTATGACCTTTATTTCAATTGGAAGTTCATCTGGGTAAAGGTAGGTACAGCTGAGATGGATACAAAGATGGCGAAGTTTGAGGGTAAGGATGCCTGGAAGTCATATCTGATTACCCGTGGCAACCCCAAGCTCGACAAGTTCTTCGTTATGCGTGATACCTTGCTCTCCTATTGCAATCCGGATCTCTCGCCCCTCTATTTCCGTAAGGGTGCAAAGGAGGGCGATAGTTATTACGTTGATGAAATATGGTACAGCTATCCTCACGGCAACTGTCAGCTGAAGAAGCATCGCATTACCTCCAGCGGTGAACACCTCTGGAAGACCACTACTTATAAGTCTTGCATCTATGATATGATGTCCATCTTCCTCCGTGCCCGTAACTTTGATGCGTCGAAGATGAAGAAGAACGAGACGATTCCCATGCCCGTCAGTGATGCTATGGGTTTGAGCAACTCTTGGCTTGAATTTCGAGGCAGGGAGAACTATAAGATGAGCGATACCAAGGAGAAGTTCCGTTGCCTGGTGTTCTCGTTCTATGAGCGAGATAATGGCAAGAGCAAGGAACTGCTGCGTTTCTGGGTTACAGATGACGAAAACCATATACCACTACGCCTCGACATGTTCCTTTCATTCGGAAGTGCCAAGGCGTACCTGAAGTCGTATAAGGGTGTTCGTAGCCCGATGACGGCTAAAATTAAGTAATCATCTATAAACTATAAACTTTAAACTATAAACCACATTCAAACTCTTTGATTTTGTTAAGGTAGTACTCTCTGAGGTCCTGCCACTTGTAGTAGGGCCAGTTGTCAGTTTGTGCAGGCATATAAGCCTCCCGCTCGTTCAACAGGGCCTTCACGAGGATGTCGCCTTCCTTGCCTTTTTTCGGACGGTAGAACACCAACTGAATGTTGCAGGCCATGGGGAAGATGCGGTAGTTGCGCCAATAGGTATCCAGCTCGTCGAGGTTCTCCACAGCCATACCGCAATTATCCAGCTCCAGAAGACAGGCCAGAGGCATCACACACACCTCGTGGCCGAAACGCAGCGTGGCCTGTGTCTGGGTAACGGTATCGGCCGTCTCAATGATGTTCTTCAGGAGGTTCAGCTGGCTAAAGGGCATCTTTGTGCCAGAGACAGGAGAAGCACCGTAGTCGAGATACCAGCCGACATTGCGGATGCGCCACTGGTCGTACACTTCATCGTCAGTGAAGAGCGACAGCAGTTCGATGTCCGTATCGTGGCTCTGCATATTCGCTGCCACTTCAAAGAGACGACGCATGAAGTCGCCAGAAGCTACATTATTATATACCCATTGCTGGTCGTTGAAGAGGGCCTTCATCAGACGCTCGGGATGGGTGTACTTCTGCTGGGCTTCGGCATATTCCTTGTCGCCTGTCGTTCTTCCCTGTTCTTTGACGACTCCCTCCCAAGGCTGGTTCAGATAATATTGCAGGCTCTCACTCACATCGTTATGGATCTGGGCCGTGGGGTTGGCAGCTGCCAGCTCCTCACATTCGGCTATCATTGAGAGGATGCAGCGGATGACGACGGTGCTGCGGGCGTCGATCTTTACGCCAGGAGTCTTGAAGATCTCTGGGAAGTGCAGGGCCATACGCTTTCCGATGCCGTGATGCTGACGCTCGCCGACGGTCGTCAGATCGCCCAGACGCTTTTCCGTTGTGGGGTGGAAGGCTTCCAGCTTCTGGAGTGTCTCTTCGCCTAACGGAGTCAGTTTCCCTGCCTCACGGGCACTCCTCAGTGTGGTCATGGGCAGCCGGTAGTCGCCCTCCCAGATCAACCAGCGTGAACCGTGACGACCGTAGTGGCTCATATAGAAAGGTTCGTAGCCTTTGGGTGCCGGCGTCAATGCCTTGTCCGTCAGCTGACGGTCATAGTCCAGATAGTTACTCCCCGCCAGATAACGGTTGGCGGCAATCTCGTCCTTCGCAGAAGTCTCAAATACAGGCGCCTTCTGTGCCTGTGCGGCCACCGAACAGGTAATGGCCATTGTTAGTAATACCTTTTTCATCTTTAGTCTTAAAGATGGGTTTTGACTGCAAAGTTACTAAATAATGCTGAAACAGAAAAGCATTTTTCGCAGATTAACGCAGATAAGCCCATAAATAAAGGCAAATGAGCGCAATTTGAGTAACTTTCGGCAAGAGGCTCTACGCAAATCGAGGCAGATTGCGGAACGAATTAGGTTTCCAATTCGGACTCGGCTTTGCCGCTTCGCTCGTCGAAGAACCCCCGATAGCCCTATGTCGGATAGTTAAACTTTCTTAACGACCTGTGCAAATCAAGGCATTTCTCGGCAGTTCGAACCGTTTTCACATTCTGCGTTTTTCTTTCCTAAATCTGCCGTGATTAGCTTAGCAATTTATTCCCAGAAAGGTATTACTTTTGCAGCCCGAATTAAAAAAAGGAATTAGAAGATGAGTAGAAGCACTTTTTCGGTATTGTTCTATGCGAACAAGAGTAAGGTAAAGAACGGCATTGTGTCAGTGATGGGCAGAATCACCATCAATGGAACACAGAGCCAGTTCAGTTGCAAGCGGAGCATCCCATTATCGTTGTGGGACGCGAAGGGCCGAACTTGTTCGCTTGCAAGGCAAGAACTTGATACGCTACCAAGAAACCTACGCTGAACAGATGGCAGCATTCGGACTACAAAGAGGCATCAAAGGCTCAGAGGCGCAGCACATATCCACGCATGAGTATTACCGCAGCCTGATTGCACAAGGCGAGGACTTACAGGCTAACATTGCTCAACTGCTGGAAGAACAGGAAAAGGCAAGACTGGTGGTAGCAGAGGCAGAACAGGCAAAGAAAGACCTTGCCCGCATTAAGTCAGAGGCTAAGACGAAGGAACTGAAGAACTCAGCCACGAAGACTGCCACCACTGCACTCAACGGCCTAAATTCTCTTCTTGGGGGTAACAAGGTGAACCGACTGGAGAAAGAGAATGCCCAACTGCACAGGGAAGTTGAAGATTTGAATGACCAGATTGAGAGACTTCACGCCGATATGCAAAAGTTGAAGGACAACCACGCAAGAGAATTCAACCGCACCATTGAGCAGTACCAGCAAGAGGTGAGCAACTTGAAGCGCATCTTAGACAAGGCTTATAGATGGTTCCCAAGTTTCAAGCGTTTCCTCAATATGGAGCGTGAGTGTCTGCAATACGGTTTCAACAAGGAACAGACAGCCAAATTACTACACGGGCAAGCTATCAATTATAGTGGATGGCTTCACTCCAACGAGAATAGGCGTTATGCATTTGCTGATAACGTCACGGCACAGGTAATAGCGGATGAGAAACGTTTTCTCTTCCTGCATATTAACGAGACACCCATTGTCCAATGGTTTAAGGAGCAGTTCGAATTAGGACAAGAACAACGGAGAGGAATTAAAATGTAAACAACGAGGGCAATCAGCTGATTGCCCTCGTTTCATCATATTCGATTTGCACCAGCCTGTCGTTGGGATTTAGAATCGTCAAGACGTTCTTGGATTTGTTTATCCATCATCTTATTGACAACAAACTTGCCAATCAGCCAAATGATAAGATATACAAATGCAGTTGTGAAGTTGAATACATACCAAAGCAACAGGGCAAGAACCCACAACCAAGTGTAATAACTCTTTATTTTCTCCTTGCCTTTGACAAAGTCGACTTCTTCTTGATTAACAGGGTAACTGTATTCTGTGCGCTGTCCGATACCATCCATTAAGAAATGGAACTGGCCTCCTGCATAATTGTAATATACAAACCAGAAAGGTGCATACACATATTTACCCTTCGTGGTTAGATTAAAACTAGACGAGGCACGGAAATTACGGATCTCTTGATTGCCAATCTGATTAAGGGCAGCATTCTTTGCTGTTTCCTCTACCATGTCTTTACCATGTTTCTGCCAAACCAGAGTTTCATCGGCATTACGCTCAAATGTCATCATGTTCTCGTCGTTGAAGTCAATCATGCCATCGGTATATTCTTTTGACATCATGACATCGTAAGGGAAGAGACGGGTAAACTCTCTGAGTTCAGTAGGAATTTTGTCGCTCTCATTCGCTAAACAAAGAAAAGCGAAATTACCTGCGGCATTACCATTCTGCGGACGCCATTTTTTTACTGTCTTTGTGGAAATGGTTTTACCACTGTCAGTCCAATTACGCTTAATGTCCACTTTCTGGTCTTCATATGCAGACTCACAACTCCAAGAGGCGTTATAAGTTCCCTCGAAAAGATACATAGGAAGATAGGTCTGCACTACTTTATCACAGTTACAATGCTCAAAGATGTTTGTGGGAACGTAGTCCTGGTTAATCAGAGCATTAGTCATCGCGTTCTCAAATGTCTGCTCATCTGTCGTAAACGGAATGATGCGCTCTGGAGCAAGCACTTCTTTGGGCTTGACAAGCGGATTCACCAGTTTCTTGTGGCAACTTGGGCACTCGTTAATCAAAGTGGTCGGGTTAAACTGCAAAATGGCTGCATTACAGCTTGGGCAAACCACCTCTTGAAGTTTCAGTTTTGTTTCTTCTGCCATAATTGTAGAATTTAAAGGGTTAGTAAATATTAATAATTAAGAAAATCTTGCCATACGGATTGCTTGGTTCCTATGTTTCATAGCCACTTGTACTTTCTGGATCTGCTGTCCAAGTTGACTTGTGTCACCTTGTTCTACGAAAGAGCACAGGGTATTGACAGCATTTTCCAATTCCAACTCAGCATCAAGTGCCTCAGGGAAACTTTCAAGCGAACTGCTGCTCAACGACTCATAGCAGTTAGCCATCTGTTTACGCAATGTGGGGTCATTTACTTGCCTCATGGCTTCTTTTAGGTTTTCAGCCAAAGAGCGAATATAAACCCGTTCTTGCCTTTGCTTGGCCAATGAAGCCTTTGTTGCATCGTTAGCCAAAACACTCATCAACTGCAAAATGAGGAATACAGCTAACAGTATTCCTTGAATGATGGCTGGCCACACAACGGATATAGGGTTATAGGCATTATACAAAATGAATCCCAGACCAATTATCAGTTCTGTAAAAAAGTAGAATAACGCCCTAAGATACAGGCTGGCAGAAAGGACTGTTTCACCTTTTCCAGCATTACAAAAGAGCGGTGTAACTAATAGACACAAGTATGACATATGGATAAAACCATAGCATACCCATTCTGTGTCTGAACGTTCCGTTCCTCCCAGAAGGAAGAACAACACATTGAACACTATCAGAAAGATAAGTCCAATAACGATTTTCAATATATTTGCCTTCATACGATAATTGTTTTAGGATTATAATCGGCTCATAATTTCAGCAACCTTTGCATCGTACTGCTCTTGTTTGATCAGTCCTGCATCAAGCAGTTGCTTCATTTTAGATAGTGATTCCATGGGGTCGGGTTGTGCTGTTTGTTGCTGTTGGGGAGTGCCGCCCGTACCAAAACGTCCTTGACCACCAAATCCTTGTGGCTGAGGTGGCTGCTGTGGTTGGGGATTTCCAAAAGCTGTCGTGGCCATCTGTGCAAAGGCATTGCCTGCAGCCATTCCCATCCCGAGACCAGCTCCTGCAGCAGCAATTCCTCCTGCGCCAGGATTTAGAGACACATTCTCCAGAAGTTCTTGCTGCATAGCCTTATCATAACTACCTGTATGTGCTGCTGCAATAAGACGATCCATATACTTCTGGCGCTCTTCCGTTTCCTCTATGGCCAAACTGTTAAATGAGAAATTAATTAGCTCTAAACCATATGACAAGAATACATCAGAAAAATAAGGTAATAACATATTGGCTAGTTCTTCTGTATGTTCGGAAATACCATTTATTGATTCGGTTTTTGAGATATCTTTCAACTGTTTTGCAATTCCCGTAGCAACCTTTTGAGATATCTGAGCCTGAAAAAACAAAGACAAATCAGTCACAGTAAAAGTACTTTTGTCGCCCATAATACGCATAAAAGCTTTTTTACTAGCATCGTCATCTTCATTAAAATTGAATCTGACACGGAAGTCTGCATTTCCGCGCACAGGTGTTTTTACTCCAATTACCCCATTCCCCAAGAAGTAATCTTGAACTTCAATGGGCGAAGATGTACCCCATGGAATAATCTGTTCATTAGTCTGCACATGATACACCTGACACGTAAACGTGCTTATACCACCCGTAAGCATATTACGTATTTTACTTAAGACGGCATAATTCTCCGTCTTAACTTCATGTCGCCCACTTGGTAATGTTCCATAAAATTCACCACCCTTAATAAATATAACCTGCTCATTAGGAGCTACCGTAATCACCGAATTGGTGTTGAAGTCCTGCCTGGGGTCTAGATATATCAGCGTACCAGTATCATTTTGCCGCTGAATGGACTCCATCACGTTTTTGCTGCCTCCAGCAAAATTCGCTTCATTCTCGTTTCTGTGAAATAATCCCATAGTTGTTATGTTTTTAGTTAATAATTCATTCTACATCGTCACCACCGCTGAAGTCACTGCTGGAGTCAGTCATATCACCACCATCGGTGCCCCAGCCGCCACCGTCGCCCATGCCTCCATCGTAGTCATCACCGCCAGAGTCGTAGCCGTCATCTCCTTGATCCCATGAATTCTCATATTCAGGGAAATACCCGCCACCTTCCTCACCACCATCGTCATCGCTGTCATCGCCACCGGTAGTATCCCATTCACCAAATGTCCCATCGTCCTCGCTACCCGTTGTATCCCAAGTTCCAAAGTCGTCATCGGAGGAGCTATCGTCTGATGAGTAATCAGGGCCGCTGTCTGTGACGTCATAATCGTCACCGTCAGTTTCTCCACCGTCATAATCCGTATCAGATTGTCCATCATCTGAACTCATATCCTGAGTGTCAGGCTGATCAGTGTCAGGAGCATCATCCTGCCAATTGTCTTCGCTATCACTATATTCTCTCATATCATTTATGTTTTAGGATTGATAATCTCTTTTTATGGACTCTTCAATGTCTGAAGGCCGGATTCTCAATTTGGTATCATACATCAACCGCCTCCAGAAGTGTACTTTCACGCAGGTGCGCAACTCTGGGCTGAAGGGCTCATCGTTCAGTTCTGCTTTTATCAACGACGTGAACTTTGAAAATGCTTTCTTCACGGGTTCGGGATCTTTGGTATTCGTTGGTATATACCCACGGAATATCCTCCTTGCTACCTCGCGTGCCAATAGCCGTCGCTCATAGTTGCAACACTCCTGGCAACAAGGAGCGAAAGCACACTCTGGATATGGTCGTAGTTTGTCTTGTTTGTTATTCCAATAAGTAGTCAGTTGCTTAATGCCATCGTCTGAAAGCGATATGCTAATCTTATTATCAAGACGATAATCCGGTGTAATTATTTCCTCAGGTTCGTCAAGACGATTAAAAAAAAGGAATGCCTCACCTGGCTTTAGTTTGGCAAGTCTGGCCATTTGCACTTCATTCATACTGGTTGAGTTAGCAAGAATTTCCTTATCTTCTCCCTCAACCAAACGAAAAGCCACTTTGATATCAGTCAATGCAACGATATCTGTACCAACCTTGCGTGGTGACTGGTCAGCAATGGCAATGCCCACTCCATAGGAACGTATCTCTGCCAACATGCGCTTGACCAGTCCTTGCGCTATGGCACTGGGATTGGCGGAACCTTCTCCTACATTGGTATCTGCATCAAGTAGTACATGAGCTTCTTCCAATAGGATAAAATTCCGCAATCCACCTTCACCTATGTAGTTAGCATTCACGTATGCAAGAATAGACAATAGCAGTAAGGCTATGATAAGAGCCTTTTGCTCACTGTTCTCTATGGCTGCCAGTTCAATGATGGTTGGCTTTGACAATATATCTTCAATCGGTATGGAATAATAATTATCGAACAAATTCACTAAACTTTTCAGGCGGACGATACCTGCACGTCCAATATTCTTGGCATCGCCTGTATAGCCAATTTCATCGAATGTTTCTTGGAAACACTTGATGAAGTCTGTGATGTTGAAGATTCTGCCCTTATTCTCTGTCGTATATGAGTCAAGCCATCTGAAGTCTGAATAACAGTTGTTGATGGTGTCCTCAAAAATCTTGTCAAGTGGTGTTGACATCGATACACCTGCTGCAAAAGCGGTTTTGAGGGTTGATTTGTATGTCTCAAGTCTAACATTCTTTGGCGGAACAAAGGGATTGAACACAAATGGAGAGATAAAGTTTTTGCCTGGCGTGAAAACTTGCAATTCAGGAATACTTTGTACCAGTGATCGATATTCGTTCTTTGCAGGCTCAATGACAAGGAATGGAATATGATAATCTTTCCAAAGACGGTCAAGCAACCCCACGGAGAACGTTGTCTTTCCTGAACCAGGAGTACCCACAACAAGCATGTGTTTGGCAAGGTCTTTCAGCGTGAATCCAATGGAGTTGGCTGAAGACGATTTCAACTTTCCAATCTCAATATCACCTGCATTAATGAGATTCTGAGAATAGGTCTTGCTGGTTTTCCCTGTCTCATTTACATTCAATCCTGCATTTACCTTGTCATCGCCAATAGGCAGACGGAAGAACGATGCAGCCTCTTCTGCCGTCACAACGAACGGGAATCGGTACAGGGCGTTGCTGACATATCCACTGCTCCAGATGGCCTGATTTCTGTTTCTGTTGAGCAGCAGATCGCTCACCATCCAAGGCTGAGGGTAGAGCATCTCCTGTGAAGAACAGACCTCATCATGAGACAAATTCACAATCTGTAGATTGGGTGCTTGTTCCTGCGTAGAGTTCAACTGTCCAAGCACCCTTGTGGAAACTGCGCTTAACGACTGATAATCTCCATATATAATAATGTTGTACTGAAAAAGAGCCCGACTCTTATTGTCAGCATAATACTTATACAGTTGACTCAGTCTTTCCGCATTGCTGAAACTGACATTTCCCACCTGCCTGTCGTGCACACCCTGACTCAACATGCTTACATTTTGATTAAGTTGGTTCAGTTCTGCCAGTTCCTCATTATTATAATAGGTAGGTATCAATTGGAAGGATACTGCACAACCTGGATGCATAATCAGGATGTTGGCAATTCTGCTCAAGTCCTGATAGTCAGTGGGCATCTTGTCGTATGCATAACTCACAGGCAGATAACTGTTCTGTAGGTCTTCCATCCGTTCCTCTTTTACAATAGCCTGACAACCACCGCCCGATGCCTGTTTGAACTTATCGAAGTAGTCTGCAAACGAACTGTCGGTATATTCATATCTGCCACTGTCCAAGGTCGCCTTTAACAGTCCCGACAGTACTTCCAGCGTCTCTTCTGCCCGCTGCTGAACAGAGTGAATACTCCGTAAGAGAATGAAGAGATGAATTTTTGCCTTATATGGCTGGTTCGCGACAGCCTCCGTAATCCAGTTGAGCTCTATGGCAATATCCTGACTCTGTCCCGCTTGCTTGAAGAGTTCCTTATATTGTTGGTAGATTTCACTAAGCAGGTTGGACATGTCTTGGGCATAATGCTCAATATGTTCCTGAGGCTGAAGTTTCTCAGACAATATGGAGATGTGCGGAATTGACTTGATAGCCAGAATCCTCATTCCTACATATTCACCACTATTAATCTGTATGACATCCATTCCTTTCTGCCGTACCTAAAGCGAACCCTGTCCCCCTATCGGCTCTGTTAAACTTCTGGTCTGACGGCATAAAAAAGAAAGCGTGGGAACTTGCTTTGTCGCCCGTCCCACCTTTAGAGGCTTCTCGCATTGCCCGATATTGAAGAACGAGCAACGTCGAAGCCCACGCCGATATGAATATAGTAATCCCCTTGAACAGACATAAAAATGGGGAAACCTTATATGTCTGCTAAAGAGATGCGTATAAACACATCCCGAGGACATCTACTGTTGCCTCATCCTTGACAATATCTGAATTTTGCGAGAATTCCTAA
Organism: Prevotella sp.; assembly: GCA_017428805.1. The sequence continues at coordinate 22,902 of JAFRQC010000017.1, read as the reverse complement.
AGGTCAAAGACAAGACGCTTGAAGACGCCTTTTTAATATGTCGTGACTCTCTCTTCCCACCCAATGCCCGCTTTGTTATGGCGGCATCGCCTCACTCGGCCCGGCGTGGACTGTCTTTTGCCTATGTATTATTTAGGACACGTCCAAATTGTTTACGTTGGCTCAAGACAAAGAGTCAGGTGCAAAATTACAAATTTTCTTGCATATTATATTGTTTTTTGAGAAAAAACTTCAAAAAAAGTTGCATATTTTAAGAAAATGTGCTATATTTGCAGCCGAAATAAGAAGATTCTCGGATAAGACAGTCCGAATCAAACGATAACAGAACCCGTCGGCATCCCGTAGAACTGCTGGCGGGTCACCTTTTTTTAGAAACAGCAATGAGCACTCAGAAGCCACGCACGATAGATGAACTATCATGCAATTGTGAATCTCCTATTTGAGAAAGGGTTACTTAAGAAGATTCCTATTACTATTCCCCTCCAAGACCTGCATTTGCTGGATAGCAATCTGGTTCAGTTTCACAAGTCTTTCGCCCTGTGGTATTCCATCATTGATTAGCACTGCATTGATATTCTCCATATTCGACAGACATATCAATTCATTGATGGTGGCATAGTCACGGATATTGCCTTTCAATTCAGGATTAGCTTCTCGCCATTGCTTGGCTGTCATGCCGAACATAGCCACATTTAGAACATCGGCCTCCTCTGCATAGATAATGCTAGCCTGTGCAGAGGTGACTTCTTCGGGAACCAGATGGCTTTTGATGGCATCAGTATGAATATGGTAGTTGATTTTGGATAGCTCTCTTTTTGCTGTCCAGCCTAACATCTTTTGTTCTTCGGCTTTCAAACGTTGGTATTCCTTGACCAACAATAGTTGGAACTTTGGGCTTATCCACATTCCGAAATGGTAGGCTATATCTCGATGGGCATAAGTTCCACCATATCGTCCCGCTTTGGAAAAGATACCAATGGCTCCAGTCTTTTCTATCCATGTCTTGACTGACAGAACGAAGTTGTTGCTGCCCGCCATGTTTCTAAATGTACCGAATTCGGTACAATTAAAATTGGGATTGTAAAGCATTTCCCATTCGCCAAGGTACTCAATCGTGCTTTTCAGACTGAGCCAACGAAAGATAATGTGCTCCTGCAATTGACTACGAGCCATATCGGTCAGCGAAATGTAGTCATCGTCATTGTGCGAAACGACGGTTATCTCCGTATTCTGAACTTTAATCTTTGCCATAGGAAAGTCTCTATTATAAATTATGTGTGCAAAGGTAGCACAAAAATATGAGACTAAAGAAGAAAGAGTGAAAAATCCCTCAAAAGTTTTGTTATCTCGTATATTCTGTGTACCTTTGTCCCCGACAATGAGCCATTAAACAGGCTGGTGGCTTTGCGTCGGGAGTTCATTGATACGCAAATCACAGCAGAATGAGGAAATTAGAAAGGTCTCTTATTCGTAACCCCGTTTTTTCCTAATCCCTCAGAGCCCCTTTATTTACAAAAGGTTTGCGATTTCATCCAATTTTACGAAATATTCCGTAAAATCTGTGCAATCTGTGGTTTTTTTTGTATCTTTGCACCCAAAGACGAAAACTGACAAAGAATGAAGACAATATTTCACCTTATTATAGTTGTCCTGCTTTTCATAACGGGAAGCATCAATGCTGCAGACACTTGTGCCGTCAGTAAGATTGATGTCGAGCGCCTGCCAGACTTGAACATCCCCCGTGCTGGGCATGAAGTTTTTTGCGTGAATGGTGAAATCACGGTGGCGGGTGGCCATACCAACGGGTTCTTGCCAACCCCTACGGCAGAATATTACAAAGATGGCAAGTGGCACACCATTCCGATGATCTATACCCACGACTTCGGCTTCTCTGTGGTGCTAAACTCTGGGAAGGTGATGCTTGGCGGAGGCTGCGAAAAGCCTATTGGCATAGGCCAGACATACGTGACAGAAACTTACGATCCACTTACTCACTCTTTCAACGGCTTTTGCAGCTTGCAGCGGAAACGCACGCATGCTTCAGCCCTCGAAATTGACAGTGGGCGCGTCGTTGTTGCTGGCAATTGGTATTATGATGACGGTATTGAGTTGTTTTCCGATCCAAAGGAAACGCATGCAGACTATAACGACTATCGCCTCTTCACATATATAAAAGATGTGTCAGTAGGACGGGCTTATCCCCTGATTCTTCGCATAGCCAAGGGTAATGCCCTCATTCTCGGAGGCCATGATCTGACAGGCGATACCCTTTGGACGACTACAGCTTATAGTCTGAAGGGCGATTCTGTCACGATTCCCTTGTTAGAGGAATGGTGGCCAATAAGCAATGATATGGCCCGCAGTTCAGAGAGTTTCATAGGCGATGAGGCTAAGGGCATCTATGCCTATTTGGTGGCAGTTGAAAACCACGATGGTCAAGTGGCAATAGCGAAAGTCGTCAATGGGGAGTTTGCGTTGTTGCCCACCGCTTGTCCTATTCCGATGCAAAGTCACGGAGAGGATATCCGCTATTTTTCTACGATACTTGTTGATCAGAATGCTGGGCGAGGTTATCTTCTTGGACTCAGCAAGGATTTCCCAAAAGCCCCAGAGAAACCTTGGCGCTGGTATGTGCTCGCTATCGACTATACCAAGCAACCTGCTTCTCTGATGCTCTATTATACAGACCCTCTGCCAGAGTTCAACAGTTACTCACCCATACTGACTCCCGAGGGAAATCTGCTCATCGCAGGCGGTATGTATCACGGCAGTAATTTCACACCATCGAAAAGTGTGCTCCTGCTGCGAGTCGGAAGAGATCCTGTCACCGCTGAAAGTGGTATCAGTCTCTGGCTGGTTGTCTTCTTGGTGTTGGCAGCGCTGTTATTCGTCGTCCTGCTTCTATACCTATTTATATATAGAAAGAGGCGTGATAAAGAAACCAAGGAACCTGTCTCGCTGATTCTCCCAGAATCTCCCAACTCTGATTCCCTGATGGAGCGTATCAACAGGGTGATGGAAGAACAAAAGCTATATCTGAATAGTGGCCTGAAGGTCTCTGACATTGCTGAAATATTTGGTGTGCATCGTAATGATATCTCCGCCTGTATCAATTCCCAGATGAACTGTTCTTTCGTTCAATACGTCAATCAATACCGTATAGAATATGCCAAACGGCTGATGCGGGAAACCCCAGGCAAGAAAATCTCAATAGTCTGGATGGAGTCGGGTTTTGGCAGCGAACAGACCTTCTTCAAGATCTTCAAAGCGGCCACGGGAATGTCCCCCAAAGAGTGGATATCACAGGGAAACGACTAACGATTTGCAAATTGTTAGTCGTTTTTTGCAAATCAAGAGTCTTTTTACAGTCCTTTTCCTTACCTTTGAGCCATCTTAATCAATCAAACAAAAGAATAAAGTATGAAAAGACTACCAAACTTTCTATTGATGATGCTGACAACCGTGCTGTTGGCAACATTCACTATCTCGTGTTCTGAAAGCGGATCAGATTCAGATCCTTCAACTAATCCCACACAACCCCAGACTCCTGTTGCCGAGGGTGACTGGCAAGTAGTTCCCGCCACAGGTGGTACCATCGAAAAGGGTGACATCACCATCACCTTCCCAAGTGGCACCTTCAACAAGGATACAAAGATTGCGATAACTGAGGTTAAGAAGGGTGAGACATGTGGAGAATACGAAGTATCGAAATTCTACCAACTCACAACGCCAGCAAAACTTGACAAACCACTATCCGTGAGTATTAAGTCGGCAGAGCAGGCCGATGATATCCGCTTTATGACGGTTGCACAGGCATTAGAGAAATCCACATACGAATTAGTGAAACAAGACGTCAGTTTCGATGCTGACTATAGCAATAGTAAATACCATTTCACGTTGCCAGCAACCAAAAACGATGAGGATGACGGCAACACCTACCTGACTATGGGACTTGCTCATTATCCTTCGGGAGATGATGTCAATGGAACTAGAACAGGCACTCGTTATATTATGGAAGGCCAGGTGGGTAATATTGAATGGTATTATGAGCCCAGTTGGTTGCTAACCAGTAAACAAAAGTCTTTGTATAATCGATTAAAACCAAAGATTAACCAATACGTTATTGAAGCCCTAAAGCAAATACAAGCACTCGGCTTCTCCACAAGATCTTCGCGCAAGATTCCCATTCATTTTGTTAACGACTTTTTATTTGGAAAGGATGCATTTGGATTCTTTGAGCAGCATACACTTTATGACGAATGGAATGTTGTGAAGATCAATATGTGTAAGTTTTCTGATCTTTATGATAAAGATGGTGAAGAAGCTTTTTTAGCACAGCTGAAGCGGACGACAATCCATGAACTGTTTCATTATTATCAGTCCGAATATGACCCGCGTTCACCAATTAAGAAAGCATTCTCCCCTGGTGAGGAGAACATCTTGTGTGAGGCAGGTTCCGTGTGGATTGAGCAGTTCGTGAATGATGGACAACTGGATGGGAATTTCGTGTCTCAATATCTCCCAAGTTACAGAAAAAGCCTGTATAACTATAGGGAGTGTTGGAAGCTGGATTCTGAAAACAACAAGACTTTTGTTAAGATGACAGCAGCCCATGGCTACGGAATGTCGTCACTTCTCTATTATATGACTAGCCCCATTTCAGAAATGAAGGGAACTTTTGGTATTGACAAGATGGAGATTGTGAAACTCTATAAGAAATGGAAGACATATACAACCAAAACGTTCGAACCTCTTGAATCATGGCTCCGAGATTATGACGCTTGGGATTCTTTCTCTCGATACAAATACGACGAATACCTCTTAACCATGCTATGTGGAGACTTAATACCAGGAATTAATGAAGGAATCATAACAACCAGCGAAACTTCTACCAATGTATTAACAAATACTGACGGCAAGTATGAAAGGAAGATGCCATGTCTGACTTATGGATGTGATTTGCTCTCCTGTAACTTTACTAGTTATAAGAACGAAAAAGGAGAGAATTCTTTTGAAGGAAAGGAAATTGTGATCAAACAACTAAACCCGGACTTTAAGACGTATGTGATTGCCAGAGGCACAAAGCGGAAACAAATTGGAGGGGTTTTGGAGGAGGGTGACTCCATGGTCATCGCTGGCGAGAATGTTAAGAATTTGCTGGGAGATGGGAAAGTGAATTACCTGAACATTGTGTCCGTGAATCATTCGTCTAATACAAAAGACTCCCACGTTACCTTTGAGATTAGGAATAAGCAAATTAATGCCAGCGTCAGTCCAACCGAACTGACCTTTCCAGCTGAAGGCAACACGCAGAGTGTTAAAGTGACGGCCCAGGGATTTACAAAGTTTGGTTATAAAATCAGCGATGAATACAAGTCGTGGATATCAGCTAAAAACGTTAAGGGAGGAACCATAGAGATTACAGCACAACCGAATACCACAGGGAAGGAGCGCATAGGCTACGTCAGGGTTTACGTTTGTAACGAGGAAAAACCCACAGAAGCACAGAAGGTCTATTTGAAAGATTCCATTAAGGTGACGCAGGCAGCTAACAAAGAGCCAGAGCAGCAGGAATCGGAGTATGAACTTGTGAGTGGAAGCGTCAACATGTACTATGCTGTCGTGTGGAGGTGGGAGAAGAGTTTCAAGCTTGGCGACGATGGCGTGACCATCACCCCGAGCGGTAAGGGTGCTAAAGTGGTTATCAATCAAGAGGGAACGGATCTGACTCAAACGTGGCACTCTACCATATCCTTCGAGATTGACGACCTGAGCCTCAATGAAAGCAATCAGGCAAGAATCAGTCACTTCAGGTTTGAATTGGAGAAGGATGTTATTCCGTACCAATATTATGATTTCCACATAGATAGTGGGCACGAACTAACAAGAATGGTTTCGCCAGCACCAAAATCCTCATACATTGGAGGCCTTTGGACTTACTCCAAGGATGACCTTTCATATTATTCCAAGTCAACGATACATTATGACAAATGGAGAAAGGATTACTATTCAGATTATGTTGAGCATACTGTAGAAACTGAAACGAGCGAGGTAACTGATGGAAGTTCAATTTCCATTGGCTTGTACATTAAGAAGAAATGATGCAACTCACAACTTGCGGACTCACGGGGACAAGTCCCGTAACCCATGGAGACAGGTCCCGTGAGTTCGTAAACAGACGATCCATATCCATAATATTTGGCTGTGTGAAGAAAAAAGTGTAATAAAAATAGAAACAACATGGAAATAATGAAAAGGCTTCAAAAGAAAGCGATATGCTTGATGAGTTCTGTCATCGTGATATTTGGCTTCATGTCTTGTGAGAAGTCTGGAAGTGATGAACAGATTATCGATGCTGACAATGGCAAGATGATCGAAGTACCAGATATAGATACGTGGGTGAAGGACGATGACGTCAAGGATGGTGACCTGGATTTGTTGGTAGATCTCTCTGTCAAGGTGGAACGCATGCGTCAGGAGTTTGTCTTGATGCTCAGTAACAATGGCGAGGGTGATAAACTCTTCTGTGGCGTGGGCCCTCAGACGGATTTTGATCCGACCTTCAAGCTCATTACAGACATGCTGGAGAAGCAGGATGAATACAAAGCAGCCTTGGAGAATCTTGACAAGACAGCCATACTGAAGCCTACAGGTACACGTGGCTGGGTAGGCAATATCTGGTCTATCCTCACTACAGGAATGTCAGAGGCCGAAAAAGAAAAGGAGAAGGTTCAAGAGATTCTCACGACAAACAATGTCTATGGTAATGCAACGGCCCAGCAGCAGTTGTATGACTTCTATTGTTCACAGGAGCCTGACTATGCCAAGAAGATAGGTGCGAAAGATGCCAAGGAATTCTTCAACAAGTTGAACAATGGTGAGTTAAATAGCTACATGCTCAATATCAGTCACATCTGGCGTGATAAGGGTATTCTCGAGGCAGACAAGGTAAATAGTGCCGTCGGCGACTATGCCTATGCTGCTTTTACAGGTAAGCCAGAATACCTGAATTCTGCCTATCGTGTCAGCAGCAAGGTGGCTGTGGCGGCAGGTGAGCTCTATTTCACGGCTATAGACAAAATTGCAGGAGGCTATGGCGATAAAATCATGGAGTTTGGCGATGCTCTTGAGAAAAAGATCACCAAGCTGAAGCTGATGAAGAAATTCCTGGAAGGCAAGCCCGACTGGGAAGGTGTCAACAAGTATGTCGTTGACAACTTGAAGGATGATATACAGAATGCTATAAGTGAGGCTCTTGGTGATGGCGATGGTATAGGCAAGGAACTTATTGAGCAGGTATCACAAGAGATTCTTGACTGGGTGGCTGAGCAGTGTACCAGCGAAGACAAAGGTGATGGCTCTGCGGAAGCAAAAGAAAAGATTGCCGAAGAGGCCAAGGCAGATGATGTCGCCATCATCAATATTGAGACCGATTTCAGTTCACAGGGCAAGATGATCATCGTCACAGACGAGGCCACGGGCAAGATTCATGTGGCCACGCCAACCTATGATGGGCATGTGACCATTACGACCACCCCTGGCAATAAGCTTGTAACAGTCATCAAGAAGAATGGTGAACGACTCACCAAGCGGATGACGGCTGTGGCAGGTTCGAACACGCTGGTCATCAAGAGCGAGCAGGCACCTTATATCGACCTGAATCCCTCTTCGATATCCCATGAAGACGATGCTGGCTCAGAGACGGCAGTTGTCCTCACCAACTGCAAATACGTGAAGTTGCGTGTTCCTAACAAGGAGGAATGGTGGAGTGCACAAATGGAGGTTAATGGCAGTGCTGGCAGTGGTCTGCACCTGAGAATCCTCTATAAGGCCAATCTTGAAGAGAAGGAGCGCAGTGGTTCGCTCATCCTCGAAGGCTATAAGGAAAAAGACGATGAGAAGCCTGCTATCACCAAGACAGTCCGCTTCACCCAGGATCCTTACTCCACAAAGTTGGAGCCGATCGATGTCAGCCCGACATCCCTTAGCTTTGGTGCCCAGGGTGGTGAGCAGACTGTAACAATCGATTATAAGAAATATAAGAATTGTGGTGGTTTCAACGACGAGGGCAGCGATGACTGGCTGAAGGTTGTCACAAACAGCGATGGTACCCTTACTGTTATAGCTTCTCCCAACGAGACAGGCATAGAGCGCTCAGGTACTGTCTATGCCTATGCTACCGACCTCGACCATGTCGAAACACTCGACCAGGCAGCCTTCAAGGCTATCCCTGTCACCCAGACGGGAGAAGTAGTACCAGGGAATTTTACTGTAACTTATTTAGTAATTACTCCCAACTGCCATATTGATGAGCCTGCAGCCAATTCAGAAACTTTGGAAGATAGAAGCTATTGGAGTGCAAGGGAATATGCTATGAAACTGTATTGGGTAGATGAAGATAGTGAAATTAAGGTTACAAACACAAATGGAGGTAATTCTTTGCATGTTGAAGGTCAATATAAACATAGTTATACATATGTAGACTCAAGGACCCGGGCCCATGATCCTGGTACGCAGACACAAGAGTATTCATTTTCGTTCGATATTCATAATATTGCAGGAGGCTGGGAGAATAGTGTGATAAACAATCTTGACGTTAAGATGTGTAATAATTGGAATGGAGATGATGGATATAAATTTACAGAAAACACATCTTATTCTGCTTCTAACATTGCATTTGTATCAAAAGGTGGTAATAGTAATTCCTATGGTTTCCACAGCACTGTTGCAACAGGTTTGTTATTTAACAAATATGTAGAACTAGATTCCTGGGGTGGAGGTAGTTATGATAGTGGTTCGCGTGAAGTTAATATGATAAGTAATTCGGAAAACTCCATGTCTGTCAGCATCACACTTGAACAAATAGCATCTACTCGTGGTTTTAGACCACAGATTAGAAAGATTCAATACTAGCCCATGGGTTCACTTCAGTCCCGTGAGTTCCTAAAAAGGCATAGATTTCACAATAACCCCGCTGCAACGGCAGCGGGGTTATTTTTATTGGAGTGAGCAAGCAAAGAATATGATGAAAATGTGCATGCTGAATTTCATTACAAGGATTGATAAATTTTTGATCATAACGTCACTATTAAAACCAATTCATTGATTATCAATAGTTTAAGTAGTGACGTTTAGTGTTTTGTAACATCATTATAACGTCACTTTTTGCTTAAAAATCGAAATTACTTTACCATTTCGATGCTATTTAGAGGTTTTATAATGGTATAAAGGATAGGAGTTTGCCATAGTTTACCTAGCCTAAACTGTCAGTTTAGACTAGGAAAACTATCGGTTTAGATTAGATAAACTAACAGTCCAAGCCGTTTGTGTGATTGACAAACTGACTTGTTTTCAGAAGTTTAGAGTAATTTTTCTTAAATTTTGAAGCGAATAATGTCATGTTTTAATCATTTATGACGTTAGAGTGACGTTATAAATAGGTAAACGTCACCACCTAATTTATTGAATTAGAGTATATTAGTTTATCAAGTGACGTTATATAGTAAAATCAACAAATATTTATAAATGAATAATTTGACGTACAAGCACATAAAGGTAATAATATGTGATTTCACATAATTAGGTTGTGTATATGAAAGCAATCCAGAAAGTGAAGCTACTGTCGCTTCACTTTCCGTAGCTGTCCTGAATCTGGCGGAGGCGGTAGATCAGATAGGATACGACTTTGTACGAGAACGGGAAGTATTTCTGCTCCTTATAGCCGATGAAGTCATGCATCGTGGCATAGTGTATGAATTCATGCTTCAGGGGATGGACACATTCCTTGAACCAGGGTTTCAGTCCGCGACAGTAGTGTACGATATAAGGATCTTCGCGGTCGGCGAGGATGCGATCCCACTTGCTGAAGTGTATCTGCCACTGGTCGGTGGGATAGAACCAGTCTTCCATGAAGTTGTATTTGAAATCAAGATATTTCACCTTGCCGCTCAGGATCTTATTGGCAGGATCCTGGTCAGCGTATGGACAGGCGTCAGGATGTTCTTTCATGTATTCGGCCATTTTCTGGCCAATGTTGTTTTCCCGCCAGTAGTCGAGATTGATGAGCTGGACGCCGGCATTGAAGTAGGGCGTGGCAATCTTGTTGAGATTGTGTATGAAGACGTCGTCTCCCCGCTGATCTTCCACCACACCGCTGGCATAACCGTCAATAGGCGTGTTCCACAGATCGGAGAGATCATGGCGGACGATGATATCACCGTCAAGGTAGATGACCTTTGAGTCTTCAATCAGGTCAGCAATCATAAAGCGGTTATAAGTGGCAAACGTATAGCGCTTGATGAAAGGCAGGTTGTCGTACAGTTCCTTTGGAACCTTTTTGATGATGATCTGCTGCTTATAAATGTTGGCCAGACGGTCAAACTTGCTGATATTTTCTTCTTTCAGTCCGTCGGTAAGCAGGTATATGCGACAGTCGTTCTTCCGGTTGTTTTCGAAGATAGAAGTGGATAATGCCAGACACGGCATGACATATTTGTCATTTAAGCTAAGAGCGAAGTTCATAATGCTTTTTGTTTGCAAAGTTACAAATAATCGCAAATCTTTGCAAGCAAAGTGAATAAAAAAACGAGGGTATCATGCAAAATTCATAATTTTTTTGTAATTTTGCGGCTGATAATTATAAAATAGGTACATCATGATACAATCAATGACAGGCTACGGCAAGGCAGTCGTGGCCTTTAAAGAGAAGAAAATCCATGTAGAGGTGAAGTCGCTTAACTCAAAGCAGCTTGACCTGAACACCCGTATCGCACCGCTCTACCGTGAGAAGGAGATGGAGATGCGCCAGATGGTGGCTGAGGCCCTCATTCGTGGAAAGGTGGACATGAGTGTGTGGATAGAAAAGGATATGGCCGTGGATCCGACGCCCATCAATGCGGCCCTCGTGGAGAACTATTACCAGCAGATCAAGGCCATCTCTGAAAAGACGGGCATCCCTATGCCGGAAGACAGTTTCTATACGCTGCTGCGGATGCCAGACGTGCTGACAAAGACGGATATGGAGGAGCTGGACGAGGAGGAGTGGCTGACCGTGAAGGGAGCTGTGAAGGAGGCCCTCGACAGCCTCGTGGACTTCCGCAAGCAGGAGGGTGCCGCCCTTCAGAAGAAGTTTACGGAGAAGATCGACAACATCGCCAGTCTGCTGGCTTCCATCGAACCCTACGAACAGAGCCGTGTGGAGAAGATCAAGGCCCGCATCATTGACGGCCTGCAGCAGATCCCTGGTGTGGAGTACGACCGTAACCGTCTGGAGCAGGAGCTGATCTATTACATCGAGAAGCTCGACATCAGCGAGGAGAAGCAACGCCTGACGAACCATCTGAAGTATTTCCGCGACACGATGGCAGAGCCAGCCGGACAGGGCAAGAAGCTGGGCTTCATTGCTCAGGAGATGGGCCGTGAGATCAACACCACGGGCTCGAAGTCGAATCAGGCTGAGATGCAGAACATCGTCGTCAAGATGAAGGACGAACTGGAACAGATTAAGGAACAAGTGCTCAATGCACTTTAAAGGAGTCAGGAGTAAGGAGAGAAGGAGTAAGTAGATATGAATAGAGGTAAATTAATTATTGTATCGGCACCATCAGGGACGGGCAAAAGCACGATCATCTCGTGGCTGATGAAGGAGCATCCGGAGTTGAACCTGGCGTTTTCGATCTCTTGTACGTCGAGGGCTCCGAGAGGAACGGAGCAGAACGGTGTGGAGTATTTCTTCCTGACACCCGAGGAGTTCCGTCAGCGCATCGACAACGGTGAGTTCTTGGAGTATGAGGAGGTCTATGAAGGCCGTTTCTATGGCACCTTGAAGTCTCAGGTGGAGCGACAACTGGAGGCAGGGCAGAATGTGGTGTTCGATGTCGACGTGAAGGGTGGCGTGAACATCAAGCAGTTCTATGGCGATGAGGCTTTGAGTCTTTTCATCCAGCCGCCATCCATCAACGAACTCCGTCGCAGATTAGAGGGCCGTGGTACTGATGCCCCAGAGGTCATCGACCAGCGCATCGCTCGTGCAGAGTTCGAACTGACCTATGCCGATAAGTTCGACAAGGTGGTGGTCAATGACATCTTGGAATATGCTGAGGCTGATGCTCTGGCGATTATCACGGAGTTTTTAAATAACGACAACTAAGACAACAAAAACAACTTTGAATCGGACAGGACTCTTCGGGGGATCCTTCAATCCCATCCACAACGGACATATCTCGCTGGCTCTGCAACTGAAAGAGCAGGCGGGACTCGACGAGGTGTGGCTGATGGTATCCCCGCAGAACCCTCTGAAACAGGCTGGTGACCTGCTCGACGATGAACAACGTTTGCAGATGGCCCGTCTGGCGGTGGAACACGTGGAGGGCATCGTGGTCAGCGATTTCGAGATGCACCTGCCAAAGCCGTCGTACACCTGGAACACCCTCGAAGCTCTCAAACGTGACTATCCAGACCGCCAGTTCGTCTTGATGATCGGCGGCGACAACTGGGAACATTTCGACCGTTGGTATCGTGCAGAGGATATCAAGACCAACTACGAAATCGTGGTTTATACCCGGACGCCTGGCGATACTGGATTCATCGACATCTCCAGCACTGACATCCGCCGTAGGATTCGTGAGGGTAGGGGTATCCGCCGCCTGGTGCCAAAAGCCGTAGCCGACTATATCAAAGAGAACAAACTCTATATTTAAAGGTAAGTGGAGAGAGGTAAGAGGTGAGAGAAATGTTTAATCCGTTGAAGTGGCTAAGATGGCTGTGGGCTCCCATCGCAAAGAATGGTGCTTTCTTTGTGTTTATGTTCGCCTTGGGTTGGCTCTGCTGTCACTTGGAGCTGATGCCCTATTATCTCAGGAACCGCGGAGCCCAGCCATACGAGTTCACTGTGCCCGAACTCTTCCTCGACATCTATGTCCTCAGCGTCGTCCTCACCCTCATCCCTTGCAAGATTCGTCTGTGGGTGAAGGCTTTGCTCTACCTCTTCTTATATGGCGTGGCCATCGCTGACGTGTTCTGCTACGTCCGCTTTGAGTCCACCCTGACGCCGACGATGCTGATGCTCGTCGCAGAGACCAGCAGCCAGGAGGCCCGTGAGTTCCTCTCCGGCTATCTGAGTTGGTCCGTCCTTACGACCAACGTGGGCTGGATCCTGCTGCTGATGCTCATTCATATCCTCTGGACCTTTCTCCATCGCTGGCTGAACAGCGTCCGTCAGCAGATGATCCTTCCGAAGCTGAACGAAAGCTTAACGATTGGCTTACAGGCCATATTAGGCTGCCTCGTGGCCTGGTGTCTCTACAGCAGCATCAGCCAGACGTGGGACAACAAGGAGGCTATGCGGCGCCTCTTCTCCTGCAACACCCTCGGCGAAGTGGAGCGCGAACAGAACCGCAAGGATCACGCGAAACTCTATCTGCCCGTCTATCGTCTCGTCTTCGGAATCTATGCCAACACCCTGGCCGATCAGCAATTAGAACAGTTGGAGATTGCCGGTGGGGATAAGATACAAGTCGACAGTTGTTGCTTCCGTGTGCCGGACATCGTGCTCGTTATCGGCGAGAGTTACAACAAGCACCACTCCCAGCTCTATGGCTACGATAAGCCTACCACGCCTCGTCAATTGGCGATGGCCGAGGAGGGTTCACTTGTTCCGTTCTCCGATGTTGTCTCGTCGTGGAATCTCACGAGTTTCGTCTTCAAGCATATGCTCTCGCTCTGGGCTGTCGGCGACAGCGGGGCGTGGTGCGACAAGCCGCTCTTCCCCGAGGTGTTCCGTCGGGCGGGTTATCACGTGACGTTCCTCACTAATCAGTTCCTGCCCCACGCGAAGGAGGCCGTCTATGATTTCAGCGGCGGTTTCTTCCTTGCCGACTCTGCCCTCAGCCGCCGTTTCTTCGATGAGCGCAACACAACGCTGTACCGTTACGACGACGGGCTGCTCGAGGAATTGCAACGGAGGGACGGTAAGGGCCGCCTGACAATCCTCCATCTGATGGGATCCCACGTCGACTATTCCGCTCGTTATCCGAAAGCCTTCAGGCAGTTCACTCCCCAGCAGTACAACCGTCCGGAACTCACCCCCAAGCAGCTCCAGACCTTGGCCCACTACGACAACTCGCTGCTTTACAACGACTCCATCCTGAAGGCCGTCACCTCTCACTTTGCCGATCGCGATGCCGTCGTCATCTATGTGCCGGACCACGGCGAGGAAATCTTCGACAGCGAACCCTACACATCCGGCCGCCTGCACAATGCCGACATCGACTACCGCCTGGCCCGCAACGAGATGGAGATTCCCTTCTGGATTTGGGGCTCGCCCCTATACCGCGAGAACCATCCCTACGGCTGGCTGGCCATACAGGCGGCGAAAGACCGTCCGCTGATGATCGACGCCCTGCCCCATCTGCTGCTCTATCTGGGTGGCATCTCGACACCCCTCTATCGTCCGGAGCTGAACATCATCAGTCCCGACTACAACACCCGTCGCTCCCGTATCCTTAAAGGTACTACTGACTACGACAGTTTGAAGCAAAGTAATCATAAAGTTCAAAGTTCAAAGCTCAAAGTTCAAAGTGAATAATCCTTTTCTGACACGGACGGAATGTACGGCGATGCGCGGCATCGCCATCCTTGCCATAATGCTCCACAACTACTGCCACTACGTCAAGGGCATTGCCAAAGAGAACGAATACCAGTTCCTCACCAAGCGTTGTGACCGTCTGTGGGAGGCCCTCACCAGTCCAGACGAGTACCTGCCTATGGATTTCCTTTCCTTCTTCGGCCACTACGGCGTGCCCGTGTTCCTCTTCCTCAGCGGCTACGGTCTGATCAGGAAATACGAACTCGACCCCCAGCCCGTGGGCCACATCCCCTTCCTTCGCTATCACTATCTCAAGCTCCTCCGTATGCTCATCGTCGGCTTCGTCCTCTTCATTATGGTCGATGCCGTCACCCCGGGCCGTTTCCCCTTCCATTGGGACAACGTCATCGCCCAGCTGCTTATGTACATCAACGTGCTGCCCGAGCCCGACAAGATCATCTGGCCCGGCATCTACTGGTTCTTCGGCCTGATGATGCAGCTCTACATCGTCTATCGCCTCTTGCTCTATCGCCGCAGTTCGTGGTATGTCGTGGCGCTGATCGCCGTCTGTTGGCTCCTGCAGGTCTTCTGCGACCCCGATGGCGACACCATCAACCGCCTCCGCTACAACTTCATCGGTGGTATGTTGCCATTTGGATTGGGGATCTTATTGGGAAGGAGTTGGGAGTCAGGAGTCAGGAGTCAGGAGTCAGGAGTCAGGAGTCAGGAGTCAGGAGTCAGTAGAATACTGTTGGGGCAGACGCTCCCGTCAAAGGTAATCTACTGTCTCCTGACTCCTGTCTCCAGTCTCCTCGTCATCGCTATGTCCTTCTCCTTCCACGCCTGGCTGTGGATTCCCGTGGTGATCATCATCGGCACGATCGCTTTCGTAAAGGCCCTTCCTGCCGTCATACTTAAGTTCTTCGTCTTCTTCGGCACCTACTCCGCCGCCATCTTCGTGGCTCACCCCATCGCCCGTAAACTCTTCATCACCGTCGCCTGGCAGCGAGATGCCTACGACGGTCTGATGCTCTACTTCGTCGCCGCCATCGGCCTCTCCTGGGCCGTCAAGCAGCTCATCGATCATCTCCCCTCCCCAAAGATGTAATCAAAAAGCTCAAAGTTTAAAGTTCAATGAAACAACTCTTTGCTTTCGATTTCGATGGGACGCTGACCACCCGCGACACCCTGATCGCCTTCATCCGCTACGCCTGTGGCACGCCCCGTTTCCTCCTCGGCTTCCTGCTTCACGCCCCACTCCTGGTGCTGATGAAGCTGAGGCTCTACTCGAACGGCAAAGCCAAACAGCGCCTGTTCTCCTGGTTCTTCCGGGGGATGCCCATTGAGACCTTCGACGCCCTCTGTCAGTCCTTCGCCAGCACCCATCGCCATCTGCTGAGGCCAGAGACCGTCCGCCTGTTACAGCAGGCCCTCTCCGAAGGCTCAGAAGTGCTCGTCGTCAGCGCCAGCATCGACAACTGGGTGCAGACCTTCTTCCCTGCCGTCACTGTCTTGGGCACGCAGATCGAAGTCATCGACGGTCGCCTCTCCGGCCGTTTCCTCACCCCCAACTGCTACGGTCAGGAAAAAGTCCGTCGCATCCTCGCCCTCCATCCCGACCGTTCTGCCTACCGTCTTACTGCTTACGGCGACAGCCGAGGCGACCGCGAACTTCTCGCCTTCGCCGACGAAGCCCACCTGGTTAGTTCATAGTTTATAGTTAAAAGTTCATAGTATGGGAAAGATGCCAACAGCCCGAGAAGTCATTGCCTATATGGAGTCGCAGCAGAATGAGTCGCAGCGACAGGTGCTTATGCGTTTCTTCAAGACCGGTCCCGGCGAATATGGCGAGGGCGACGAGTTCCTCGGACTCAAGGTGCCCCAGACGCGCGAGGTCGTCAAGAGCGTGGCAAAAGACTTCCCGCTGAGCGAAGTCCCCGAACTGCTCGTGAGCCGCTGGCACGAAGTCCGTCTCTGCGGACTGCTCATCCTCGTGACGAAGTTTGAGAAGCTCGCCACCAAGCGCCTCGAAAACGATGAGGCCGCCATCCGCAGCCGCGACGAAATCCTCACCCTCTATCTCCAATACGCCGAGCACGCCAACAACTGGGACCTCGTCGATCTCTCCGTCCCCAAGATCCTCGGCCACTGGCTTCTCCTGCCCTCCCGATGCTTTGCATCGCCCAATCCTTCAATCCCAACATCCTTAGACAACAAAATCGCGCTTCTCGACTCCCTCGCCCACAGCCCCAACCTCTGGAAGCAGCGTATGAGTATGGTCTGCACGTGGAAGACCACTCAACTCGGCGACCCCTCCTGGTGCCTCCGCTATGCCGAGATCCATCTCCACCATCCCCACGACCTCATGCACAAGGCCGTCGGCTGGATGCTCCGTGAGATGGGTAAGCGCATCTCCATGGATCTCCTCCGCGACTTCCTCCGCCAGCATGCCCACGACATGCCCCGCACAGCCCTCCGTTACGCCATCGAACAGATGTCAGAACAGGAGCGCCAATACTGGATGACGATCCCTTTCTGAGTGTCACACCTCATCACATAAAACGAAACATCAAGCCTGTGGGTAATCACATAAAATGCTAGAATTTTGGTAACATCCCACTAAACTCCCAGTCAACTCCCTTCTCTCTCCCTGTTTGCAGGCACCTTTCTCCCAGTCATCAGCGTTCATTTGCGATGAAGAATCTGCGGAATAAATACGCGAATGTATTCTTTATCGGACAAAATGGAGGATTTGAGGATACTACAGATCTAATCAGACAATTGAAGGCTATGATTTCATATAGTAAATCACAACGTTATATCGTAATCAGTTTCCATAAGCCAAATCATGTTATGAAAACTATTCCGCGAATGAAAGAAATGGAAGATTCTCTCTGTCAGAGTTTTGGAAAGCATTATATCAATTTAAGGGAATATATGGTAACAAATGGACTTGCCGATGCTACCCAAAAAGATAAAGACTCTATAGCAAAAGGCCAGGTTCCACCACAATTAATGATTGATGGCACCCATTTCACAACGTTAGGATATAAAGAGATAGCCACTCTGGTATATTTGAAGATGAAAGAGTTGGGGTATTGAAAAAAAGGACTCAACGGGGTCAGGAGTGTCTGTGTCCATAATCTATGTGCGGATGGTTAGTGGCTGTCCGCACTTTTTTCGATAAAAGTTTGTAGGATTAGAAATAATTGTGTATCTTTGCCCCAGAATTATAAATTGCACCGAAGATGTTTACAATAACATTATCGTATAATGAGAATGACAGCGTGGCCAGTGAGAAACTTGCCGCTCTTTTGGCAACGGGGCTGTTTATCCAGCATGATGTGCCGGAAGAACTGGACATGGACTGTTCCGATCCGTCGCTCTTTGAGGATGACCCTATAGCTCTGCCAGAAGAGAAGGAAAGCTATACGCCGGAGGAACTCAGGGCTATGCTGATAGATGATCTCAACTCAATATACGGAGTGAAAGATGCAGTATAAATATGACATCAAGCCTCTCGCCGTCAGAAAGATGAGGTCTTTCTACAGGAATGTGTGCAAGAAATACCCGAATATATATTCCTATTACGACATGCTAAGATACATCAACAAGACAGTTGATGCCATTTACTGCATAGAACAGTCCGTACCAAGAAGGAAACCAACAATCGAAAGGTGGAAGAATTGGCACATGGCGCATGCAGGGAATTGGTACTATGCATATTCTATTGACGGGAAACCATCACTATTTATGATGCCTGTCATGCGCAGAACATGAAGTAAGTCATCAAAATGTAATAAGGTATGGGAAAGTTTGAATTGATGGCGCTGCCGTATGCGCCGGAGGCCTTAGAGCCAGTGATTAGCCGCGAGACCATTGGTTTCCATCACGGGAAGCATCTTGCGGCTTATGTGAATAATCTGAACGGACTGCTGGATGGCAGCGGATTTGAGGATGCGACACTTGAGGAAATCGTCTGCAAGGCAACGGGAGGTATCCTCAATAATGCAGGCCAGATCCTGAACCACGAGCTTTATTTTGGACAGTTTATCGGACGGCCGGCAAACAGTGAGCCCACTGGATCATTGGCTGAGGCTGTCAGTCGTGACTTCGGTTCGTTCGATGCTTTCAAGGAGGAATTCCAGAAGAAGGGTGCGACACTCTTTGGCAGCGGCTGGGTGTGGCTGTCGGCAGACAAGGACGGCAAACTCGTCATCACACAAGAGACAAACGCTGCCAATCCTATTCAGCGCGGATTGAAGCCCCTGCTGACCTTCGACGTTTGGGAGCATGCCTACTATCTTGACTATCAGAATCGTCGTCCTGACCACCTTGCAGCCCTTTGGCAAATCATCGACTGGGATGTCATAGGGGAGCGCTATCAATCATAATACAAAATATGGCAAGTAGTTCTGACTTTGTACAGTATATCGCTGACCAGTGTGGTGGGGCGGGGGAGATAGTGGCCAAAAAGATGTTTGGTGACTATGGTATTTATTGCGACGGGAAGATATTCGGACTGATCTGCGACAACGGGTTCTATCTGAAGCCGACGGATGCAGTCCGGCCGTTGCTGCGCACCATAGAAATGCGCCCGCCGTATGAGGGGGCGAAGGACTATTTCTATATCGCCGATGTGGACGACCGCGACTATCTCTCGTTGTTGGTGCGAGAGACATGCAAGGCGCTGCCAGAGCCGAAGCCGAAGAAGAAACGATAACTAAAAATGCAGGGCTAAAACCCTGCATTTTTGTTATTCCCACTCGATCGTTCCGGTGGGTTTCGGCGTCAGATCGTAGAGCACACGGTTGACTCCGGGGACCTCGGTGATGATGCGCTGGGTGATATGATGGAGGAGGGGATAGGGGATCTCCTCTATCGTGGCGGTCATCGCATCACGGGTGTTCACGGCACGGATGATGACGGGCCAGTCCCAGGAGCGCTTGTTGTCTTTCACACCAGTTGACTTGTAGTCGGGCACGATGGTGAAATACTGCCAAACCTTGCCTTCGAGGCCGTTCTTGGCAAACTCCTCACGCAGGATGGCATCGCTCTCACGCAGGGCCTCCAGACGGTCGCGGGTGATGGCTCCCGTGCAGCGAACACCGAGACCGGGGCCGGGGAAGGGCTGACGATAGACCATATTGTCGGGCAGACCGAGCTCCTTGCCGACGACGCGAACTTCATCCTTGAACAGCAGCTTGATGGGCTCTACGAGCTCAAACTGCATATCCTCAGGCAGACCGCCCACGTTGTGGTGAGATTTCACGGGACCTGACTCGACGATGTCGGGATAGATGGTGCCCTGGGCCAGGAAACTGATGCCCTCGAGCTTGCGGGCTTCTTCCTCAAACACGCGGATGAACTCGGTGCCGATGATCTTGCGCTTCTGTTCGGGGTCGGCCACACCGGCCAGCTTGTCGAGGAAACGGTCGGTGGCATCGACATACACCAGGTTGGCGTTGAGCTCGTCGCGGAATACCTTGATGACCTGCTCGGGCTCACCTTTGCGCAGCAGACCGTGATTCACGTGAACAGACACCAGCTGCTTGCCCACAGCCTTGATGAGCAGGGCTGCCACTACGGAAGAGTCCACACCGCCGGAGAGGGCCAAAAGCACCTTCTTGTCACCAATCTGAGCGCGAAGCTCCTTGATCTGTTCGTCGATGTATTTCTGGGCCAGGGCGGGCGTCGTGATGCGCTCCATATCTGCCGGCCGAACGTTACTTGTACTCATAATCTCAAAAGTTTAAGTGAATAATTACTGTTAATTTGGGATGCAAAGATACAACTTTTTCCGGTATTATTGCATTTTTAGTCCCATTTTTATGATTTATTATTCTGCTTCGAGCAGGAGTACGCGACTGGACCAGTCGTTCTTCTTTGACCATTCGGGCTCGTTGCGGTAGGGCATTTCGAGGCCGTGGTTCATAAGATAGGCACCGCTGAAGGTTTTGCCTTCGACGTCGAGGGGCTTGAGGTCGATGCGGTTGAGCTCGTGTACCTTATATTTCTTATTGGCATCGAGGCCGGCCATTTTGACACGCGGCAGGTGCTCGTTCTGGAACGATTCGGTCTTCCACCAGAAGAAGACACTCTTCGATTTCGATTCATCGACGTACATCAAAGAGGCGAGGCCGAGTTTGTCGTAAGGCGATACGAGACGGTAGAGGTCGCCGAACTGCACGATGGGACGGATGCCCTTATATTCGGCAATGGCGTTGCGGCAGAGGGCCTTCTCGTCGTCAGTCATATTCTTGGGCTGGATTTCCATACCGAGGCGTCCGCTCATAGCCACGTCGATGCGGTATTTCATAGCGGTGGTGCGGAAGACGGTGTGGTTAGGCGTGGCGGAGATGTGCGAGGCCATAGCGATGGCGGGGAAGAAATACGAGGTGCCCCACTGCATATAGATGCGCTGGAGGGCATCGGTATTATCGGATACCCAGAACTCGTCGAACCAGGGTAGCACACCCCAGTTGGCTCGTCCGCCACCAGAGGCACAGGCTTGGATGGTGAGGTCAGGATATTTGGCACGGATGCGCTGGCAGGCCTTCTCGAAGCCGCGATGGTACTCGATATAGAGATGGCTCTGGTCGTTCATCGTCAGATACTGCGAACCGTGGTTCAGGATCGGCATATTGGCATCCCACTTGATATAGTCGATCTCAGGATAGTTCGTCATAAGGTTGTCGACGATGGAGAACACGAAGTCCTGCACCTTGGGATTGGACATATCGAGCACCACCTGCGTACCACCACGACCCAGCACGGGCTCACGCTTCGGAGCCTTGACGATCCATTCAGGGTGGGCCTCGTAGAGTTCTGAGACGGTGTTGGCCATCTCAGGCTCAATCCAGATACCAAACTTGATGCCGTGTTTCTTGGCGTCTCTCAGCAATCCTTCTATGCCCTCAGGCAACTTGTTCTTATCGACCACCCAGTCGCCCAGTGAGGAGTTGTCAACCTTACGGGGATACTTATCACCAAACCAGCCGTCGTCCATCACGAAGAGTTCGCCGCCCATTGAGGCAATATCGCCCATCATTTGGTCCATGCCCTGCTGGTTGATGTCGAAATAGACACCCTCCCAAGAGTTGAGCAGGATTTTTCTTTCTTTGTTGCCGTGGGCAAGCATGTATTTGCGGCCCCATTTATGGAAATTGCGAGAGACGCCGGATAAACCGCACTGGGAGAAGCTGAGGGCAACCTTAGGCGTGGTGAAGGTCTCACCTTTCTTCAAGTGATATTCTGAGTTGTCAGGGTTGATGCCGGCGAAGAAATAGTGGTATTCAGTATCGTCGGTGTCGATCTTCAACTGGAAATTACCAGAGTAGCAGAGGGCAGCGCCGATGACGGGGCCAGTGTTCTCACGGCCCTTACCGTCGAGAGAGAACATCACCTCAGCGTGGTCGGTATGCGAGTTGCGGGTGCCGTCTTTGTTTTTGATCACCTTCTCACCAGGCAGGATAGGCTCTTCCACGAGACGGGCCTCGTTGGCCCAGGAGCCGTAGAAATGGGAGAGCCACACGTTGCCGCGACGGATGGGCAGGCAGATGGAGGCGAACTGTGTCAGTGTGACGGGCTTCGCCTCGCCGTTGGTGATCTCCGTCCAGGTCTCGATCATATCTTCGTCTTCGTAAGCCTTGTAGCAGAGGGCGACAGAGGTCGGATAAACCGGATCTTTCAGTGTAATCCGAGTAATGCCGTCCTTCTTCTCCAGTCCAGTGACAAAGAGTTCTGTGGACATATTGCCGTCGGCGTGCGTCACGGCGATGGCGGCCTCAGCGGGACAGTCCATACCGTAGGCGGGATAGGCATTCATCCTGCCGTTGCGGGGGGCCTGCAGATTCTTGAGGTCGAAATCACTCAGCTTCTGGCCGAAATACACATACTGTGGCTGTTTGCCGTTTTCTACTTCGAGCACCATCGTCGCGTGTTTCGTCTCGATGGTGACCTGTTCTGCCTGAGCCACCTGTAAAGAGGCCGCCAGCAGCATTGCAAAGATCATACTTTTCTTCATATTCGCTTAGTTATTAGAGTTTTGTCGTTGCAAAGATACGACAAAAAAGTGAAAAGTGAAGAATGAATAGTGAAAAAATTTGCTGCTGCCAAGTGATTTTGGAAGCAAAGTATGGAGAAAAGGCAAACGAGTATTATCGTTTACGTGCGATGACGTAGATAATGACGGGGGCGCCGATGAGCGGAGTAACGGCATTGAGGGGGATGACACCACTCTCGCCAGGGAGGAAACAGATGAGGTTGCAGATGAGGGCCACGACGGCGCCGCAGAGGATGGTGGCTGGCAACAGCAC
>JAFRQC010000121.1 GCA_017428805.1 Prevotella sp. | reverse complement strand
TCGATCCTCAGACCAACGAGAGCTACACGCCGTATGTCATCGAGACCTCCATCGGTGTCGACCGTATGTTCCTGAGCATCATGTGCCACGCTTACGAGGAGGAGAAGCTGGAGAACGGCGAGACCCGCGTGGTCTTGAAGTTGCCCGCAGCGCTGGCTCCCGTGAAGTGCGCTGTGATGCCGCTGGTGAAGAAGGATGGTCTGCCCGAGAAGGCTCGCGAGATCATCGACAGCCTGAAGTTCCACTTCAACTGCCAGTACGACGAGAAGGACTCTATCGGCAAGCGCTATCGTCGTCAGGACGCTATTGGTACACCGTATTGCGTCACCGTCGACCACGATACCTTGAACGATGGTTGCGTCACCCTCCGTTTCCGCGACACGATGGAGCAGGAGCGTGTGAAGATCAGCGAACTGAACAGCATCATCGAGGACAAGGTGAGCATCGCAAGTCTGTTGAAGAAGCTTCAGTAAGGCGGGCGTCGCCCTAAATGATAAATGATGAATGATAAATGATAAAGATATGTGGGGTATTGTAAAGCAAGTGATGAAAGGCAGTACGATGAGGATGATTGGTTTATCATTCATCATTTGTCATTTATCATTTAGCGTATGCGCCTGTAGTGAGGAGAACGACGAAGTGGACGAGTATGCCAACTGGCAGGAACGCAACGACGCGCAGACGGACCAGTGGGCTGCGGGAGTCAGCAGCGGTATGTATCGCAAGATCCTGACCTATGCCAAGAACGAGTCGGCATCGGGCCTGACGAACAGCGACTATATCTATGTGGAAGAAGTGGAGAAGGGCAGCGGTACGGAGAGTCCCCTCTATACGGACAATGTGCGTGTGGCCTATCGTGGACGTTACATCCCGACCACGAGCTATCCCAAAGGCTACGTGTTCGACGAGACATTCGTTGGCGACTTCGACTGGAAGACTGCAGGTATGACAGACGTGACGCCGGACGGTCTCGTCGAGGGTTTCTGCACAGCCCTGATGCACATGCACAAGGGAGACCGCTGGATCGTGCATATCCCCTACAAGCTGGGCTATGGCACCTCGACGTCGTCGGGCATCCGTGCCTATAGCGACCTGACCTTCGATATCGCCGTGTTAGAGATTTGGCCCCAGGGTGAGGAAATGGGACAATTCAAGAGCCGATAGCATCCAAACGACAATAAAATCCTAAGCCTATGCAAAAGTATGCTGACTATATCCGAAGGATTGAGATCGACTCGCTCTGGAGCGGGAAGAAACACGTGGTGTGGGAACTGAACCGTCAGGTGAATATCCTGAGCGGCATCAACGGTGTGGGCAAGAGCACCATCCTCAACAAAATCATTAAGAGTGTGAACACCAACGGCGACATCATCAACCACCTGTTGAAGGGGGTGCATATCGATGTGGAGCCTGCCGATGCCACGCATATCCGCTTCGACATCATCCGTTCGCTCGACTCTCCCATGCTCGACAATGAGACGCTGAACATGGTCGATACCCGTATCCGTTCGGCGCTCGACTTCCAGCTCTTCCACTTGCAGCGGAAGTACCTCGACTATCAGGTGAACATCGGCAACCGCATCATCGAGCAGTTGCAGCAGGGACATGCCGATGCCGCTCAGCAGCTGTCGGAGAAGAAGAGCCGTTTCCAGGATATCGTTGATGACTTGTTCACGGATACCGGCAAGACGATTGTCAGGACGGAGAACGAGATACGGTTCTCGCAGATTGGTGAGACGCTGGTGCCTTATCAGCTGTCGAGCGGCGAGAAGCAGATCCTAGCTATCCTGCTCACCGTGCTGGTGGAGGATAACCAGCCCTACGTGCTCTTTATGGATGAGCCCGAAGTGTCGCTCCATATCGAGTGGCAGAAGCGCATCATCGACCTCTGTCTGGAATTGAATCCGAATGTGCAGATCATCCTGACCACACACTCACCTGCCGTCGTCATGAACGGCTGGGTTGATGCCGTCACGGAAGTTACGGATATCACGGTGTGATGGCGAATCGACTGAAGGATAATCTCAATAGCAGGTACTTCGAGGCGGCGAATGCGCTGACATCGAAGAAGGCAAGGCATAGGATCGTGGCCTATGTCGAGAGCTATGATGATATCTACTTCTGGCGGACGGTGCTCTCAGAGTTTGAGAACGACAAGCGCTACTTTGAGGTGATGCTGCCGTCGAAGGGTAAACTCACCCGTGGCAAGAAGTCGGTGCTGATGAACTTCCTCAAGGGGGAGCCGTTGGGCAGGGATATGATTGCCTGTGTGGATGCCGACTACGACTACCTGATGCAGGGGGTGACGAATTCGTCGAAGCAGGTGCTGGATAGTCCGTATGTGTTCCATACCTATGTCTATGCCATCGAGAACTTCCAGTGCTATGCGCCGTCGCTCCATAATGTCTGCGTCTCCGTGACACTTAATGACCATCGCATCTTCGACTTCCGTGAGTATTTCAGACTGTTCTCCGAGGCCATCTTCCCGTTGTTCGTCTGGTCGGTCATGATGTATCGCAACGGCAACTATCCGAAGTTCACCATCACGGATTTCAACCGCATCGCCGATCCTGGAGGCTTCAACGTGATGACTCCAGGGCCGTCGATAGAGAACGTGAAGCGCAAAGTGCATACGAAGATCAACGAACTGCAACGCCAGTATCCTGATGCCAAGGAGGAATACCTGGCCACGAAAGACAGTATCAAGGCGCTGGGCGTGACACCGCAGACCACCTATTTATATATACAAGGGCATCATTTGTTTGACACCGTTGTGTCGCCGATGCTCTCGAAGGTATGTAACCTGTTGCGACAGGAACGGCAGACGGAGATTAACCGTGCCAGAGCGCATCAGACACAGAAGCAGAATGAGATGACTTGCTATGAGAATTCGTTGCAGGACATCAAGGTGATGCTCAAGAAGAATAGTGGATACATGTCCTCAGAGCAGTTCCGCCGCGTGCAGGACGATGTCCGGAATTATTTAGGCACGGATTACACGTAAGTCTCCAAGAACTTGATGGTGCCTTCGACCTTGACTTCCTTCGTTGTGGCAGGAAGAAGAACGGTGTCACCCATACGGAATGTCATCTCTTCACCTTCGCAGATGAGCTTTCCCTCTCCCTTGACGGCTATCAGAATGACAAACGAATCAAGTTCGGAGTAGTCGAGCGTCATCGGCTCCGTCAGGTCATAGACGGCGGTGGTGAAGTAAGGACAGCTGACTACCTGAACCCCTTCGTTCTGTTTCGGCTCGTAGGCTGTGCGGTAGTCGGGCAGCACGTTGTAGTCGATGCTCTCGGCAGCCTCTTTGGTGTGCAGCTCGCGGTAGTTGCCGTTCTTGTCCTTACGCTTGAAGTCGTAGATGCGGTAGGTGACGTCGGAGGTCTGCTGGATTTCTGCTACGAAGCTCCCTGCGCCGATGGCGTGGATACGTCCTGCGGGAATGAAGAAGACATCACCCTCATGAACCTCGTAACGGGCCAGGGCATCAGTGATGATGTCATTCTCCACCATCGCCTTATACTGCTCAGGGGTGATCTGCTGCTTCAGTCCGTTATACAGAAATGCCCCAGGGACAGATGGAAGGACGTACCACATCTCCGTCTTGCCGCGTGGCTTGCCTTGACGGTGGGCAATCTCGTCGTTGGGGTGTACTTGTATCGAGAGGTCTTTCTGGGCATCGATGAACTTGATGAGCAACGGGAACTCATCACCAAAGCGCAGGTAGTTCTCTTCGCCTACGAGCCGTCCTTTCTGCTCGCGCACCAGTTCGTTGAGGCTCTTGCCTTTATCTGGTCCGTTGGCCACGATGGTCTCGTTACCGTTGACACCGGAGATTTCCCAACTCTCGCCGACATGGTCTGTCGTGACGTCTAAGTGTTTGAAGGGGACGATCCTGTCGCCTCCCCAAAGTGTTTGTTTTAATAATGGCTCAAATTTGTACATGGTTGTGTAGTAGTTTAACCTTTCTATTTTCTTACCTTTTTACTTTTTTACCTTTTTACCTTCATCAGTTTTCCTTCCAGAAACTCCTCGTAAACAACACCAGCACCGTCATAATCTCCAGACGTCCCATGAGCATGAGCAACGAGAGCACCCACTTCACGTATTCAGGCATACCCGACCATGTGATGTTTGCACCGATGTCGGTGGCAAGCGACGGGCCGATATTGCTCACGCAACTCAAGGCGATGACGATGCTGTTGATCATGTCGACACCCGAAAGAAGCATGATGGCAGCGGTGACGAGGATCATCAGCATGAAGAGTGTGAAGAAGGCGAACAGCGACACCATCCTGGCCTGCGGCACACTCTGACCGTTGATCTTTACGGGCAGCACGGCGTTGGGGTGGAGGATCTGACGGAAATTGTTACGGAGCGACTTCAGCGTCATCACCGCACGGATACACTTGAAACCACCGCTGGTGCTGCCGGCACACGCTCCGACGAACATGACGGCGCCCAGGACGATCCATGTGATATGAGGCCACTGTGCCACGTCGTCGCTGAAGATGCCCGTGGTGGTCATGAACGACACCACCTGGAAAAGACTGCTGCGGATGGCGGGCTCCAGCTCGTAGCCTAATTGGAAATAGAGCACGGTGGCAATGCCGGCTGCCGACAGCAGCAGGACGCTGATATAGAACTTGAACTCAGAGTTGCGGAACAGACCAGCAAACTTTGCCTTAAAGATCGAGGCATAGAGCAGTGTGAAGTTGATGCCCGCCAGGAACTGGAAGACGATGGCGATATAGTCGATGGCGGGGTCGCGGAAGAAAGCCAGCGAGTCGTTGTGGATAGAGAATCCACCAGTCGCGGTGGTCGTCATCGAGTAGTTTGTCGCATCGAACCAGTCCATGCCCGCCAGCCAGAAAGCAACGCCGCAGCCTATCGTCAGCAACAGGTAGATAGACCAGATCCACTTCGCTGTGGTCGTCAGCCTCGGGTGCATCTTCGCCTTCACAGGGCCCGTCGCCTCGGCAGCGAACACCTTCACACTTCCTCCTACCAACGATGGCAAGATGGCGATAGTGAAGAACACGATTCCCAAACCACCGATCCATTGCATCAGCGAACGCCAGAACAGAATGCCGTGGGGCAATACTTCAACGTCGTCGATGATTGAGGCGCCCGTTGTGGTGAAGCCCGACATTGTCTCGAAGTAGGCGTCGGTGAGGTTGGTGATGCTGCCATGGATGAGGAAGGGGAACATACCGAAGACGGAGAAGATGGCCCAGACGGCTGTCACCAGCAGGTAGGCATCCTTACGACTCAGGGCGTTCTCTGCGTTCCGACCCCATAGCAGGAAGAGGAATCCGCTTCCGAAGGTAATCAGCAATGACATCAGGAAGGCTATCTGGTCATCCTCATGGAAATAGATGGCCATCGCTGCACACCAGGTCATGAAGAAGGCCTCGATGAACAGCAGCGAGCCGATGATCTTGCTGATGATGCGGAAGTTAATCATATGCTAAAAGAGCGACGACTTCTTGAAGAATTTCTCTATCTGGTTGATGTTCTGCTCATGACAGAATACCATGACGCAGTCGCCTGCCTTGATCTGTGAGTTACCGTTGACGAGCATACCCGTTCCGTTGCGAACGAGTCCTCCGATGGTGGCACCGAAAGGCAACCCCAGGTCTTTCACGGGCCGCTTCGTTACCTTCGACCCCTCGGCGGCAGTGAACTCCGCCACGTCGGCATCAACGAGCATCAACGACCTGAGGTTGTCGACATCGGCATCGAGCATCATCTGGAAGATGTGACTGGCGGCGATGGTTTTCTTGTTGATGATGGTGCCGATATCCAGCCCCTCGGCCATGCTCACGTAGTCGAGGTTTTCAACCATTGCAACGGTCTTGCGCACACCGAGCTTCTTCGCCGTCAGACAGGCGAGAATATTCGTCTCGGCATTACCTGTCAGGGCCACGAAGGCCTGAGTGTGACGGATGCCTTCTTCCTCAAGCAGTCCGAGGTCACGACCGTCACCGTGGATCACCATTGCATCCTCACGCTCGAAAAGCTCGTTCAGCTTCTCACAGCGCTGGGCGTCTTTCTCGATGATCTTCAGGTTCATGTATTTCGGTATGGTGAGGGCAGCGCGGACGGCCGTCTTGCCGCCACCCATGATAATCACGTTCTTTACGTCGGCATAGTGCTCCTTGCCCACGATTTTACGGATATAGGGGATGTACTCCTTGGTGGTCATAAAATAGACGAGGTCGTTGACGCGCAGTTCATCAAGACCACCTGGAATCAGCGTGTCACCGCCACGTTTGATGGCTACGATATGATAGGGATCGTCAGGACCGCAGAGGTCTTTCAGCGGCTGGTTCAGGATCTCTGCCGTCTCACGGAGCTTCACGCCTAAGAGGATGAGGGCGCCACCGTGGACGTCCCACCGCTGGCGTACCCACGACAGCTTCAGACTGTTCGTGATGTCCGTTGCCACTAAAACTTCGGGATAGATGAGGGAGTCGATGCCCAGGTTCTTGAAGAACGGCTGCAGGTCCTGCGACAAGTATTCGTAGTTGTCGATACGGGCCACGGTCTTCTTCGCTCCTAAGGCGTGGGCGAGGATACAGGCATTGATGTTGATGCTCTCCTCGGGGGTCACACCGACGAAGAGGTCGGCATTCTGTGCCCCGGCCTCCTTCAGGGCCTTGATGCTGGTGGGTGATGCCTGATAGGTCATCACGTCATACTCGCTGAGTTTAGCCAAACGCTCCTCATTGTCGTCGATGAGCACACAGTCCTGATGGCCTCTTGACAACAGCTTCGACAAGTGAGTTCCTACGGCACCTGCACCGACAATGACTATCTTCATGATATAATGGCTTTAGCGATACTTTCAGGATCGAGGCCGACGATCTTGTTCAGTTCACAGACCTTGCCATGCTCCACGAACTGGTCAGGCAAGCCTAAGCGGATGACCTCGGGCTGATAGCCGTGATCGTTCATCCATTCCAGCACGGCAGAACCAAGACCGCCCACCTTCACACCGTTCTCTACCGTAATGATGCGCTTGAACTTCCGGCCCACCTCATCGAGAATCTGCTCGTCGATGGGCTTCAAGAAGCGCATGTCGTAGTGAGCGACGGATACTGACTCCTGACTCCTGACTCCTGACTCCTCCAAGATCTTGATGGCCTCCGTCACGTTGTTGCCGATGGGCCCGATGCTCAACACAGCCACGTCGTCGCCGTCTTTCAACTTGCGGCCTGTACCCACCTTGACTTCTTCCAATGGACAACGCCAGTCTTGCAGCACGCCGCCACCTCTTGGGTATCGTATCACAAAAGGTCCCTTGTCAGGCAGTTGGGCGGTGTACATCAGTCTCCGCAACTCATGTTCATCCATAGGCGACGAGATGGTGAGGTTCGGAATCGGCCTCAGGGCGGCGAGGTCGAAGGCTCCGTGATGCGTAGGCCCGTCTTCACCCACCAGTCCTGCACGGTCGAAGCAGAACACGACGTTCAGGTTCAGCAGCGCCACATCGTGGATGATATTGTCGAAGGCCCTCTGGGCAAAGGCGCTGTAGATATTACAGAAGGGTAGCAGTCCGTCTTTCGCCATTCCGCCAGAGAACGTGACTGCATGACCTTCGGCAATACCGACATCGAAGGTGCGGTCGGGCATCTCTTTCATCATAATGTTCATCGAGCAGCCGGAGGGCATGGCGGGCGTCACACCTACGATCTTCGGATTCTGTTTGGCCAGTTCCAGAAGGGTATGGCCGAACACGTCCTGATATTTCTGGGGTTTGTTGGGGTCGTTGTCCACAATGCGTTCACCCGTATCCGGATTGAACTTGCCAGGGGCGTGCCAGATGGTCACATCCTTCTCTGCAGGGGCGTAGCCGTGACCCTTCTGGGTGTGCAGGTGCAGCAGCTTCGGACCTTTCATATCCTTGATCTGTTTGAGGATGCGCACCAGTTCCTTCACGTTGTGTCCGTCGAAGGGACCGAAGTAGCGGATGTTCATACCCTCGAAGATGTTCTGCTGGTGCGAGATGGCGCTCTTCAGGGCGTTCGACAGACGGATGAGACCCTTGCGCCGTTCGTCGCCGAGCATACCCTTGCGGTTCATCCAGCGCGAGGCCTTGAAGCGCAGGGCGTTATAGGTCTCGTTGGTGCTCAGGTTCAGCAGATACTGCTTCATGCCACCCACCGAGCGGTCTATCGACATATTGTTGTCGTTGAGGATGATCAGCAGGTCGTTGGGACTCGATGAGGCGTTGTTCAGACCTTCGAAGGCCAGTCCGCCGCTCATGGCTCCGTCGCCGATGACGGCCACCACATGACGGTCCTTCTTCTCTTCGAGCTTGGCTGCAACGGCCATACCCAGGGCTGCCGATACCGAGTTGCTCGCATGACCGCAGGCAAAGGTGTCGTACTCACTCTCGGCAGGTGAGGGGAAGGGCTTGATACCGCCCAGCTTCCTGTTGGTGCAGAATTGTTCCCGTCGGCCTGTCAGGATCTTGTGACCGTAGGCCTGATGCCCCACGTCCCATACGATACGGTCCTCTGGCGTATTGTACACATAGTGCAACGCCACAGTGATCTCCGCCACGCCGAGGCTCGAAGCCAGATGGCCGGGATTGACCGCCACCTCCTCCACGATATCCTCGCGCAGTTCCTTGCATAGTTGCGGCAAATCGTCCACCGACAACTTGCGTAAATCCTCAGGGTATTGGATCTTATTGAGTAGTGTAAATTCAGTCTTTTCCACTTTCGATTTTGTTATTTTGCTGCAAAGATACAACATTTTTTAGATATAGTATCTTTTTTTAGGAAAAAAAGACTACTTTTGCAGCGCGAAAGCAAAAAAACGTCAATCGTCAATCGGTATTTGTAATAAAGTATGTTGCGTTACGGAGTCATTGGAGTAGGAGCCATCGGCGGCTATTATGGCAGCAAGTTGGCGTATAGCGGACAGGAGGTACACTTTCTGTCGCATAGTGATTATGAGTTTGTCAAGGAGCGTGGCATGCAGGTGGATTCCTGCGACGGTTCGTTCCATCTGGAACAGGTTAATGTGTATCAGTATCCGAAGGATATGCCGAAGTGCGATGTGGTGATTGTCGGATTGAAAACAACCAACAATCATTTGCTCCCAGAACTTCTGCCGCCGTTGCTTCATAAACATACCGTCGTAGTGCTCATCCAGAATGGCATCGGCGTAGAGGCCGATGTGCAGCAGATGTTCCCAGACGTACCGCTGATAGGCGGTCTGGCTTTCATCTGCTCTGCCAAGACGGAGCCCGGCCGCGTGAACCATCAATGTTATGGCAGCATCAATCTGGCCAACTACTCTTGTAAGGATGAAGTCCTCTTTGAAAACATTCTAAAAGATTTTACAACTGCAGGTATTCCTGCCGCCTTAGTTCCTTATGACGAGGCCCGATGGAAGAAAGCCGTCTGGAACATGCCGTTCAATGGTATGACCGTTGCCCTGAACACCCGTACGGATCTCCTTCTGAAGAATCCGGCCACCCGTCAACTCATCCGCGACCTGATGATGGAAGTGGTTGAGGCCTCCCGTGCCTTGGGCATCAGCGGCGTCGATGAGGCGTTTGTGGAGAAAATGATTCAGATGACGGACGAGATGACGCCCTACAGCCCCTCGATGAAGCTCGACTTCGACTTCCATCGTCCGATGGAGATCCACTATCTCTACACACGCCCCATTGAGATCGCCCGTGCCGCCGGTTATCGCATGCGCAAGCTTGAGATGCTTGAGGCTGAGCTTCGCTTCTTATCGGTATAAATAATAACCCCCGCCAGACCGGCGGGGGTTATTATTATTACTTGAAAAGAAGTTGTGCGAACTGGTAGAGGCTACGGCGCCAGGTCTGCCACTCGTGGGCAGTCTCGGGCGAGATGTAGCTGTGGGCGTTGATGCCGATAGCTTTCAGATCCTCGGCCACCTTGCCTACGCTGTTCTCACCTTCTGCCATACCTGTCTCCCTGCCACCAGCACTCATGAAGAGCACTTTGTTGGTCTTCTTGAAGTCTGCAGCGTCGGTCAGTTCGTCAGCACCGATGGTGCCACCGCTGAAGATACCGACGTAGGCAAATGTGGTGGGGTTGTTGAGCGTGATGCCGTGAGTCTGCATACCACCCATTGAGAGACCAGCCATCGCACGGTGCTCGGTATCGGCAATCACACGGTAGTTCTTCTCGACCATCGGGATGATGTCCTTGATGAGCACTTCCTCGAAGGCACCGCCCATACGACGGGCCATACGGGCGAAGTCGGCACCAGCCATACGGGGACGACCGCCAGGACCTCCTTGAGGACCACCGGGACGCTGACCACGAGGACCACCCTGAGGCGCGCCCTCCGGACGAGGACCGCCAGGACGTGGACCACCGAAGCCCATCGGCTGCTCACCTGGACGGCGGGCATTCAGACCATTATCCATGAAGATGATGAAGGGAACGGCCTTGCCGTCGGCAATCAGGTTGTCCATGATGATGCCCGTCTTACCCTGGGCACTCCAACCCGTCTCGTTCTCACCCATACCATGCTGCAGGTAGAGAACGGGGAACTTCTTATCAGGATTGGCATAATATTCTGCGGGCAGATAGATAAAGCCGTGACGCATCGACTCGGTAACCGTCGACCAGTAATAAACCTCGTTGACAGATCCCTGCGGCACGTTTTTCACCGTATAAAAATCCTCGTCGGCAGCGGGCACATCGATACCGCTTCCCCAACGGCTGGCACCATAATAATACTTGCTGCCCGGATCAGGCACGGAGGCACCGTCGATGTTGAGCTGATAGTAGTGGAAACCCTCGTCCTGAGGAGCGGAAGTGCCAGTCCAGACACCGTTCTCGTCCTTGGTCATCTGGTAGATCTTTCCGGCGATGTCAAGGCCTACGAAAGTGGCCTGAGGTGCCGTGATCTGTGCACGGACCATGCGCTGAGAGTTCACCATCGGGTACTGTTTGTTCTCTTGGTTGGTTGATGCAGGCTTGAAGTCTTCAACCACATTCTCTGTTACTGACGGAACCGTGGGGTTCTGAGCAACTGCTGCGAGGCTTGTGAAGGCCATCAGCGAAAGAAAAAGTCTTTTCATAAAATAAAGTTTGATGTTAATGAATTTATGTGATAATTGTTACTTTTACACTTCTACATTCTTTGACACCCAAGAAGCCCAAAAGTAAAATAGAAGTTTAGTTTCTTATGGAAGATTAACATTTGCAGATTGGATATTACATAAAAAAGTAATAAATTTGCACCATGAAATATGTAAGTCTGGTTGAGGATCGGTTTCGTCCGCTGTCGTTTTATCTGGCGATGGAGGACTATCTGTCGGATCTTTTAAACGAAGACCACCTGTTCATGTGGCAGGTGGAGCCCAGCGTGATCTATGGCCGCAATCAGGTGGTGGAGAACGAGGTGAACTTGGACTATTGTCGTGAGTACGGCATCCAGGTGTATCAGCGGAAGAGCGGCGGAGGCTGTGTGTATGCCGATCAGGACAATCTGATGCTGTCGTATGTGACGAGAGAAGATAATGTGGGCTTTGCCTTCAACCGTTTCGTGACGATGGTGCTGCTGGTGCTCAGGAAGATGGGCATCGAGGCGACGGGCACCACTCATAACGATATTATGATCGGCGAGAGGAAACTCTGTGGTACGGCCTGTAGGAAGACCGCGAAGGGTTGCATCGTACATTCTACCATGCTCTACGACACGAATATGGAGCATATGCTCAATGCCATCACCCCAGGTCCGGAGAAGTTAGAGAAGAAAGGTATCCAGAGCGTGCGGCAGCGCATCACCTTATTAAAAGACTATACGTCGCTGAGCCTCGACGAGGTGAAGACGCTCATCCGGGAAACTCTCTGCCATGGAGAGAGGATTCTGACGGAAAAGGAAATATGTATAATAGGTGAAAAGGTGAAAGAGTGAAAAGGTGAAATAAATTGTAAATCGTAAATTCGTAAATCGTAAATAAATCTATGAGTATTAGACAAGAATTAGGAAAAAAAGACAAACGAACCTGCTTGTATGACAAACATGTTTCGCTGGGTGCCCTGATGTCGCCCTTCGGTGGCTTCGAGATGCCCATTCAGTATGTGGGTATTGCCCAGGAGCATTATGCAGTCAGAGAGCATGTGGGACTCTTCGATGTGAGTCACATGGGAGAGGTGACGGTGAAGGGCAAGGATGCTGAGCGCTACGTGCAGCATATCTTCACCAACGACATTGCCAATGCACCCGTGGGGAAGATCTATTACGGTATGATGTGCTACGAGAACGGCGGAACGGTCGACGACCTGCTCGTTTATAAGATGGGCGAGAACGACTTCTTCCTCGTGATCAATGCTGCTAACATCGACAAGGATTGGGCATGGATGCAACAGCAGGCCGAAGGTTTCGATATCGACTTGCAGAACCGTTCGGACTACTACGGCCAGATTGCTGTGCAGGGACCGGAGTCGGAGTATGTCGTCGAAACGGTGCTGAGAATTCCGTGTAAAGAGATGGTGTTCTACACCTGCAAGGTGGTTGAGGAGACGATCGTCATCTCCCGCACAGGCTATACCGGTGAGGACGGATTTGAGATCTATGCCTCACACGACTATATCCGTGAGTGCTGGGACAAACTGATTGCCGCTGGAGTTCAGGCTTGTGGACTCGGCTGCCGTGATACCCTCCGTTTCGAGGTGGGCCTGCCGCTCTATGGCGACGAGCTGTCGGAAGAGATAACGCCCATTATGGCAGGATTGGGTATGTTCGTGAAACTTGACAAGTCAGAGTTTATCGGTAAGGATGCGCTCGCTAAGCAGAAGGCCGAGGGACCTGCCAAGAAACTTGTGGGCATCGAACTCTTCGACAAGGCCATTCCCCGTCACGGTTATACTGTCCTGAATATGGAGGGCGAACCTGTCGGCGAGGTCACCACGGGTTATCACACCCTCTCCTCGGACAAGAGTGTCTGTATGGCCCTTATCGATGCCGCCTACGCCAAGCTCGACACCGAGTTGCAGATCCAGATCCGCAAAAAGGTCTTCCCTGGCAAGGTCGTAAAAAAGCAATTCTACAATAAAAATTATAAAAAATGAGTAAAGTAATTGAAGGACTCTACTACTCGGAGTCGCACGAATTTGTAAGAGTAGAAGGTGACTTTGGTTTCGTGGGTATCACAGACTATGCCCAGAACGCATTAGGTAACGTGGTGTATGTCGATATGCCCGAGGTGGATGACGAGGTGGAAGCCGGTGAGGAGTTTGGTGCCGTGGAGAGCGTCAAGGCTGCCTCCGACCTGATCTCGCCCGTCAGCGGAAGGGTCGTGGAGATCAACGAAGCGCTTGAGGACCAACCCGAGCTGATCAATCAGGATGCCTATGAGAACTGGATCATCAAAGTGGAACTCTCCGACAAATCCGACCTCGACAACCTCATGGATGCCAAGGCTTACGAGAAATTCTGTGAGAAGTAATTTTAGCAATGGACTACAAGTATTTCCCACATACAAGTGATGACCTGCAGGCGATGCTGGCGAAGGTGGGGGTAGAGAGTCTCGACGGACTCTATGCCCAGATACCTGAGAGCATCCGCTTCAAGGGCGACTACGAGTTGCCGAGGGCCGCCAGCGAGATGGAGGTCAGGCAGCTCTTCGAGAAACTCGGAGAGGAAAACAAACAGCTGACCTGCTTTGCCGGCATGGGTGTTTATGACCACTATACCCCCTCCGTCATTCCCAGCCTGTTGCAGCGTTCTGAGTTCCTGACCTCCTACACACCGTATCAGGCCGAGATCTCCCAGGGCACGTTGCATTATATCTTCGAGTTCCAGAGTATGATGGCCGAACTGACGGGT
This sequence comes from Prevotella sp., assembly GCA_017428805.1. The sequence continues at coordinate 7,420 of JAFRQC010000121.1, read as the reverse complement.
ATGGATGTTTCCAACGCCTCGATGTATGACGGTACGACGGCCTGTGCTGAGGCGATGATGATGGCGGTGGCCGCAGGCAAGAAAGTAAATAAGGTGTTGGTGTCGGGCTGTCTGAACCCCTTGACCTTTGACGTGCTGAAGACCTATGCCCTGCATCAGGGTATAGAAATCGAAGTGCTGCCCGTCAAGGATGGTGTTACGAGTCTCGACGATGTGAAGGCGCGTCTCGCTGAGGGAGGCGTGGCTGGTGTCATCGTACAGCAGCCGAATGTCTATGGCATCGTGGAGGACTACACGGGTTTTGCCGATGCCTGCCACGACAGCAAGGCCCTCTTCATTATGGATAGCGTGGCAGCAGACCTCGCCGTGTTGAAGACGCCGGGCGAGTGGGGGGCTGACATTGCTGTGGGCGATGGCCAGTCTTTGGGCATTCCTATGCAGTTCGGTGGGCCGTACGTTGGCTATATGTGCTGCACGGAGAAACTCATCCGCAAGATGCCGGGCCGTATCGTTGGTATGACAAAAGATAATCGCGACCAGCGTGCCTTTGTACTTACCCTCCAGGCCCGCGAACAGCATATCCGCCGTCAGAAGGCCACGTCCAATATCTGTAGCAATCAGAGCCTGATGGCGCTTTGGGTGACGGTCTATATGTCGCTGATGGGTAAGCAGGGCCTGAAAGAGGCTGCCCAACTGTCCTACGCCGGAGCCCACTACCTCTGCGACGAACTGTTGAAGACGGGACGTTTCTCACTCGGATACGACAAGCCGTTCTTCAATGAGTTCTATGTGAAGTACGATGGTGACACCAACACCCTCTACCAGCGCTTCATCGAGGCGGGTATTATGGGAGGTTTTCGGTTTGAAGAGGGATTCCTCTTTGCCGTCACGGAGAAGCGCACCAAGGAAGAAATAGACAACCTCGTGAAATTAATATAGGCACGGATTACACGGCTCTCTTCGAGAGTCACGGCTCAAAATAACAGGCCGTGTTAATCCGTGGAATCCGTGCCAAAAAAAGAATAACGAAATGAATAATCGATTATACGGTAATTTAATCTTCGAACTCTCGAAGGAAGGTCGCAGAGGTTACAGTCTGCCAAGGAACAATTTCGGCGATTACGAGATTCCCCAGGAGTTGTGTCGTGCCGAGGAGGCCGTTTTGCCTGAATGCGACGAGCTGACGGTGGTGCGCCACTACACGAACCTCTCAAATAATAACTTTGGTGTCGATACGGGCTTCTATCCCCTCGGCTCCTGTACGATGAAGTACAATCCGAAGATCAACGAGGAGATGGCTGCCCTGCCGCAGTTCCAGAACCTGCACCCCTTGCAGCCGGAGCATACGGTGGTGGGTGCCAGGGCGCTGGTGATCCTCTTGGAGAAGTCGCTCTGTGCCCTCACAGGACTGGACCACTTCACCTTCAAGCCCTATGCCGGAGCCCACGGCGAACTGACAGGTCTGATGACCATCGACAACTATCATCGCTCACACGATGACCTGCAGCGCAAGAAAGTGATTGTGCCCGACTCTGCCCACGGCACGAACCCCGCTTCGGCGGCTGTCTGCGGACTGGAGATCATCGAGGTGAAGTCGAAGGCAGACGGTACGGTCGATGTCGATGACCTGAAGCGCATCGTCGCTGAGCAGGGAAATGAGATTGCCGCCATGATGATGACCAATCCCAATACTCTCGGCCTCTTCGAGACGAGCATCCCTGAGATTGCGGAACTCATCCACGACTGTGGCGGTCTGATGTACTACGACGGCGCGAACCTGAACCCCATGCTCGGTGCCTGTCGTCCTGGTGATATGGGCTTCGACGTGATGCACATCAACCTCCATAAGACCTTCTCTACGCCTCATGGCGGTGGTGGTCCCGGCAGCGGTCCTGTCGGTGTGCGTGAGGGATTGCAGGAGTTCTTCCCCAACGTGTCGCCCTACAATGGCAACTTCGCCGTGATGATGCGGGCCTATGCCTATATCCTCTCGCTGGGCCGTGAGCATATTAAAGAGGTGGGACCGTTAGCCACGCTCAATGCGAACTATATCAAGGAGTCGCTGAAGGATGTCTATGAGTTACCCATCGACACGACCTGCTGTCATGAGTTCGTGTTCGACGGCTTGAAGGACAAGTCAACGGGAGTCACTACGATGGATGTGGCGAAGCGTCTGCTCGACTACGGCTATCATGCGCCCACCATCTACTTCCCCTTGCTCTTCCACGAGTCGCTGATGATCGAGCCGACGGAGAACGAGTCGAAGGAGACGCTCGACGGTTTCATCGCCGTGATGCGTCAGATTGCCGAGGAGGCGAAGACCGATCCGGAGATGGTGAAGTCCGCTCCCCATACGACACCTATCGGTCGTGTCGATGATGTCCTCGCCGCGAAGCATCCCGTCACAACGTATAAACAAATGCTCAATGACAACAACTGATCTTATTATCATTGGCGCAGGCCCTGGTGGGTATCGTGCTGCTGAATATGCCGCCAAGCAAGGCCTGAAGGTCACGATCTTCGAGGGCTCCGACGTCGGAGGCACCTGTCTCAATGTCGGCTGTATCCCCACGAAGACCTATGTCCATTCCGAGACCTTCGAAGAGGCCCGTGAGCGTATGGCTCAGGTCGTTCCTCAGCTCCGTGCAGGGGTAGAGGGCATCCTTTCTCACCCCAACATCACCCTCATCCGTGAAAACGCCTCGTTTGCCACGACTCCCCTCTTAAAGGAGGCGTTGGGGGAGGTCCCTATCATCATTGCCACGGGTTCTGAGACGAAATGGTTGCCCATCAAGGGTAAGGATGATCCCCGTGTGGTTGATTCCACAGGGCTCCTCCAACTCGACACGCTGCCCAAGCGCCTCGCCATCATCGGTGCCGGTGTCATCGGTATGGAGTTTGCGAGTGTCTTCCATCGTTTCGGTTCTGAGGTGACGGTCATCGAATACCTGAAGGAGTGTCTGCCTGCCCTCGACAGCGACATCGCCAAACGTCTGCGCAAATACTTGGAGAAGCAGGGCATCACCTTCAAGATGAAGACGGCCGTAGAGGATATCGCTGATCTCGATGCCGATGTCGTCCTCATGGCCACGGGTCGCAAGCCCCGTACCGAGGGCTTAGGTCTTGAGGCGATAGGCGTGGATCTCGCTCCTAATGGTGCCATCCCCGTCAATGATGACTTTGAGGTAATCACAAAGCCCAAAGTCTTTGCGATTGGCGATGTCAACGGTCGTCAGATGCTTGCCCACGCCGCAGAGATGCAGGCTGTCCATGTTGTGAATCGTATTCTCGGTAAGAAGGACCATATTCGTTTCGACATTATGCCTGCCGCCATCTTCACAGAACCCGAGGCTGCCTGCGTAGGCCCCACGGAGGATCAACTTAAGGAACAGGGCATCCCATATGTCTGCAAGAAGTCCTTCTGGCGCGCCAACGGCAAGGCCCTCGCCATGAACGCGACCGAAGGAATGCTGAAACTATTCATTTCCCCTCCTGAGTTCTTTGCAGGGCAAAGCGGCAAAGCCGAGCGAGGAGGGGTGCCCGAAGGGCGGGGTGGTCTGAACGGCCTCATTCTCGGCTGTCACGCCTACGGCGCTCATTCCGCCGACATCGTTCAGGAGGTCTCCGTCCTGATGTGCAAGCATACCACTATCGACGAACTGGCCGACATGGTCCATATCCATCCTACTTTGTCAGAGATATTAAAAAACGCTGCGGATTAATTCTCCGCAGCGTTTTTAATAATGTCTTCCACGACCTTGGGGAAGTATTCCATTTCGAGTTGATGTTCCTTCTCCGCGATGTCATCCACCGTATCGTCGGGTGAGAGGGCCACGCGGTACTGGGCGATGATCTCTCCCGCATCGCATACGGGCGTCACCCAATGAACGGTCATACCCGTCTCCGTCTCTCCCGCAGCCTTCACGGCCTCATGCACATGATGTCCCCACATACCTTTGCCACCGTACTTCGGCAGCAGGGCAGGGTGGATGTTGATGATCTTATGCGGATAGGCGTCGATGAGGAAGTTCGGTATCAGTGGCAGCCATCCTGCCAGGACGATGAAGCCGATGTCGTATTTCCTGAGCAGCGGCATCATCACTTCCGGGTTGTTCAGCTCGGCCTTGGGCGTCACAGCCGTCGGCACTCCTAACCGCTCAGCCCTCACAAGGGCATAGGCATCGGGCTTATTGCTGACCACCAGGGCGATATTCACCACCTCCGAGTCCTTAAAATATTTAATCAGGTTCTCGCAGTTCGTCCCGCTCCCAGATACAAAAATCGCTAAATTCATACCAGATGCTCGATCAGATCGGCACGGTCACCGGGGAGCATGTCGATGACGGGAATCTCGACCATCGTGTAGCAGCCGGGCTGCAGACGCATCGAGGCACGGGCCACGTTGACCAGCACCTGACCTGTCAGGGCGGGGTTGTTGATGCTCATATTGAACTCCAGGCGCTGGTTCTGCGTCTTGCCGCTGACACCCTTGCGCACGAGGTTCACGCCGTGACCCATGTCGCGCACATCATCTACGCTCTCCACCTGGAACACATGTGTCTCGTCGGAGGCGAAATACGGATCGGCCTTGATGTCCTTCGTCACGTCCTCCAACTTGGCACCCTCTTCCAGCTCCACATACACCATACGGCGGTGGATGCCCTCACCCAGGGGGATCGTCATGCTCAGCGCGTTCTTCACGCCCTTCTTACTGCGTACGCACACGCTGTGGCCCATCGACATACCCGGACCGAAGTTCGTGTACGAGAGACCCTTCGGAGCGAGGCTCTGCATAAGCGTACGGACGATGGAGTCAGAGCCCGGGTCCCAGCCGGCAGCAATCACGCTGACGGTGTTCGTCTCCTGGTTCAGTTTCATCAGTCGCTCACGATAGCCACGGATGTTCGTGTGGATGTCGAACGAGTCGACGGTGTTGATGCCTAAGGGCAGGATCATGTTGGCATACTCCTCGCACGAGCGGGTGGGGGTGGCGAGGATGGCCACATCGACATCCTTCAGTTCGCGGATGTCCTTCACCACGTCATACTGTGCCAGTTCTGCGGGCTTGTTCTCTGCACCATTGCGGCGCACGATGCCTGCCACTTCCATGTCGGGGGCTGTCTCCAGTGCCTCCAGAGCATACTTTCCGATGTTGCCGTAACCTACGACGGCGGCTCTGATTTTCTTCATTTTATCTATGTCTTTTGTTGGTTGATTAGTATTGTCGATGTTATTGGACGGCACGGATGCAGCGACCGCTGAAGCGATTGCTGGAGAGGTTGCCGAAGTCCACTTTGTAATCCGAGAAGTCGAATTCCAGACACCAGGCCTTGAAGGGATTGCCTGAATAGAGGGTTGATGTCCAGTAGACACCTTTGATGGCGCGGAACTGGACTTCAGAATAGAATCGGAACCCCGTGATGGGCAGGAAGATGGAGTTGCCCGTCTTCTTGCCGGTAACCTTATAGCCGTTGACGCCGTCCTTCGTAGTCCATTCCCAGGTGCATTTGGCAGGGTCCACCAACTCATCGTACTCCTCCACGGTGGGCATGCGCCAATTGCCGCCCCAGTTGAGGCGGGCAGCATCGTCGGTGAGAAGCAGCCTGATCATCTTGTCGTTCACAGAATATTTCATCAGGAAGTTGGTATCCCCCTTGCTCCACGCATAGGTGCCCCACGAGTAGTACTCCTTCGGTTTGGTCTCGCCCCATGCGAAGTACGTGCCGAAGCCGGATTCCTTCTTTGCACCCACATTCATGTTGGCCCACTTCACACTCAGTCCTAAATCGACAGCCTCCACTCCGTCGGGAGCCTTCGATCCGTCATCCGTTCCGTTCACCTTGGCATGGCCAACGGCTCCCATGAACATGACGGACAGCGTCATTAAGATAATTTTCTTCATATCGTATTATAACAGTTTTTGTCTTTTGACGCTGCAAAGGTACATTATTTTTTATTTCCCACCAAATATTTGTAACTATTTTAGCGTGACGATGCTTTTCGACACCACCGTCTGTCCCATTGTCTCGGTGGTGGAATCGACCACGATGCTCTTCACCCAGCCGTCGTCCTGCAGCTCATACGTGGCGGTCTCCTTGTGGTCCATCTTCAGCATACCGGTTGACATCAGCTGGTCGATGTTGTCCTTGATCATCTGGGCCTGATCAGGGGCGCTCTTCTCCACCTGTTTGATGATCGTCTGCTTCATCTCGTCCTCCGTCATGTTCATCACCGAGTTGGCGATGATGGTCTTGCCGTTGACGAAATACATGCGCTTCATCTTGAGACCCTCCTGGCTGATGAACTCCTCCTGACTGCCCGAGGCGATGGTCTTGCCGTTGAGTGCCAGAGGCGATGTGGCCTGCTGCAAGGTCTGTACGAGGCCCTCGACGGTGAGCGCCTGTGACACCTGCTGCTTCAGGGCGTCCTTGGAAACGACTCCTGCCAGCTGGGGCACGTCCGCCAACATCTGGTCGATGAAGGCGTCGGCCTGCTTATCGACTCTCGCCTTCACCTCGTCACCGTTTAGGATGTTTTGGATGCGGCCGTCCTTGTCGAGGGTAGCACGCACCACGGCGTCCTTCATCATCTCCTGGGCAGCAGCCACCAGCTTACCGGCGATGTTGCCCGGCTCGCACTCCGTCTTCACGTCCGTACTCACCATCTCGAGCACATAACTGTCGGCTTTGGCGTCGGTGATGGCATACTTCGAGTCTGCCGTCACCTTCACGTCGCCCTGTCCGGGAAGCGTGATCGTGGCTTCTGCTACATACGTTTTTACTGTGCCCTTCTCCATTTTCGGGGCTACTTTCACTTGTGCCTCTAAGGCCATGGCGATTGTCAGCATCAGACTGACCATCATGATCTTTTTCATTATGATTATAATTTAGAGTTTATGATTCAGCGTGCAAAGGTACGCAATATATTTGAATCAGACAACAAAATCTCCCATTTTTATTGGACAGTGGTGACAGTAGTGACAGTAAAAATGTAACTTTTTTCGCGCGTACCGCAGGTACAGTATAAATACGCGCCTATGTGTTCGCGGTACGCGCGAGATTTTTAGGAAAAGTACTGTCACTTCTGTCACCCCTGTCCATAGTATCATCAAACTGTCAATGAACACAAGTGCAAAGATACAACATTTTTCGTCGAATTCCAAACTGTCGTACTTGTTGACATTATGTCAACTGATTCGTTGACTCCAGTCAAATGGTTTTTCGACTCCAGTCAAACAATGCGTTGACTGAAGTCAAAGAACGGTTTGTACGGCATTCAGCATCGGTTTCCTGTAGTTTAACGATTTTTGTTGACTACTTGGAGTCTTACTCATGATAAGGGTTGACCCGGGTTAAACTTATTGTTAATTTACGTTGACTCGACTTTACGTTAGTCATAAATAGGGTTTACATCAATACTT
>JAFRQC010000117.1 GCA_017428805.1 Prevotella sp. | reverse complement strand
GCACCCTTTCGCATAAAGAGCGTCTGGTCGGGATTGTAGATCAGGTCGTAGAGGATAGTATGGTTGTCCATCGCCTCATAGGGCAGCTGCGGACACTCTTCCGTATGGGGATACATACCTAAGGGCGTACAGTTCACGATGACGTTGTACTCCTTCACCACCTCCGGCGTTATCTTGTCGTACTGGATGGTGCCGGGACGCTCGTACCGGCTGACGAAGACGGGTTCGATGCCCAGCGACTTCAGTCCGTAGTTGATGGCCTTCGATGCGCCGCCCGTTCCCAGGATGAGCGCCTTCTTGTGCCATTTCTTGTCGAGCATGGGTTCGATGCTCTGCGTGAAGCCGATGACGTCGCTGTTATATCCCTTCAGGATGGTGTTGTTCCCCTCGTGCTTGACGCGGATGACGTTCACGGCTCCGATGGCCCTGGCCTCAGGCGAGAGGGAGTCGAGAAACGGGATCACCTTTTCCTTGTAGGGGATGGTGACGTTCAGCCCGCGCAGGTCTGGAAACTTGTCAAGAATCTCTGGCAACTGATCGATGTCTGAGATTTCATAGTTCTCATACTTGGCATTGATCTTCTCGTCAGCAAACTTCTGGTTGAAGTAGCTGATGGAGAATGAGTGCCCCAAAGGGTAACCGATTAAACCATACCTGTCCATCTTCTGATTTACGATTTAGTGATTTACTATGTTTATTTCCTCGCGAAATACATTGTACAGATGCCGAAGGTGAGGCGCTTGAAGCTGGCCTCGCTGAATCCGGCCTTGTGAAGGATCTCCACCATCTGCTCCCCCTGCGGGAACGCCTCGATGGTCTTCGTCAGATAGCTGTAGGCGCTGGTGTCCTTCGAGATGAGCCGTCCGTAGACAGGCAGCACCGTGTGGCTGTACACATGGAAGAGCTGTTTCATCGGGAAACTGACGGGTGAGGTCAGTTCGACGATGCTCAGGTGTCCGCCTTTTCTCAGCACGCGCTGCATCTCTTGCAGGCCGCTGTCGAGGTCGGCGAAGTTGCGGATGCCGAAGGCGGCGGTGACGGCGTCGAAGGTCTCGTCCTGATAACTCAAGTGCAGGCAGTCCTCCTTGGCGAAGGAGATGATGTCCTGCAGTCCCTTCTCCCGCACTTTCTTCCTGCCTATCTCCATCATCCCCTCGCTGATGTCCGCTCCCACAAGCTTCTGCGGGCGGAGCATCTCAGCGGCTAAGATGGCAAAGTCGCCGGTTCCGGTGGCGATGTCGAGCAGGGTCTGGGGTTCGAAGGGTGCCAGCTGTCGGATGGCCTTCCGTCGCCAGCCCTTGTCGATGTTCCACGACAGACGGTGGTTCAGCTTGTCGTAGGATGGAGCGATGTTGTCGAACATCTCCTCCACCTGCTTCGCCTTCTCGCCCTCGCCATAGGGCTTGATCACCTCCTGCCCGTACATACTTTGAGCTTTGAACTTTGAGCTTTGAACTTTATGATTACCTTTTCTCAAAGGCTTTCAGCCACGAGCTGACGTTCTTCTCGATACGTGTGGCTAAATCGTCATCGCTGGTCTCACGCTCGAAGCGCTCACCCACGATATGCTCGTAGAGTTCGATATAGCGTTCGCTGACACTCTCAGCGTATTCGTCCGTGATCTCTGGCATCACCTGACCGGGCTCGTTCATGAAGTTGTGCTCAATGAGCCACTGGCGCACGAACTCCTTCGAGAGCTGTCGCTGGGGCTCGCCCTTGGCCAGCTTCTCCTCGTAGCCCTCGGCATAGAAATAGCGGCTGGAGTCGGGCGTGTGGATCTCGTCGATGAGATACACCTTGCCGTCGCGCTTTCCGAACTCATACTTCGTGTCCACGAGGATCAGTCCGCGCTTGGCGGCGATCTCCTGTCCGCGCTGGAAGATCTTACGCGTGTAGTCCTCCATCACGGCATAGTCCTCTGCCGACACCAGTCCCTGGGCGATGATCTCTTCCTTCGAGATGTTCATGTCGTGACCCTCGTCGGCCTTCGTCGTCGGGGTGATGATGGGCTCGGGGAACCGCTCGTTCTCCTTCATACCGTCGGGCAGCTTCACGCCGCAGAGTTCACGGCAGCCGTTCTTGTACTCTCTCCAGGCCGATCCCGTGAGGATGCTCCTGATGATCATCTCCACGCGGAAACCCTCGCACTTCAGACCGACGGTCACCATCGGGTCGGGCGTGGCCAGCTTCCAGTTCGGACAGATGTCCGTTGTGGCGTCCAGGAACTTGGCGGCTATCTGGTTCAGCACCTGTCCCTTGAAGGGGATGCCCTTCGGCAGCACGACGTCGAACGCCGAGATGCGGTCGGTAGCCACCATCACCATCAGCTTGTCGTTGATGTTGTACACATCACGGACCTTCCCGTGATAAACACTCTTTTGTCCTTCGAACTTAAAGTCCGTCTTTGTTAATGCTTTGATCATATTCTTCGTATGCGTTTACTATTCTCGTTACCAGTTTGTGCCTCACGATGTCCGAGCGGTCGAGATTCACGATGCCGATGCCCTCCACCTTATTTAATATATGTAGGGCCTCGATGAGTCCGCTCTTCGCCTTCGCGGGCAGATCTATTTGCGTCATGTCGCCCGTGATGATCATCTTCGTGTTCCATCCCATGCGGGTCAGGAACATGCGGATCTGGGCGGGCGTCGTGTTCTGTGCCTCGTCGAGGATCACCACCGCGTCAGACAGCGTCCGTCCGCGCATGAAGGCCAGCGGCGCTATCTGTATCACGTGCTTCTCCATCATGTCCTGCAGCTTCACCTGGGGCAGCATGTCCTCCAGCGCGTCGTAGAGCGGCTGCAGGTAGGGGTCTATCTTGTCCTTCATGTCGCCCGGCAGGAATCCCAGCTTTTCGCCGGCCTCCACGGCAGGGCGGGAGAGGATGATCTTCTTCGCCGACTTCTCTTTCAGCGCCTTCACGGCGAGGGCTATCGAGAGGTAGGTCTTGCCCGTGCCCGCCGGGCCGACGGCAAACACCATGTCGTTCTCCTTATATGCCTCGATCAGCCGCTGCTGGTTTTTCGTGCGCGCCTTGATGGCACGCCCCGACATCGAGTAGCACACCATGTCTTCAGGCATCTCGTTGCGCTGCTTTCCCTTCACGATGTCGAGGATGTCCTCGTCCTTCAGGGCGTTGAACTGCAGCACGTGCTGGCGGATTTTCTCGGCCGTCTCTTCGAAGGCGGCCATCTGCTCCTCGTCGCCCAGCACACGTATGACATTATCACGGGCCACCACCCGCAACTTCGGATACAGAGAGCGCAACATCTGCAGATGTACGTTACCAACTCCGTAGAACGTTACGGGGTCTATATCCTCTAATACGATATGTTTCTCGGTCAATCTTAAAACAAAATTATAATTTGGTTGCAAAATTACAAAAAAGTTTGTAACTTTGTGCCCGAAATGAGAAAATTATTCATGAGATTAACAAAAAAGACATATTTATTAGGATTTCTGACCGTCGTTTTGCTCCTTGCGTGCATCCGGTGGGCCTTCCCCCAGGTAGCTGCGGCGAGGACTGTGGAGGCCGGCGTGAGGAGTGAGAACACTTTGGCGCAGCCCAAAATCGGAAATCGTCAATCCGAAAATCGTAAATATCATAAGATTCGTTCCGTGCCCAACTACGCTGTGGCCTTTCCCGACACTAACGGCCTCCAACTGACGGCAGCCAACCGCTGGGGAGTCACACCCGTGGCGAACCGTGAGGATGCCGAGTCGCGCAAACGCGAACTCGTCTATGTCGGTGCGAATCCCTATTACCACGTCGATCCGCTCTACTCGAGCATTCCCTATCTCGTGCCCCGTGCCGCCGTCCTGCTGCAGGACATCGGCCAGGCCTTCTTCGACAGCCTCTACGTCAAGGGCGTGCCCCTCCATAAGATCATCGTCACCAGCGTGCTCCGTTCCCAGGAGGACGTGGCAAAGCTCCGTCGGCGCAACGGCAATGCGACAGAGAACTCCTGCCATCTCTACGGCACCACCTTCGACATCTGCTACAACCGCTACAAGACGGTCGAGAACCCCGACGGCCCCCGTCGCCGTGAGGTGCGCAACGACACGCTGAAATGGGTGCTCTCTGAGGTGCTACGCGACCTGCGCGAACAGGATCGCTGCTACATCAAATATGAGGTGAAGCAGGGCTGTTTCCACATGACAGTGAGATGAGGAAAATTCAAAAATTATAAAATTAGAAAATTAAATAATTCAAAAATTATATTCACTTAAACTTAAAGCATTATGAAATTAGACGGAAGAAGAGAAAGTTCCAACGTGGAAGACCGCCGCGGAATTAGCGGAAAAGCAGTCGCCGGTGGTGGTATCGGTGCAGTAATCATCGCAGCCCTGTTTGCATGGATGAGCGGAGGCGACCCCCTCTCGGCAGGCCTGCAGGCAGCTCAGGAGCAGA
>JAFRQC010000116.1 GCA_017428805.1 Prevotella sp. | reverse complement strand
CCGACGTGCTGATGCTCGCCGGTGCCGACATGGCCGAACAGCACGCCGTGAGACTCGACTTCCTGCAGGTTACCACGGGTAAGGGTGTGCGCAGCGTGGCCTCGATAGGTCTCGACATCAGCGGCCAGAAGTTTGAGGCAGCCGCCAGCGGAAACGGTCCTGTGGATGCTGCCATCAAGGCGCTGAAGAAAATCATCATGAAGCAGATGACGCTGAAGGAGTTCACCATCCAAGCCATCTCGAAGGGCTCTGACGACGTGGGTAAGGTACATATGCAGGTGGAGTACGATGGCTCGCTGTATTACGGTTTCGGTGCGAACACCGACATCGTCACGGCCAGCGTAGAGGCGTATATCGATTGTATTAATAAGTTTAAGAAGGAAGATTAATGAATACATTGTTTGATAAAATCTGGGACAGGCACGTGGTGCAAGAGGTGAAGGACGGGCCGACGCAACTGTATATCGACAGGCTGTACTGTCACGAGGTGACGACGCCGCAGGCCTTCGACGGCCTGAGGGCGAGGGGACTGAAGTGTTTCCGTCCGAAGCAGATATTCTGTATGCCCGACCATAACACACCCACGCACGATCAGGACAAACCGATAGCCGATGCCGTGGGAAAGAAACAGGTGGATGCGCTGGCGCGAAATGCCGCTGAGTTCGGACTGACGCATTTCGGGATGTTCTCGAAGGACAACGGTATCATCCACGTCGTGGGGCCTGAGAAGGGCCTGAGTCTGCCAGGTATGACCATCGTCTGCGGCGACTCGCATACCTCGACGCACGGAGCGATGGGAGCTGTGGCTTTCGGCATCGGAACCTCGGAGGTGGAGATGGTGATGGCCTCGCAATGCATCCTCCAGCAGAAGCCGAAGTCGATGCGGATCTCCATCAACGGCAGGCTGGGGAAGGGCGTGACGGCGAAGGACGTGGCGCTCTATCTGATGGCGCAGCTGACGACTTCCGGGGCTACGGGGTACTTCGTGGAGTATGCGGGTGACGTGGTGCGCGAGATGTCGATGGAAGGCCGTCTGACGCTCTGTAACCTCTCGATAGAGATGGGTGCCAGAGGCGGTTTCGTGGCTCCTGACGAGACGACGTTTGAGTATCTGAAAGGCCGCGAGTATGCCCCGAAGGGAGAAGACTGGGAGAAGGCTGTCAATTATTGGAAGACGTTGAAGAGCGGTGACGACGCCGTGTTTGATAAGGAACTGGTTTTCAATGCTGAAGATATTGAACCGCGAATCACTTATGGAACCAATCCTGGAATGGGCATCGGGATTACGGAGGCCATTCCTGCCAATGGTTTAGCGGCTAAATCGCCTGAACAGAGTTTCATGAAGGCGTTGGAGTATATGGGATTCGAGGCCGGGCAGAAGTTGACGGGTACGAAGGTGGACTATGTATTCCTTGGAGCCTGTACGAACGGCCGTATCGAAGACTTCCGGGCCTTTGCCTCTCTGGTAAAGGGCAGGCAGAAGGCTAAGGACGTGGTGGCGTGGCTCGTGCCCGGTTCGTGGGCTGTGGACAAGCAGATCCGCGAGGAAGGTCTCGACAAGGTGCTGGAGGCTGCGGGCTTCGAGATCCGTCAGCCCGGCTGCTCGGCCTGTCTGGCGATGAACGACGATAAGATTCCCGCCGGGAAACTCAGCGTCTCTACCTCTAACCGTAACTTTGAAGGTCGGCAGGGTCCCGGTGCCCGCACCATTCTGGCTTCGCCGCTCACGGCTGCCGCAGCTGCCGTCACAGGCGTAATCACTGACCCAAGAACTCTATTGTAATTAATATGGCACGGATTAACACAGCTCTTTTAGAGACACGGCTGTTGGATAATTAAATAAAGCCGTGTGAATCCGTGTAATCCGTGCCAAAATGAAAAGAATATGAAACAAAAGTTTGACGTAATAACGAGTACCTGTGTGCCACTGCCGCTGGAGAATGTGGACACAGACCAGATCATACCCGCACGCTTCCTGAAAGCAACGACGAGAGAAGAGAAATTTTTCGGTGATAATCTGTTCCGCGACTGGCGGTATCAGCCCGACGGCACGGTGAATAAAGACTTCGTGCTCAATGATCCGACCTATGGGGGCTGCATCCTCGTAGCTGGCAAGAACTTCGGCTCGGGATCGAGTCGTGAGCATGCTGCCTGGGCCATCGCAGGCTACGGCTTCCGCGTGGTCATCAGCAGCTTCTTCGCCGATATCCACAAGAATAATGAACTGAACAATTTCGTGCTGCCCGTACAGGTGAGTGAGGACTTCCTCGCAGAGCTGTTCCAGAGCATCCGGGAAGACCCTCAGACACCGGTGACCGTCGATCTGCCTAATCAGACCGTTACCAATAAGTCTACAGGCCGCAGCGAGCACTTTGACATCAACGGCTATAAGAAACATTGTCTGATGAACGGTCTCGACGACATTGACTTCCTGATGGAGAATCAAAACAAAACAGAACTATGGGAACAGCTGAACAAGTAGGACAATACAAGCGCCTGCAGCCGTTTGTGGAGATTATGGACTCCACGTTGCGCGACGGTGAGCAGACCAGCGGCGTGAGTTTTCTGCCGCACGAGAAACTGATCATCGCCCGTATGCTGCTCGGTGACCTGAATGTGGATCGTATCGAAGTCGCCTCGGCAAAGGTGTCGGAAGGTGAGCGGGAAGCCGTGAGTATGATCTGCCGCTATGCCGCGAAGGTGGATATGCTCAACAGGGTGGAGGTGCTCGGATTCATCGACGGCGGACAGAGTATCGACTGGATCGACTCCTGCGGAGGCAAGACCGTGAACCTCCTGGCGAAAGGTTCTCTGCGCCATTGTCAGGAGCAGTTGAAGAAGACACCCGAGGAGCATATCAAGGACATCGTCGAGGCGGTGAAGTACGCCCGTAAGAAACAGATGATCGTGAACCTCTACCTTGAGGACTGGTCGAACGGAATGAAGAATTCACCGTTCTATGTCTATCAGGTGATGGATGCCCTCTGCGACATCGGCATCCGGCGGTTTATGCTGCCCGACACGCTGGGTATCATGAATCCCCTGCAATGTATCGAGTACTTCCGGAAGATGATGAAGCGCTATCCTGATACGCACTTTGACTTCCACGCCCACAACGACTACGACCTCGCTGTGTCGAATTCTCTCGCCGCAGCCCTGAGTGGTGCGAAGGGACTGCATGTGACGGTGAACGGTCTGGGGGAGCGCTGCGGCAATGCCCCGTTGTCGAGTGTGCAGGTAATCCTGAAGGATCAGTTCAATGCCAAGACGAATATCCGCGAGGACAAACTCAACGATATCTCCCGTCTGGTGGAGAGCTATAGCGGTATCGCTGTTGCCCCGAACCAACCCATTATCGGCGACAATGTCTTTACGCAGGTGGCGGGTGTCCATGCCGACGGCGACAAGAAGAACGGACTCTATCAGAACGCCCTCGTGCCGGAGCGCTTCGGACGTCGGCGGGAGTACGACCTGGGAAAGAACAGCGGCAAGGCGAACATCGCCAAGAACCTGGAGGAACTCGGCTTGGAACTCACCCCAGAGCAGACGCGCCGCGTGACGCAACGCATCACCGAACTAGGTGACAAGAAGGAACGTGTGACCAAAGATGACCTGCCCTTCATCGTGAGCGATGTGCTGAAGCACGATGCCCCGGAGGACAAGGTGAAGCTGGTGAGTTATGTGGTATCTACGGCCTATGGCCTGAAGCCAGGCGCGAACATCAAGGTGGAGATCAACGGTCAGGCGTATGAGGCTTCGGCAACGGGCGACGGTCAGTATGACGCCTTCGTGAAATCGTTGCGGTATATCTATAAGAAGTACCTGAACCGCACGTTCCCCATCCTCGAGAACTATGCCGTCACCATCCCGCCGGGTGGTCGTACCGATGCTCTTGTGCAGACGGTCATCACGTGGAATGACAACGGCAAGATCCTCCGTACCCGCGGCCTCGATGCCGACCAGACGGAGGCTGCCATCAAGGCTACGTTTAAGATGCTGAACATCTTTGAAAATGAACAAAAAGAAATAATTTAAGTATGAAGTTAAAGATTGCGATTCTCGCGGGCGATGGTATCGGACCGGAGATTATGAAACAAGGTGTGGCTGTGCTCAACGCTGTGGCTAAGAAGTGCGGACACGAGTTTGAATACGAGGAGGCCATTTGTGGCGCCCACGCCATCGATGTCTGTGGCGATCCCTATCCCGACAGCACCCACGAGGAGTGTATGAAGGCCGATGCCGTGTTGTTTGCCGCTGTGGGAGACCTGAAGTACGACCTCGACCCGACGGCGAAGATCCGTCCTGAGACAGGTCTGCTGGCGATGCGTAAGAAGCTCGGACTGTTTGCGAACGTTCGTCCTGTGGCCACGTTCGACTGTCTGTTGCACAAGTCACCCCTGAAAGACGAACTCATCCGTGGTGCCGATTTCGTGGTGCTGCGCGAACTGACGGGCGGTATGTATTTCGGCGAGAAATACCAGGACAACGACAAGGCCTACGATACAGACATCTACACTCGTCCCGAGATTGAGCGCATCGTCCGTCTGGGCTTTGATATGGCTATGAAACGTAAGCGTCATCTGACGGTTGTCGATAAGGCGAACGTGCTGGCCTCCAGTCGTCTGTGGCGACAGATTGCCCAGGAGATAGAGAAGGAGTATCCTGAGGTGAGGACAGATTATATGTTCATCGACAATGCCTCGATGCGTGTGCTGACGGAGCCCAGATTCTTTGATGTCATCGTGACGGAGAACACCTTCGGCGACATCCTCACCGACGAGACCTCGTGCATCACGGGTTCTATGGGCCTGCAGCCGTCGTCGTCATTAGGTGAGCATACGCCGCTCTTTGAGCCCGTTCACGGTTCGTGGCCGCAGGCAGCAGGACAGAACATCGCCAACCCTTTGGCACAGATCCTCTCTGCTGCGATGCTGCTTGAGCACTTCGGACTGGAGAAGGAGGGGGCTCTTGTGCGTGATGCCGTCAATGCCTCGCTCGATGCCAATGTCCGTACGCCGGAGATTCAGGTGGAAGGCGGTGCCAAGTACGGTACCCGTGAGGTAGGAGAGTGGATCGTGAATTATATTGCGCTTCGCTAAATGATGAATGATAAATGATGAATGATAAAGATGGTGAGGGTAGTGAAGTCTAATAACGGAAGTAGAGGTTGTAGATGGATGCGGATGATAGGTTTATCATTTATCATTTATCATTTATCA
>JAFRQC010000115.1 GCA_017428805.1 Prevotella sp. | reverse complement strand
ATATGACTATTTTCTCATATTTTCAAAAATATGGATCATTGCAATGTAATGCGTAATGACCACTGGTTTGGGGTGCCAAAAACATAACTGTCATTTCTTGCGTCCCTACGGTAGCAAGCGGCAAAGCCGAGCGGTCATAATTGTCAGATTTTTAACTGTCACAACTGTAACTGTAACGGACAAGATATGCGTTATGTAAACAAATTTCAGTACACATAAATCGATTCTTAGCAAAATCGTATATATCTGACAATCAAAGGCTTATGAAGGCTCGGAGTTTGGGCTAAGGAAAGTGGGAGTTTCCTTAGGGGAAAGTGGAGGTTTAGACTGGGGAAAGTCCCGGTTTACTGCCTTGTTTCTTCGAGGAAAGAGGAACGATAAAGATTTTGTAAAGTAATTTATCAAAACAAAGCCCATCGGAAATCCGACGGGCTTGTAGTGAATCAGCCGATAAATTCTCACAAAAGGGACAGTCCCCATTGTGAGATTAGTCTTCAACGATGCGGATGCGGCCTTGGGGCTGGGCATAGGCTGAGCCTGTGGTGCCGTTGAGGGCAATGCGCAGATAGTTTGAGAGGGCCTCATAATAGCGCATAGTGCTTTCCTCAAGCACGACGCACTTCTTGAAACAGTCGAAGAACCCGCCTGCATCGTGGTTGTAGCTCGTGAGAGCGACGCTATATGTGCGCTGCATATCGATGGGCTTGTATGTGCCGTCTTCCTGCAGAATCTCGATGTCGCTGACGGTGTGGCTCTTGCTATGAACGGTGAAGCGGAGGCCTGAACATTGTGGGAAGTTTCCGTCGAGCACAGGCACAAGAGCTGTGCAGCGGGTGAGCATTGTCTGCAGCTGTTCGGCAGTCACCATGATCCGTCGCAGGGTGTTGTCGTAGGGCAGCATGCCGATGACGTCGCCATAGGTGATGTCGCCAGCCATAATGTCATTGCGGATGCCACCACCATTCTCAAAGCCGATGTCGGCCTTCATGGCATAACGGTAAGCGTCAGCCACGAGGTCACCAGCGTTCGTTTCCTGTCCACGCACGATCCAACGGGCATTCTCGTCGCTCACCACCAGACGATAGTCGCTGTGGGCAATGACCTCTGAGGTGACAGCCTTCACCATCTGATGGACGCTGTCGATGGCGGCTGTGACTGCGGCATTCTCGTAGGGGATGTCCTTGGCCTTGATGAGGTGCGTCGTCAGGCGTCCGTCAGGCGTGATAAGCAGCTTGCCGACATTGGCGAACTGAGTACCTGTCTGCGTGACGGCAATCTCCTTGCCATCGAGGTTCTTGACCATCACACCCTCGAAAATCTCATGCGAATGACCATCGAGCACGACATCGATACCACGCGTGTTGTTCACCAGACGGTGCGAACTGAATCCCATCGACTGTGGTGTCTCACCCACATGCGAGAGCAGCACGACATAGTCGGCCCCCTCCTTGCGGGCAGCGTCGACGGCCTGCTGGATGAGTTCGTAGAAGGTCTTCGGCTTCAGGTCGTAGAGCAGGATGCCGTTGGTGTCGTAGAACGAGTAGCCCTCAAGAATCATTGTCTCAGGCGTGCAGGCTCCGACGAAGGCCACCTTCTTGTCGCCATACTGATGGATGACGTAGGGGGCGTAGACGGGATTGGGATCGCCAGCCTCATAGAAGTTGGCACAGACCACAGGCGTTCCCACCTGTTCCAGCAATGCCCTCATGCGTGGCACACCGTAATCGAACTCATGGTTGCCCAGCGTGAGGGCGTGATAGTCCATGAGGCGCATGATGTCGGCAATATACTGGCCTTTGGAGATGGCGCCCGTAGTGTTGCCCTGCAGGAAATCTCCCACGCAGACAGCAACAGCATAGGCCGTATCCGTGCGGTTGATGGCATCGCGCAGTCCGGCCATCTTCGTATAGCCGTCGATGCCGCAATGCACGTCGTTCTCGTAAAGGATCACAATGCTCTTCTGAGCCGTTACGGTAAGACAACCCATCATCAGGGCCATCACACCAAGTAAGATTTTCTTCATCATGGGTTATACATATCTTTACAATAAAATTCAAGGATATCGTCGAGCATACGCTTGGCTTCGACGGCAGGACTGTCGGGGTCAAGGTCGATGGCCTGAATGTAGTAGTTGATGGCTTCATGCCACTGACCACGCTTGCGGGCCGCGTTGCCAAGTTGATAGTATTCTTCGGATGTCATGCTATTGATCAGACCACCCCTACCCCCTCCTACTCAGGAGGGGAAGAGGTTACTTATAATATTCTTTTTTGCCGGCGGCGAGGGTATTCTTCATCAGCGAGCAGATGGTCATCGGCCCTACCCCACCAGGAACGGGCGTGATGAAGGAGCATTTTGGAGCCACCTCGTCGAACTTCACGTCGCCATTCAGGCGGAAGCCGCTCTTACGGGTGGCATCAGGCACGCGGGTGGTACCTACGTCGACAATCACGGCACCCTCCTTCACCATATCGGCCGTTACGAAGTCGGGCTGTCCGATGGCGGCGATGATGATGTCGGCCTCACGGCACTCTTCCTTCAAAGTCTTTGAACGCGAGTGACATACGGTCACCGTAGCATCACCATACTGCTTCTGCATCATGAGCTGGGCCATCGGCTTACCCACGATGTTCGAGCGTCCGAGGATGACGCACTTCTTACCGCTGGTCTCGATATTGTAGCGCTTCAGCAGGGTGATAATGCCGAGGGGCGTAGCCGAGATGAAGCAAGGCAGACCGATGGCCATACGGCCCACGTTGATGGGATGGAAACCATCAACGTCCTTGCGGTAGTCGATGGCCTCGATAATCTTCTGTTCGTCGATATGCTTCGGCAGAGGGAGCTGCACGATGAAGCCGTCGACATCGTCGTCCTTATTGAGTTTATCGACACAGGCCAGAAGCTCGGCCTCTGTGATATTGTCCTCAAAGCGGATGAGTGTGCTCTTGAAGCCACAGGCCTCGCAGGCCAGCACCTTGTTCTTCACATACGTCTCCGAGCCACCGTCGTGACCTACCAACACGGCTGCCAGGTGGGGCTGCTTGCCGCCACGGGCCATAATCTCCTTTACCTCCTCTGCAATCTCAGCCTTAATGGCTGCTGCTGTTGCTTTTCCGTCAATTAATTGCATATTTATAAGTTTACTGTTTACAGTTTACGGTTTACAGTTGATTACTTCTAAAGATAGAACGGCTTGCCAGCATATCATCTGTAAACTGTAAACCGTCAACTGTAAACAAAGACCTTAGAACTTGGGCATGCCGCCACCTTTCATGGCCTTCATGGCGTTGGCCATCTGGGCCATCTTCGAAGAACCCATACCAGAGACCATCCGCATCATCTTGCGCGTCTGGTCGAACTGTTTCATCAGACGGTTCACATCGTCGAGCTTAGTGCCGGAACCGGCTGCGATACGACGGCGACGGCTCTGATTGATGATATCGGGATTCTGTCGCTCCTTCGGCGTCATCGAGTTGATGATAGCCTCGATGCCCTTGAAAGCGTCGTCGTCGATGTCGAGATCCTTGATCTGCTTGCCCACACCGGGAATCATCGCAGCGAGGTCCTTGATGTTACCCATCTTCTTGATCTGCTGGATCTGTCCCATGAAGTCGTCGAAGTCGAACTTGTTCTTGCGAATCTTCTTCTCCAGGCGCTTGGCCTCCTCCTCATCGAACTGCTGCTGGGCGCGCTCCACCAGAGAGACGATATCACCCATACCGAGAATACGGTCGGCCATACGGTCGGGATGGAACACGTCGATAGCCTCCATCTTCTCACCCGTTCCGACGAACTTGATGGGCTTCGTGACTACCGTACGGATACTCAAGGCAGCACCACCACGGGTATCACCATCGAGTTTGGTCAGCACCACGCCGTCGAAGTCCAGACGGTCGTTGAACTCCTTGGCGGTATTCACGGCATCCTGACCCGTCATCGAGTCAACCACGAAGAGCGTCTCATTGGGATTGACAGCCTTCTTCAGCGTCTCGATCTCCTGCATCATCTCCTCATCGACGGCCAGACGACCGGCGGTATCGATGATGACCACATCGTTGGCCTTCGCCTTTGCCTCCTGGATAGCGTGGTTGGCAATCTCCACTACGTTCTTATTGTCGGGCTCAGTATAGACGGGCACACCAACGCTTTGTCCGACGACCTTCAACTGCTCGATAGCAGCAGGACGATACACGTCGCAGGCCACCAGAAGAGGTTTCTTGTGGTTGCGGGTCTTCAGCAGGTTGGCCAGTTTACCGCTGAACGTGGTCTTACCAGAACCCTGCAGACCAGACATCAGGATAATGGCAGGCGCTCCAGCGCGACCCTCAACCTTCAGTTCTGAAGCGGTACCACCCATCAGCTCAGCCAGCTCGTCGTGTACAATCTTCACCATCAACTGACTGGGCTTCACTGCGGTGAGCACGTTCTGACCCAAGGCCTTCTGCTTCACGGTATCGGTGAACTGCTTGGCCACCTTATAGTTCACGTCGGCGTCGAGCAAAGCACGGCGCACGTCCTTCATGGTTTCTGCGACATTGATCTCTGTGATCTTGCCTTCACCCTTCAGGATCTTAAACGATCGTTCTAATCTCTCACTTAAATTCTCAAACATATTATATATTTTTTGGCACGGATTTCACAGATTAACACTGCTCTTTTTCTTTGTGCAGCAGCCATGTCTTTATTTATAAAGCCGTGTTAATCCGTGCCTATTAATTACTCCACTACTATTCCTAACTTCTCGCAGAGGTCGAGGCTCATCTCCTTCAGCTTGAACTTCTGGATCTTACCCGAACCCGTCAGCGGGAACTGGTCGATGAAGAACACGTACTTCGGAATCTTATAGCGGGCGATCTTACCGCGACAGAACTCCTGCACATCCTCAGGCTCCATCTTCACACCCTCTTCGAGGATGATGAAGGCACCTACGGCCTCACCGTATTTCTTCGAAGGAACGGCAGCCACCTGGACATCACGGATGCCGGGCATATGATAGAGGAACTCCTCGATCTCACGCGGATAGATGTTCTCACCGCCTCGGATGATCATATCCTTGATACGGCCTGTGATCTTATAGAAGCCTTCCTCGTCTTTCACACCGAGGTCACCAGAGTGCAGATAGCCGTTCTTGTCGATCACCTCAGCCGTTGCCTCTGGATTCTTATAATAGCCCTTCATCACGTTGAAGCCCTTACAGCACATCTCACCCTGCACGCCGACGGGACACTCCTCGCCAGTCTCAGGATTGAGAACCTTTACATCGACAAACGGGAAGTCGCGGCCTACGGTGGTGCAGCGCTGCTCGAAGGTGTCGTTCAGACAGGTCTGCGTCATACCTGGCGACGACTCCGTCAGACCGTACACACTCGTGATGGTCATATACATCTTCTCGCTCACCTGCTTCATCAGTTCCACAGGACAGAGCGAACCTGCCATAATACCAGTACGCAGACAGGTCAGGTCGAACATTGAGAACATCGGGTGATTCAGTTCGGCGATAAACATCGTCGGCACACCATAAACAGCTGTACATCTTTCTTTATGGATGGACGCCAGCACCACTAATGGGTCGAACTTCTCAACCATCACCTCAGTACAGCCGTGCGTCAGGCAGTTCATCGTGGCGAGCACCACACCGAAGCAATGGAACAACGGCACACAGACGCAGAGTTTGTCGTCGGCCGTGAAGCCCATATTCTCTCCTGTGAAGTAACCGTCGTTGGCTATACCATAGTGCGTCAGCATCACACCCTTGGGGAAGCCCGTCGTACCTGAGGTGTACTGCATATTGCAGACATCGTAGCAAGTCACCTTGCTCTTCATTTCCAGCAGGGTCTCGTCCTCCACGTTCTGTCCCAGCAACAGCAACTCTGCGGTGTTGAACATACCACGATACTTCTCCATACCGATGAACACCACGTTCTTCATATAGGGGAAGCGCTCGCTGTTCAGATGACCACGTTCGCAGGTCTTCAGCTCGGGCAGCATCGTGTAGGTCATATCCACATAGTTACAGTCCCAAGTACCGTCGGTGATACAAAGGGTATGCATGTCGGAGTCCTTGCAGAGATACTCCAGCTCGTTCTGCTTGTAGTTGGTATTCACCGTCACCAACACGGCGCCGATCTTCGCTGTAGCATAGAGGAACGTCAGCCAATCGGGCACGTTCGTAGCCCAGATACCCACGTTCGATCCACGCTCCACACCGATGGCGATCAGACCCTTGGCGAGGTTATCCACACGCTCGTTGAACTTGCTCCATGTAAAGCGGAGGTCGCGGTCTGAATAGACGATGTATTCCTTATCGGGGGTGGTCTCTGCCCAATGTTCCAGCCACTGGCCAAGGGTACGCTCATGGAGTGTATAGCCCGCACTACCCGTCTCAGCAGGGTAGGTTCTGTCTGGCAGAGGCCTGCCTGCCATATCTAATTTCACGTTGCTCATAATCAGAAGGGGATGTAAATAAGTGCGAGAATCTTGGCAGACTTACCAGGAGCACCGTGGAGATGGTGCTTGACGATGGAATCATAGTAGATCGAGTCGCCTTCCTTCAGCGTATATTTCTCCTTACCGTATTCCACTTCCACTTCACCCTGCATCACATAGATGAACTCCTCACCCTCATGGGCAGAGAGTTTGTAATCCTGATTCTCTTCAGGGTTGATGTCGATGATGAACGGTTCCATATGACGACCGGCCTTCTGCTGAGCCAGCGGATGATACTCCATGTGCTTGCGGGCATCGGTAGCACCGTTGGAGAAGCTGATGCTGCTGTCTTTCTCACGATCCTCAGCACGACAGACCACAGGACCTAGTGCGTCGTTATCGTCCATAAATGTTCCCAGTCGCACACCCAGTGCTCTGGCTATCTTGATCAGCGGACCTAATGATGGCAGGTTCTGGTCGTTCTCAATGCTGTTGATCTGCTCTACTGACAGACCAGTGCTCTCGGCAACCTCTTCAATGCTGAGGTTTTTCGTCTCTCTGAGTCCCTTGATTTTGGAACCGACGTAAGTGTTAGTGTTGGACATAATCTATAAACTATAAACTTTAAACTATCAACTTAAATAGTACATTATTTATTTTAGGGCGCAAAATTACAACAAAAAAACGAGACTCGCAAACTTTAAGCCTCATTTTTTAACCTTTTCACTTTTTCACCTTTTCACATCTTCACCTTTTCGAATACTCACAGCCGCAGTATTGTTGGTTGTAGAAGTCAAATTCTTTCAACAGTTGGTTTCGCCGTTCATACAGCCCGCCCTTACGCCAATTCTGGTCCCAGAACGCCGTACCTGCCACCGTCTGTTCTGCCAAATGACCTGCACGCTCTATCTGTTCCAGACTTTTCCAACGTGAGGATGCCAATGTGGTGGTGAA
>JAFRQC010000114.1 GCA_017428805.1 Prevotella sp. | reverse complement strand
CGTTAGGCATCGGCAAGAACGACCCTGTGATGTTGATTCTGAAGCGCCGTTACGAGTGGTGGGTGGTTATGCTCGCCCTGCATAAGATCGGTGCCATCGTCATCCCTGCCACCCACATGCTGACCAAGCACGACATCGTGTATCGCAATACCCGTGCCTCGGTGAAGGCCATCATCTGTGTGGATGATAAGTATGTGATGAGCCAGGTAGAGGCCGCCATGTCCGAGAGCCCGACGGTGGATACGCTGATAAAGGTGGGCAATGAGGCGGATCAGACCACCCCTAACCCCTCCTACTCAGGAGGGGAAATCTGGCACGACTGGCAGAGCGAATGGAAGCAGGCCCCGCAGTTCGTCCGTCCGAAGCATGTCAACGACAACTCTGACACGATGCTGATGTATTTTACTTCAGGCACCAGTGGCGAGCCGAAGATGGTGGCCCACGACTACCTCTATGCCATGGGACATCTGACAACGGGTGTGTTCTGGCATAACCTGCACGAAGGTTCCCTCCACCTGACCGTTGCCGACACCGGCTGGGGTAAGGCCGTTTGGGGTAAGTTCTATGGTCAGTGGTTCGCCGGCGCAACGGTGTTCGTCTTCGACCACGAGAAGTTCAATGCCGACACCCTGCTGCGTCAGATTGAGAAATACAAGGTGACGAGTTTCTGTGCACCTCCCACTATCTACCGCTTCATGATCCGCGAGGATCTGTCGAACTATGACCTCTCTTCGCTGGAATATTGCACCACCGCCGGCGAGGCCCTGAATCCCGCCGTGTTCGATAAGTTCTACGAGAAGACCGGCATCAAGATGATGGAAGGCTTCGGACAGACGGAGACCACCATGACGCTCGGCACCTTCCCCTGGATGGAGCCGAAGCCCGGCAGCATGGGTATGCCCAACGCCCAGTATAACATCGACCTGCTGCGTGCCGACGGCACCAGTTGCGAGGATGGTGAGAAGGGTGAGATCGTGGTGCGCGTCGGTGACCGTAAGCCCATCGGCCTCTTCAAGGAATACTATCGTGACGAGGAACTGACCCGTGAGGCCTGGCACGACGGCATCTATCATACCGGCGATATGGCCTGGCGCGATGAAGACGGCTACTACTGGTTCGAAGGCCGTATCGACGATGTGATCAAGAGCTCCGGCTACCGTATCGGTCCGTTTGAGGTGGAGAGTGCCCTGATGACGCATCCCGCCGTCGTAGAGTGTGCCATCACCGGTGTGCCCGACGATATCCGTGGTATGGTGGTGAAGGCTACCGTCGTACTCGGCAAGGAGTGGAAGGACAAGGCCGGCGAAGACCTCATCAAGGAACTGCAACAGCACGTGAAGAAAGAGACGGCTCCCTATAAGTACCCCCGTATCATCGAGTTCGTCGATGAACTGCCGAAGACCATCAGCGGTAAGATCCGCCGTGTGGAGATCAGACAGAAGGACGAGAAGAAATAAATAATAGTTTACAGTTGACGGTTTACAGTTTACAGATGATATGACTGGAGGCCGGAACACCCGCAGAGGTAATCAACTGTAAACCGTAAACTGTAAACAGTAAACAATGAGAAGGATTGTTGTAAAGATCGGTTCGAACGTGCTGACGCGGAAAGACGGGAAACTGGATGTCACCCGGATGTCGGCACTCGTAGACCAGATTGCCTGGCTACGGAAGCAGGGCATCGAGGTGATTGTCGTATCGTCGGGTGCCATGGCCTCCGGACGAGGCGAACTGCGCATCGACCACTCCCTCGACTCAGTGGAGCAGCGACAGTTGTTCTCCGCCGTGGGTCAGGTGAAACTCGTGGGACTCTACTATGACCTGTTCCGCGAGTTCGGCATCCACGTAGGCCAGGTGCTGACGATGAAGGAGAACTTCGAGCCTGGTGAGCAGTATCGCAACCAGCGGGCTTGTATGACGGTGATGCTGGAGAACGACGTGCTGCCCATCGTCAACGAGAACGACACCGTCAGCGTCACAGAGCTGATGTTTACGGATAACGACGAGCTCTCCGGCCTCATCGCCCAAATGATGCAGGCAGATACCCTCATCCTCCTCTCGAACATCGACGGTATCTTCACCACCCATCCCGATGATCCCAGTGCCGAACTCATCCGTGAGGTGGCTCCCGGCCGTGACCTCTCTGAATACATCCAACCCGAGAAGAGTGCCTTCGGTCGTGGTGGTATGCACTCGAAGTACACCACTGCCGCCAAGGTGTCCCAGGCCGGCATCCGTGTCATCATCGCCAACGGTGAGCGTGAGAACATCCTCGTGGATCTGATTGAGCACAATAACGAGACTCCACATACGGAGTTTACGCCTGTTCAGACCACCCCTAACCCCTCCTAACTCAGGAGGGGAAGTAGATACTTCTAAAGATTGAATTATGCAACTGAAAGAGACTTTTGAGAGAGTGAAGCGCGCCAGTAAGAGCCTGGCCTTGCTGAGCGACGGGCAGCGCAACGAGATACTCAATGCCGTTGCCGATGCTATTATTAATAATAAGGTAAGGATCCTTGACGCCAACGCTCAGGACCTGGCCAAGATGTCGAAGGACAATCCCCTCTACGACCGTCTGCAACTGACGGACAGTCGTCTGGAAGGCATCGCCTCCGATATGCGCAACGTCGCCACCCTGCCCACGCCCTTAGGACACATCACTAAGCAGAAGACACTGCCTAACGGTCTCCGTCTCTGCCGTGTCAGCGTGCCCTTCGGTGTCATCGGCATGATCTACGAGGCCCGTCCCAATGTGACCTTCGACGTCTTCTCCCTCTGTTTCAAGAGTGGTAACGCCTGTGTGCTGAAAGGCGGCAAGGATGCCGACTGCTCCAACCGTGAGGAGGTGGCACTGATCCATGAGATCTTAGAGAAATATGGTGTCAGCCCTGATGTCGTCGCCCTGCTGCCCGCCACCCATGAGGCTACTGGCGAAATGCTCAATGCCGTGGGTTACGTGGATCTCTGCATCCCCCGTGGCGGACGTAAGCTCATCGACTTCGTCAGGGATACCGCCCGGGTGCCGGTGATTGAGACGGGTGCCGGTGTGGTGAATACTTATTTCGACGAAGAGGGTGATCTCGGCATGGGCAAGGCGATTATCAACAATGCCAAGACCCGTCGCGTCTCTGTCTGCAACGCCCTCGACTGCCTGCTCATTCACGAGAGCCGTCTTCCAGACCTTCCCGCTCTCTGCGAGAAGATGGCAGAGAAGAATGTGATCATCTATGCCGATGAGAAAGCCTTTGCAGCCCTCAGCGGTAAGTATCCCTACCTGGAGCATGCCACCGAGGACAGCTTCGGCACGGAGTTCATGGACTACAAACTCGCCATCAAGACCGTTGCATCGCTCGACGAGGCCTTAGACCATATCGATGCCAACGGTTCCGGCCATAGCGAATCCATCATCACCATGAATGAGGCCACTGCCCGAAAGTTCCAGGCCCATGTCGATGCCGCCTGCGTCTATTGGAATGTCCCCACCTCGTTTACCGACGGTGCGCAGTTCGGCCTCGGTGCAGAGATTGGCATTTCCACCCAGAAGCTCGGTCCCCGTGGTCCGATGGCGCTGGAAGAGATCTGCACCTACAAATGGCTCATCGAAGGTGAAGGACAAACGAGACTGTAATTTAATGTTTACAGTTGACGGTTTACAGTTTACAGATGATATGACTGGAGACCGAATCAACCGCAGAGGTAATCAACTGTAAACCGTAAACTGTAAACTGTAAACAAAAAATATATGAAATCATTCATTAACGTACAGGATATCGGGCCGTTGGATAAGGCGATGGCCGAAGCATTTGAGATTAAGAACGACCGTTATAAGTATCAGCATCTGGGCAAGAACAAAACCCTGATGATGATCTTCTTCAACAACTCGTTGCGTACCCGTCTGTCCACCCAGAAGGCCGCCATGAACTTAGGTATGAATGTCATCGTGCTCGATGTCAATGCCGGTGCCTGGAAACTGGAGACGGAGCGTGGTGTCATCATGGACGGTGACAAGAGTGAGCATCTGCTGGAGGCCATCCCCGTGATGGGCTGCTACTGCGACCTCATCGGTGTACGCTCCTTTGCCGGACTGACAGACCGTGAGTATGACTATGCCGAGACGGTGCTGAACCAGTTTATCAAATACTCTGGCCGTCCCGTCTTCGCGATGGAGACTGCCACCGTGCATCCCTTGCAGGCCTTCGCAGACCTCATCACCATCGAGGAGCATAAGACCGTCAAGCGTCCGAAGGTCGTGCTGACCTGGGCACCCCATTGCCGTGCTTTGCCACAGGCAGTGCCCAACAGCTTCGCCCAGTGGATGAACGCCGCCGATGTCGATCTCGTCATCACCCACCCCGAGGGCTATGAGCTTGATCCGAAATTCATCGGTAATGCCCGTGTGGAGTATGATCAGAAGAAAGCCTTCGAAGGTGCCGACTTCATCTACGCCAAGAACTGGAGTAATCCAGGCGTGACCAATCCTGCCGACTATGGCAAGATCACATCCAAGGATATGTCGTGGACGGTGGACACCGAGCACATGTCGTGGACGAACAATGGTAAGTTCATGCACTGCCTGCCCGTCCGCCGTAACCTGATTGTCACCGACGATGTGATTGAATCACCCAACAGCCTCGTCATTCCAGAGGCTGCCAACCGTGAGATCAGCTGTTCTGTGGTGATTAAGAGAATGCTCGAAGCCCTATAGACAAGGCCTATTGGCCCTTTTTTGAACTTGCGTCATTGCGCAACTCTTCATAGGCCTCGATCTTCTTCAGATAGTGTTCACGGAAATCCTTCCAATGATAATAGGGGGCTACGTCTGTCGGAATAGGCAACGTAGCCTCTCTTTCGTTCAACAGCACCTTGAAAAGCACATCCTTGTCATCGATATCGCTGCGATAGAAGATGAACTGCAGGTTTGAGCCCATGGGGAACACCTTCGATGCCCACCATCCTTTCTCTTCCAACTCATTCAGATTGTCCGTCTCCAGATCGAAGCCGTTGATGCCGATCAGACAAGTCAGTGGTAAGAGCACCGTCTCATGACCGTATCGCAGTTGCACTCCGGGACGTTCCAACTGGATGCAGCTATCGGCATCTTCGATGATCTTCTTAAGCAGATAGCGTTGGGTGTAAGGCTGGTGCCCCCCATTCAGCGGACAGGCGCCATACAAGACATACCACCATACATTTTCCCATTGCCAAAGTTTGTAAATCTCCTGGGCCGTGAAGATATCCGTAATAGATGTATCTTTATATAGATGTGTATTCAACTGGAAGAGTCCCATCTTGATCAGGTAGTAGTTCAGCCAGATATCGCTGACCACGCCACGCACCGAATCCGGATGGATGAAGAGCAGTTGCATCAGTCGCTCGTTATGCTTCCGTTCCTCGATAAAGTCATCATAAGCCTTCGTCACCTCTGGCGTCGACATACCATTCCTCCGCAACAGCGGATCCTGATGGTTCATATACCACATATCTTCCTGAGAGGCTTTCAACGAGATATGCAATTCGGGATTATTGCTGATCATCACATGCATCGCCGATCCCATCGAAAGGATACAACGGGGTACGATCGTACTGCGGGCATCAATATGAGCATCGCCACTGAACACCTCTGGGAACCGTTCCATCATCCGTTGGGCAATGCCACGATGCTGTTTCTGTCCGTAACTGGTCAGGTCGCCCCAGTGGTTCTCGGTATCGGCAAAGATCACCCGCATGTTGTTCAGTATCATCTTTCCCGTTTCCGTGAGCTCGTTCATACTGTCAGCACGACAGAGCATATTATAAGGAATATCAAAAGCTTTGCGGTTCTCGACATAGCGTGAACCATGACGACCATAATGCGAGATATAGAAAGGCGCTTTTCCTTCCGGAGCCGGTGTCAGACGAGGCAGGGCCGTATCGGGATAGATACTGTAATTACTGGCTGCGAAACTGGGATTGGCCTTGATAATGGTGAGAGGTGTCTGAGCCGAAGAAGTAAGAAGCGAGACATAGAAAGTGAAAAGTACCAGCAGTAGAACAGCCGGCACCATCCGTCTCATCCATATCATCCGTTGTCTACTATTCATACGATTCCAACTTTCTCAGATAATAATCTTTAAAATCCCTCAAATGATAATAAGGCGCCATCTCCGAGGGGAGAGGCAACGCAGCCTCCTGACCGTTCAGCAACACCTTGATCAGTACATCCTGATCTTCCATATCCTTGCGATAGAGAACCCACTGCAGGTTGGCACTCATTGGACAGATACGATAGTCAGCCCAGCCTTTCTCGTCCAGTGTCTCTAAATCATCTGTTGAAATACCATAGCCATTGATTTCCATCAGACTGACCAACGGCAGGGAACTGGTCTCATCGGCAATATGGAAGACAGCCGTGGAGCCTAACGTCTGAGCCGTATCTGAGAAGTGCAGCAGACGACGCAGGAGCCGGTGCTCCAGACCTTCCTTTACTCCTTCTCTCCTTACTCCTTCTCTCCTAAAATTCTCGTAGTTCACATAGTTCCAGGCATTCTGCTTCTTCCACTGATGCCAAATCTCATCTTTTGTAAACAAGTCGTAGAGTGATATTTTCCCGTCCAACCTCGTATTCTGGATACTGCCGGCGATCTTGAAGAGCTGGTCACTCAGTTTTTGCACATCAACTTGGTCACGAATGTAATCCGGATCCGAGAAGAGTGTCTTCGCCAGTCGGTCACCATCCCCGTATTTCTTTGAGAATGCCTCAAATGCCGCCTTGGCCAGCGAGTCTTTATGAATGAGGAGACGACTCTCTTCCTGATGATTCAGATAAAAAGCAAAACCATTGCTGGCATTATGATAGACACGGGTACGACACTCTCTGGCTACCTGCATCATCAATTGGTCCATCGAGAGCAACGAACGGGTATCCCTCAGACTGCGTGCACCAAGATGGAAGGCATCTTTGTTGAATATCTCTGGAACACGCTCTATCAACCGCCAGGCGATCTCCCGCTGCTGACGGGCTCCCTTCTCCGAGAGTTCTCCCCAATGGTTATTGGCATCTCTACGGATCAGCTTCAGACGATCCAAGACGTTCTTGCCTAAGGGTGTCAGCCGATCAATACTGTCAGCCTTCGCCAACACATTGAGAGGCGCATCATAGTCTGATGGTTTGCCCAGATAGCAAGAACCGTGACGTCCGTATGCAATGATAGCAAACGGCGACTTACCGTCAGGCGCCGGTGTCCATGTCCTCTTGACGGCGGGAACATAAGCCTTATTTACACCAGCCGCACAAGTCACATCCTCCCATATCTCTTCCTTGACCGACGGCTGATAACTGACAGCTTTCAGGTATGCCACCACACGGTCTGCCATATTCTGACGGATAAAGGGATGATAGAATCGCAGTTCATAATTATGGTAATTGCCGGATTTGCCGATAACAGGCAGAATCTCCTGTTTATCCAATCCCTTGACCGTCAACAGATGGTGCTCCGGATCGCAAGCCACGGTGAGGGTGTCCCTTACCGGCGGCATATTATATATAAAAGAGGTGCTGACCGTATCTCTTTGCCAATTCACAGGATTGATACACAACAGGTTCCCGCCACTGACGGCAGCCAGTTCTCCCTCTGGTGATGCCACCGAATTGAAACACACCGTCACACCGACATCCGTTGCCCCTCTGGCAGGACGGAGATTCTGGATATCATCCAAGTCACCAGCCGTCACCTTATAACCGATAACGTATGATGCCACCATCCGCCGGGCGATACTGTCGGGCATTTCCTTCATGATCGCCAACACGGCGGCAGCACCCTGACTGTAACCCGCCAGGATAAAAGGACGGCCCTGATTAAAGTGCTCCAGATAATACCGCCAACTCACTTTCACATCCTCTATCGCCCTGGTCATACGTGCCGGGAACCGTTTCGGATCAGTCAAAGCATGCATGGAAACCTGACGATAGTAGGGGGAATAATAATTCAACTTGCCTGTATAAAAAGAATCCACTGCCGCCATCTCCATCAGCATCTGAGCCCGTTGACGGGGATGCCTGGTATTAGCGAAATGGCAGGTATCAGTACCCTCCATGTGGTCGCCCGTCTCTGTGGAAATCACATAGAAGATGTCGGCAACGCCCTTCTGGTCGTGAATATACCACTGTGAAGCGTCCCCATAATCAGGAGCAGGCGGCAGGATGTCTGTTGAAGAACTCACGGGAACTGTCCCCATGAGTCCTATAAGGAATATCAGAAGTACTTTCTTGATCATTTCGGGTGCAAATTTACAAAAATAACCGCAGATTACACAGATTCCGCAGAAAAAAAATGAAAATAATCTGTATAATCTGTGTAATCTGCGGTAAATATACTACCTTTGCACACATAAATAGTAAATCGAAAATCAGTAAATGGTAAATATATATATTTATGCTTTCCTTTGAATGTGATTACAACAACGGTGCCTGTCAGCAGGTAATCGACAATCTGGTGAAATACAACAACGCCAAGCCCACGCCCTATGGCTTCGACGAGTTCAGCGAACGGGCCA
>JAFRQC010000113.1 GCA_017428805.1 Prevotella sp. | reverse complement strand
ACGCCCATCCTTATAATAGATAGTACTTTTGCAACAGATTTAATTCACAACAGTACTAATCAATTAAAAAATCAACAATGGAACAACTAAAGAAAACGTTTCTGAGTTTAGCACTTCTGCTGGCAAGTACTATAATGTACGCGCAGAGTGAGATCAGTGGTACGGTGGTTGACAGCTCTGGCGAGACGATCATCGGTGCCACGGTGATGGAGAAAGGAACCTCGAACGGTACGATTACCGACTTCGACGGTAACTTCACGATCAAGGTCAGCGAGGGTACCATCCTCGTTGTCTCGTACATCGGTTATCAGACACAGGAAGTGCCTGCCCAGCAAGGCATGAAAGTGACACTGAAAGATGATGCCGAGGTACTGCAGGAGGTGGTCGTCACTGGTTATCAGGTACAGCGTAAGTCCGACCTGACAGGTTCGGTAGGCGTTGTCGAGACCAAGGACTTCAAGTCGAGCAACACCGACCCGATGGCTTCACTGCAGGGTAAGGTGCCTGGCATGACGATTACGACAACCGGTTCTCCTTCCGGCGAGGCTGATGTCCATATCCGTGGTATCGGCTCAATGGGCGGTTCAAGCACAACACCTCTTTACATTGTCGACGGTATGCCCTACAGCGGTTCGCTGAACAGCCTGAATGCCAATGATATTGAGACCATGCAGGTGTTGAAGGATGCCGCCTCTGCCTCTATTTACGGATCGCGCGCTGCCAATGGTGTGATTGTCATCACCACCAAGAAAGGCAAGAAGGGTGATAAGATCAATATCGACTTCAATGCTTCTGTTACTGCATCTTGGATGACTCAGAAGATGAAGCTTCTTAATAGCCAGCAGTATGCAACGGCTCTGGTTCAGGCAGCCCTCAATGACGGTAAGAACCCTTACGACTATGCCCAGAACTACGGTCTGACACTGGAAGCTGCCGGTGGCACACCTATCACTGTTTACAATCCCGCTACAGGTGCTATGGAGTCATATTCCGTAGGCGGTTTCTATGATGGTTATATGAACGCAAAGCAGACAATGCTGTACAGCGATACCGACTGGGTAGATGAGATCGGGCGTACGGGCTTCACCCAAAACTACGACATCTCTTTCTCAAAGGCCAGCGATAAGGCCACACAGCTCTTCTCCTTCGGCTACAAGAAGGCTCTGGGTGTGCTGAAGGATACCGACTTCGAGAATTTCTCGGCCCGTTTCAACAACAGCTATAAGCTCAACAGCATCATTACCGTCGGTGAGAATGCACAGTTCTCTTATTCAAACAATGTAGACTGTGCTCCTCTGGAGAATGCCCTGAAGATGGCCTCGACACTGCCCGTCTATGAAATCGACGGTGTGACCTTCTCTGGCCCCGTCGGAGGTATGAGCGACCGTCAGAACCCGATGCGCGAGCTTTACCATAACAAGGATAACCGTCTGAAGAAGTGGCGTATCTTTGCCAATGCCTACGTTGACATCACGCCTATCAAGGGCATGCTCTTCCGTTCAAACTTCGGTATCGACTACACTAACGGCTATATCCGCAGCCTGCAGCACACCTTCGATTCTGACGTGGTGAAGAACAGCACCAGCGCCAGCACGATGTCACAGAACCACAGCACCAAGTGGACATGGTCGAACACCCTACAGTATAACTTTGACATCGTGGAGAGCCATAACCTGAACATCCTGGCCGGTATTGAGCACCATCGTGACAACGGCATCGACTTCTCTGCACGCCGTGAAGACTATCCGCTCGAGACCATAGACTATATGTGGCCGGGTGCTGGTACAGGCATTCAGACGATCACTGGCGGTGGTGATTCCTACAAGCTGATGTCTTACTTCGGCAAGATTGATTACAACTGGAACGACCAGCTGCTGGCTTCAGTCACCATGCGTTACGACGGTTCAAGCCGTTTCGGTAAGAACAACCAGTACGGTTTCTTCCCCTCAGCCTCTCTCGGTTATCGTATCTCTAAGCACATCAATGCCGACTGGCTCCGCGACTGGAAGCTCCGCGTCAGCTATGGTGTGACTGGTAATCAGGGTATGAACTCGAACAATGCCCACTACGGACTCTATATGGCCGACTACGGTTCCAGCCGTGAGAATTCCACCGCCTACGATGTCAACCTGCAAGGTTCCGGCACATTCCCCTCTGGCTACTACAAGCATCAGTCTTCCAACGAAGACCTGAAGTGGGAGCAGTCATCACAGTGGAACTTCGGTACCGACTTCTCGCTCTTCGGCGGTAAGCTGTACGGATCATACGATGTATTCTTCAAGGAGACCAAAGACATGCTTGTGCAGCCTGCCTTCCTCGGAGCCATCGGCTTTGGCGGTCAGACCTGGATCAACGGTCCTACGCTGAAGAACTGGGGT
The DNA here is from genome assembly GCA_017428805.1 of Prevotella sp. The sequence goes on along the minus strand of JAFRQC010000113.1, from coordinate 7,180 downwards.
ATGGAGCTGAATCTCGGTTATCGCCACACTACGGAATACGGATTGTCTTACGACATCACCGGTAACATCGACTTCTACCGTTCAAAGGTGACTTACCTCCCCGAGAACTCCAAGAACTCCTACGAGCACAATGACTACCACAACCTGGCTCAGGACGAGAAGGCCTACGGTTCGCTCATCGGTTATGTAGTAGAAGGACTTTATCAGAGCCGCGAGGATGTGCTCGCCCATGGACAGGCTGGTGCTCGTGTCGGTGGCCTGAAGTATGCCGACCTCAATGGTGACGGCCGTATCAACGAGGCCGACCGCACATGGATCTACAATCCCGTGCCCAATTTCTCATACGGTATCAATATCAGTCTGGCCTATAAGGAGTTTGATTTCACCATGTTCTGGCAGGGTGTATCAGGTGTTGATGTCATCAACAGCCAGAAATACCAGACCGACTTCTGGAGCATTACCGATGCCGGCTCGAACAAGGGTGAGCGTCTGATCGATGCATGGACTCCTGCCAACAGCGGTTCATCGATTCCCGCCCTGACCACATCGAACGGTGCCGACGAGGGTCGTATGTCTTCCTACTTCGTGGAGAACGGTTCTTACGCCAAGATGCGCACCCTGCAGCTGGGTTATAAGTTCCCTGCCGAACTGGCTAAGAAACTGCTGCTTGCAAGTGCCCGTGTCTATCTCTCAGGTGACAACCTCCTGCTCATCAAGTCAAGTTCTCTGACCTGCTCTGACCCCGAGAGTACAGCTTGGGCCTATCCTCACACCGCTTCCTTCACATTTGGTATACAGGTGGGATTCTGATAAAGGTAAAAAAGTAAAAAGGTAAAAAAGTAAAAGAGTTATGAAAAAGAATAATATATACAATAAGGTGTTGGCAGGAGCATTCTACTTACTCCTTACTCCTTCTCTCCTTCTCTCCTTCACGGCTTGCACCGTTGATGATGTGAAGCCACAGGGTACGCTGGACGAAGAGACAGCATTTTCAAGCCCCGACAAACTGGTTACTGCAGCCTATGCCAAACTGGGCGACGACTGGTATTCCTATCCGTTTAATCTCTGGCCATATGGCGATATGAGTGCCGACGACTGCCTGAAGGGCGGTTCTGGTGAGAACGACACCGGCTATCACCCCATGGAGATCTTTACTACCCTGCAGCCTGACCGTGGTGAGTTCGACGAACTGTGGTATCAGCTCTACAGCTCCATCTCTCGCTGCAACCGTGCCATCGAGTCGCTGACCGGTGCAGACGGCGCTCCCACCAACAAACAGCTCATGGCCGAGGTGCGATTCCTCCGTGCCCACTTCTATTACAAGTTGCAGCAGATGTGGTACGAAGTGCCCTTCATCACCGAAGGTATGTCGAATGCCGACATCGAGGCTTGCCCCCAGAGTTCTCACGACCAGATCATGCAGCAGATCATCGACGACTTCCAGTTTGCCTACGAGAATCTGGCTGAGGCTGCTCCCGGCACCACGGGGCGCGCTCACAAGGTGGCTGCCGCTGCCTATCTCGCCAAGTGCTACCTGAACTGGGCTTACGGTGATGGCTATGAGGCCAACACCGGTTACAGCCACGTTGACCAGGCGAAGATCCAGAAGGTCATCGAATATACCGAGGTTGTAAAGAACTCACCCTACGATTATCTCGACACCTACGGACACATCTTCCTGCAGGACTATGCCAACTCCTGCGAGAGCATCTTTGCCGTGCAGCACTCCAACAGGGCTGACGACGGAACGAAATTCGGACGTGCCAACTGGTCGAACATGCTGAACGGTGTCTGGGGCATCTGGTCTTGCGGATGGGATTTCCACAAGCCTTCACAGAACCTGGTCAATGCCTTTAAGACCCGCAATGGTCTGCCGATGGACAACTTTGACGAAGACCACAACGCCATCCTGATCAACGGTGCCGACACCAAGTATAAGTACGATCCCCGTCTGTTCCACACCGTAGGTATGCCCACCTATCCTTATAAGTATGAGGCACAGTACACGCTGACAAAGGCAAACAGCCGTACCCCTAACACCTACGGTTACTACTGCTCGATGAAGGAGGTTCCCCAGCGCTCGAAGGGTGAGGACTACGACATGCCCTGGCAGGCCTTCGGCGTGAACGACTACGTACTGCGCTATACCGACGTGATGCTGATGCGTGCTGAGGCTCTGATTGAGAAGGGCGACCTGAACGGCGAGGCTCTGCAGATCATCAACGACATCCGTTCCCGTGCCAAGAAAGACATCAGCGCCACTTCGCTCATCGGCTATGCCAAAGACCAGTGTGACATCAGCCTCTACGGCTCCTTTGCCTCACAGGACGATGCCCGCAAGGCCCTGCGCTGGGAGCGTCGCGTAGAGCTGGCCATGGAAGGCCACCGCTTCTTCGACCTGCGTCGTTGGGGACTGCTCTCCACCACGCTCAATAAGTACTTCGAGACGGAGAAGACCGATGAGTACGACAGCCAGACTTACGCTCTGTATTACAAGGATGCCTTCTTCACAGCTGGCAAGAACGAATACTTCCCCATCGCATCCAACCAGATGAACTACGTGCAGGGACTCTATCATCAGAACAAAGGATATTAAGAGAAGACCTCTCCCTGACCCTCCCTTAAAAGGGAAGGGAATGAATACACAAAGTCATTAATAATAAAGAATACGAATATGAAACAGAATATCATCAAAATCGCAGTTTATCTAGTAACTGCTCTCCCCCTTGGGGGAGTTGGAGGGGGGCTTCTCACCTCTTGTCAGGACAGAGACCTTCCGGGTTCCGGCGCCATGCAAGTAGCCAGCCCCGATGCAACCATGATCACCGGCACACCCAGTGGCGACAACAATTACGACTATACGCTGACGTGGCCGCAAAGCAGCCAGGGTGCTACCATGGAGGTGGCCGTCTACAAGAACGGCACCCAGATGCAGGGTCTCACACCGTGCCCCTCCGGTTCGTTCACACTGAAGAATCTGGAGACCAATCAGCTCTATGAGTTCCTCTTTAAATATGCCAACAATGATGCGCTCTCGAATGGCGTGATGACCAGCTACACACGTCCCGGTGCATCGTCTCCAAGCGATCTGAAGTTTGAGCAGATTGACATCAGCGACGACCAGCGCGACATGCAGGTTACATGGACAGCCAGCAGCGATGCTACGTCATATATTCTGAAACTGGTGAATGGCGATGGTAGCAGAGTGATTGAAGAGACCGTGAACGGCACTTCTTATCTGCTGAAGAATGTGGCTATGAAGGAACGTTGGGAGGCCACGCTGATCGCACAGAACAGCGAGGGTAGGGCACTGCCTATCTATGGTTCCGGAAAGGTCGGCGGAAAGATTCCTGCTTTCCTGTCAGAATATGCCACACCTGAGGAGCTTGTTGCCAACGGCGATGACGATGAGGCCTCAGCTTGGCTGTGGTTCCAGGAGAACTACCCGAAGGGCGAATACGTTTACTTCGGCAATATCAACACCGTCGACGACATCGCTGACTATCGCATGCTCTTCTGGCTGCGCGACATCGAGACCGGCAATGCCGACGACATCTGGAACTTCTCCGAAGTCGCCATGAATGCCGCTCCCTGTATCGAGCAGTATGTGAAGAACGGTGGCAACCTGCTGCTATGGTCGCACGCCGTACCCTATATCGGCACCATCAACCGCCTTGCCACATCGGTACTCCGTGGCGTGGGCAATGCCTTTGGCTGTGGTGTCGGCGGTCCTAACGGCGATGTCTGGAAGATGGGCGTATGTCTGAACACTGGTTCCTTCTCGAAGGATCTCAGCACCCATCCCATCTATGCCGGCATCGAGACCGAGAAACTGAACGACAACTGCTTCAAGGCCATTGCCATGAAGGGAGCCGGATGGACAGAAGACCACAACTGCCTGTTCTTCGACATCCCCGCCAAGCTGACCGGTCTTGACAACACCACAGAAGAGTGCTACAACGTTGTGACAGAAGAGTTCGGCATCTACCCGCTCGGCACATGGGATTCACAGGTCAATTGGGTTTCTCAGCTCAACATCTGGGAGGCCAAGGCCGCTCCGATGGCTCCCGAAGGATTCCAGGCAGGTGCTGGCACCGTCCTCTGTATCGGTAATGGAGGTTGCGAGTTCTCGATGAAGAACGAAGACGGCACGCCCGATAAGAGTGCCAACCCCAAGAACAACTCTTGCCAGGGTAATATCCTGAAACTGGCCACGAACAGTATACAGTATCTGATGTCCATCTAAGAAATCATTAGGATAACCCTCATAACGCATATAGGACTCGCATCCCTGCGAGTCCTATATAGCATTTATCATTCTCCTGTCAGGCGACAAACCGCCCAAGTCACCTTAAAACATGTCGCCAGATAAGTACTGAAAAGTTAAAATTCTACTTAGTACACAAGTTTGTGGTCCACATACTTGTGTACTTCAAAAATAATGCGTACATTTGCACGCAAAAGCGTAAAAGAACTGCACGATGGAAAGAGCATTTGTATATGGAATGTCTGTAGAGGGCGCGAACTTTACCGACAGGGTAAAGGAGACCAAACGGCTGAAGCTGGACTTTGAGAACGGCATCAACGTCATTCTGATTTCCCCTCGCAGGATGGGTAAAAGTTCAATAGTGAAAAAGGTAAAGTCGGAAATCACCAATCCGGAGATAAAGGTGGTGTATATGGACGTCTATGATTGTCGCAGCGAGTATGATTTCTATAATCGTTTTGCAACCGTCCTTATGAAAGAGACCGCTTCGAAATCAGAACAAATTATTGAAAACATCAAGCGGTTTCTGGTGAGACTCACCCCGAAGATTTCCTTTTCGCCGGAGCCAATGTCAGACTTTTCTCTCTCGCTTGGTATCACGCCCCAGAACTATCAGCCCGAAGAAATATTGCAACTGCCTGAATTGATTGCCCAGGAGCAAGACAAACATATTGTGGTATGTATCGATGAATTCCAGCAGATAGGCGAATTCCCTGATTCCGTAACAGTCCAGAAGCGTCTTCGCAGCGTATGGCAGCACCAGCAACATGTTTCATATTGTTTGTTTGGAAGCAAGAAACACTTGATGACCAAACTGTTCCAAAACAGGAAAATGCCATTTTATCAGTTTGGTGAGATGATGTATCTGGAGAAGATTTCTACTGAAAACTGGGTCCCGTTCATCCTATCGCGCTTTGAACATCAGGGAAAGAAAATATCTAAAGACCTAGCAAAACGCATCTGCGAGACGGTAGAGAATTACTCTTCATACGTTCAGCAATTGGCTTGGAACGTATTGGCTGAAACTGAGAATGAGGCAACAGAACAAGATTTCAAGAATGGCATAGAGGCTCTGATGGCTCAATGTTCAGGACTTTTCCAGGAGCAACTTCAGGGGCTGACCTCCTATCAACTAAATTTCCTGCGTGCCGTATGCAATGGGGTACATACTGACTTTGGAAGCAAAGCAGTTATGGAAGAATACAATTTTGGAAGCAAATCAAACATCGCTCGTATCAAGGATAGTTTGCTTGACAGAGAACTGATAGAAACAGACCAAGACGGTGTCTATTTAGAAGACCCTGTATTCATGATGTGGTTCAATAAGAAATATGAATAAGATAAAGAACATCGCATTTGATTTAGGCGGCGTGGTGATTGCCTTGAGTTACGAGAAGGCCGTAAAACGATTCGAAGAAATCGGACTTCATGAAGCCCACAAACATTTGGATGCCTTCTGTCAGCAAGGTATTTTTGGTGATTTGGAAAAAGGCTTGATGACGCCTGAAGAATTCCGTTTGGAGTTAAGCCGTATGATAGGCAGGGAGATTACATACGATGAGTGTATGTATGCCTGGCACAGTTACGTTGAAGATGTGCCACAAAGAAATCTGCAAATGTTATTGCGCTTGCGCCAAATGGGTTACAAGGTATGTCTGCTCTCAAATACCAACCCCTACATGATGCAATGGGCAATGAGTACCGAGTTTGATGGTAACGGACACGCCATTGATTACTATTTCGACCACCTCTACCTCAGCTATCAATGCAAACTGATGAAGCCGTCAGCCGAAATATTCAAGGTCATGCTCGATGGTCAGCAGTCCACAGCCCAGGAGACGCTCTTCATTGATGACGGGCGCAAGAACATCGAGGCCGCACAGGCACTCGGCATCCAAACCCTGTTCATAGAAAACAATGCCGACTGGACAGGGCCCATTACCGACCTATTGCAAATCGTTAATTCACCAGCCAACAAATACGATTATGAGTAAGATTCAAATTGCTCATGTCATCATATTATTTAACGATCCACTCGAACAGCCCCGCTGAGTTATCATCGGGAAGGACTATCTCCAGTCGCATGGCCTTGGTTTTGACAGGGTTGAAGTTTACAGTGCAGGCAGAGCCTTTTTCTGTGGGATAGTCGTCGGCACCACTGACGGGTTGCCACTGACCCTGGGCATCCTGATAGAGGATGCGCCACGACTGCGGCACACGGCATCCGCCCCAAGGACCATCGTCGTACCAATAGACGGTGGCACTCTGAACCGTACTCTCAGCAGGGAATTCATAGCCGAGCCACTCTGTAGTGCCGTTCTTCGGCCACCAATGGGTGTAAGGCACGCTGCGGTCGTTCTCGTCCTTCGGCACCAGACGATCGTTGATGGCCGAGAGGGCCGGCATCCGCTCCGTAGAACTGCTCACCTTACTCTCTGAGGCGAGGGTAGCAGGCTGTGAGGGATTTGTGGCGTTCAGATCCTGCGGTAGCCAGACGCGCATCTTGCCACTGCCGCGATGGCACCAAGCGTAGTAGGGAATCAGCGTGAGTGTCTGGTCTGAAGCCTGAAGCTTGCCCTGTTTGTTGAAGTTCAGCGTCTGGGCATCGGTGATGAGTGTCTGTATCGGCGTACCTGCAATCTCACTTTTGCCAAGGCGGAACTGGGGATTCTGATTGATGAGGGCACCCATAATATCGAAGTTGTTATCCGGATGCTCTGCACAATAGACCAGCGGTCCGCGTTCGACGCTGATCATACCACGGTCTGCAGCTACCTTATTATTTGCACGGACGGTGCGGGGCTCCATATCGAAACAGATGATCAGTTCGTCACCCTTTTTCCAGCGTCGCTCGATGTTTATATAGCCATCGGGAGAGATGAGCAGGGGCACGGTGATGCCATTGATGATGAA
>JAFRQC010000112.1 GCA_017428805.1 Prevotella sp. | reverse complement strand
ATTCTTTTCCACGAGGTCTTGTATGTCACGTATGGCTGTGTCCTTCGAGCACTTTGCCAATGTCGCCCAAGTCTTTGACGTAATCTTTGCTTCATATCCGTCAAGAAAGAGATTGAGCATCTGAGTCTGACGCTCGGTCATTGGTACTGCCGATGCCTTCTGCCAGAAAAAGCTCTTGTTCAGGATTGTGGTGACGATGGTATCAGCCTCGTCGAGTGCATCCACCAATTTCTGCATGTACCACACCAACCACTCCGTTATATCGCCATCGCCATGCTGCATCCGCTCCAGAATGTCATAGAAGTGATTCTTGTCCTTGTTAATCTGTGATGAGACATTATAGAAACGGAAATCACTCTTTTCTCCACGAGCAAGCAGCATGTCTGAAAGGATGCGGGCCAACCGGCCATTGCCATCCTCGAAGGGATGAATGCTCACAAACCAGAAATGGGCAATGGCAGATCTAATAACACTATTCACTGGCTCCTCACCATCAAACCATGTGAGGAACTTTTCCATCTCCTCTTCAACACGGTCTGGAGAAGGAGCAATATAGTGGATTTTCTCGCGCCCAAACATTCCACTGACAATATGCTCCTCGTTTGTGCGGTACTGACCTACTTCTATCTGGCTACCTTCACTATAGCCTGAAGGGAAAAAAGCAGCTTGCCATGCACACAGTTTCTCTTTACTGAGGGTCATGTCATAGTGCTGAACCGCTTCAAGCATTACACCAACTACAGAATCGACGTAATGCGATGGTGCGGTGTATTTCACGTTCTCAATCCCAAGTTTTCGGGCAATGGAAGAACGAACCTGATCCACATTCAGTCGTATGCCTTCTATCTCCGAAGAATATACTACATCGTATGTCAGGTTCTCTGCCATTGCACGGAGTTTGCTGTCAAATCCCAATGAACTTAACCTGCCATAAAGCAACCCCTGCTTACGGAATACTATTTCCTGAAGGAGTGACACCTCAGAAGCATCCCAACGGAAGTCCGTCCAATTGTCTCTTTCGTGTATATACATAACGCTTTCCTGCTTTGTGCGACATAAAACAGTGACTAACGTCGCAAATTCTGCGACAAAGATACTAAATTAATGTCGAATAGCCAAACAAATCTGCAAATTATCGCAAATTATGCAACGTTTTTAGTCAATAATCGTCGGAAGCTTTCTTCCGAAGACTAAAAAAGGACCTGCCCAAACGGACAGGTCCCTTTCATTATATCAGAGAGTTTAATTACTCCTCGACGGCTGCCTGCGCGGCAGCGAGACGTGCGATGGGCACACGGAAGGGAGAGCAAGATGCGTAGTTCATGCCGATCTTAGCGCAGAACTTCACAGAACTGGGCTCACCACCATGCTCACCACAGATACCGCAACGCAGGTCAGGACGTACCTCGCGGCCTTCCTTCACAGCGAACTTGATGAGACGGCCAACACCCTTCTGGTCGAGTACCTGGAACGGGTCAACCTTCAGGATCTTCTTGTCGAGGTATACAGGCAGGAACGATGCGATGTCGTCGCGGCTGTAACCGAAGGTCATCTGAGTCAGGTCGTTGGTACCGAATGAGAAGTACTGAGCCTCAGTAGCGATGCGATCAGCAGTCAGGGCAGCACGAGGAATCTCAATCATGGTACCGATCTCAAACTCAACCTCGATGCCATACTCATTGAATACTTCCTTAGCGGCATACTGAATAACCTCCTTCTGCTGCTTCAGCTCGTAGAGCGTACCAATCAGCGGAACCATGATCTCCGGCATCGGGTTCTTGCCCTCCTTCTTCAGCTCGCAGGCAGCACCCAGGATAGCCTTGGTCTGCATAGCGGTGATCTCGGGGAAGGTGATACCCAGACGGCAACCGCGGTGACCCAGCATTGGGTTGTTCTCTGCGAGAGAGTCAACACGACGCTTGATGTCCTCTACGCTGACGCCCATCTCCTTAGCCATCGTCTCCTGACCAGCCAGATCATGGGGAACGAACTCGTGGAGAGGAGGATCGAGCAGACGGATGTTCACGGGCAGACCGTCCATAGCCTCAAGGATGCCCTTGAAGTCAGCCTTCTGGTAAGGCAACAGCTTAGCCAGAGCCTTCTCACGTCCAGCAACGCTGTCGGCGAGAATCATCTCACGCATAGCGATGATCTTCTTATCCTCGAAGAACATGTGCTCTGTACGAGTCAGACCGATACCCTTGGCACCGAACTCACGGGCGAGCTGAGCATCACGAGGAGTGTCAGCATTGGTACGAACCTGCAGCTTGGTGTACTTGTCGCAGAGGTCCATCAGCTCCTTGAAGTCGCCAGAGAGCTCAGCAGCCTTCGTGGGCACCTCACCAGCGTAAACCTGACCAGTGGTACCGTTCAGAGAGATGTAGTCACCCTCCTTATATACTGTACCGTCGATCTCGACAGTCTTGTCCTTATAACTAACGTTCAGAGAACCTACGCCCGATACGCAGCACTTACCCATACCACGAGCCACCACGGCAGCGTGAGAGGTCATACCGCCACGAGCAGTCAGGATACCCTCGGCAGAAGCCATACCGGCGAGATCCTCTGGAGAGGTCTCGATACGTACGAGCACCACCTTGTGGCCATCCTTATGCCAAGCCTGAGCATCGTCAGCGTGGAATACGATCTGACCGCAGGCAGCACCAGGAGAAGCAGGCAGACCCTGAGCAATCACCTTGGCAGAAGCCAGAGCCTTCTTGTCGAAGATGGGGTGCAGCAGCTCGTCGAGCTTCTGAGGCTCACAGCGCATGATGGCAGTCTTCTCGTCGATCATACCCTCGTGGAGCAGGTCGATGGCAATCTTCACCATAGCAGCACCTGTGCGCTTACCGTTACGAGTCTGGAGGAACCAGAGTTTACCTTCCTGTACGGTGAACTCCATATCCTGCATATCGTGATAGTGGTGCTCCAACTTGTCCTGGATACCATTCAGTTCAGCATAGATTTCGGGCATTGCCTCCTCCATAGAAGGATACTTGGCCACGCGCTCCTCCTCAGAGATGCCAGCGCGCTCAGCCCAGCGCTGAGAGCCGATCTTCGTGATCTGCTGCGGGGTACGGATACCAGCCACAACGTCCTCACCCTGTGCGTTCACCAGATACTCACCGTTGAACAGGTTCTCACCATTGGCGGCATCGCGGCTGAAGCATACACCTGTAGCAGAGGTGTCACCCATGTTACCGAATACCATAGCCATCACAGATACGGCTGTACCCCACTCGTCGGGGATGCCTTCCATCTTACGATAGAGGATAGCACGCTCGTTCATCCAAGAACGGAACACGGCGCAGATAGCACCCCAGAGCTGCTCGATAGGATCATTGGGGAAGTCCTTACCAGTGCGCTCCTTGATGGCAGCCTTGAACAGCTGAACCAGCTTCTTCAGTTCGTCAACGCTCAGGTCCTTATCCAGCTTCACGCCACGCTCTGCCTTCACCTTCTCGATGATCTCCTCGAACGGATCGATATCGGTCTTGTTGACGGGCTTCATCTCGAGCACCACGTCACCGTACATCTGTACGAAACGACGGTAGCTGTCATATACGAAGTGAGGATTGTTGGTCTTCTTCACCATACCCTCAGCCACCTCGTCGTTCAGACCGAGGTTCAGGATGGTATCCATCATACCAGGCATAGAAGCACGTGCACCAGAGCGAACAGAAACCAGCAGGGGGTTCTCTTTGTCGCCGAACTTAGAGTTCATCAGGGTCTCAATGTGCTTCACAGCAGCCATCACGTCGTCGTTCAACAGCTCCATGATCTTCTGCTGGCCTACCTGATAGTACTCGTTACAACAGTCGGTTGTGATTGTGAAACCTGGAGGAACAGGAACACCAATCAGGTTCATCTCAGCAAGGTTTGCGCCCTTGCCACCAAGTTCCTCACGCATTTTTGCATTACCTTCGGCCTTACCGTTACCGAAGAGGTAAACTCTCTTTTGGCTCATATTAATTCTGTTAGTTTATAAAATGTTTATAAATTGTTTTGCTTTTAATTGCGCAAAATTACAATATTTCCCGCACATATACAAGAAAAATGCCCAAAAATTGGGAATTTTAATATTTATTCGTATCTTTGCAGTCCCAAAAAGACAGATATGACGAGAAAGAAGAAGCCATTACCGCTCCTTGAGGGCGTGACCATAGAGGCTGTGGCAGCCGAAGGCAAGTGCCTGTTCCACTGGGACGACCTGGTGGTGTTCGTGCCCTTCTGCGTGCCCGGTGATGTGTGCGACGTGCAGATCCGACGCAAGAAACACTCCTTCGCCGAGGGCGAGGTGGTACGCTTTCTACAATATAGTAATGTACGCGTGAAACCGTTCTGCCAGCACTTCGGTGTCTGTGGCGGTTGCAAGTGGCAGAACCTGCCCTACCCTGAGCAGTTGAAGTTCAAGCAGCAGCAGGTCTTCGACCAGCTCTCGCGCATCGGCAAGATTGAACTCCCCGAGTTCCGTCCCATCCTCGGCAGCGTGAAGACGCAGGAATACCGTAACAAGCTCGACTTCGGCTGTGCCAACAAGCGCTGGCTGACCAGAGAAGACATCGCCACCCTTGGCGACGGTGTCAAGAACACCCCTGCCATCGGCTTCCATATCACTGGGTCATTCGACAAGATTCTGCCCATCGAGAAGTGCTGGCTGATGGACGACCTGCACAACCAGATCCGCAATGAAGTACGCGACTATGCGATAGAGCACGGATTGAGTTTCTTCGACCTTCGGGCTCAGGTAGGCTTGCTCCGTGATGTCATCATCCGCAACTCCAACACAGGCGAATGGCTCGTCATCATCCAGTTCCACTATGACAGAAGTAGTCAGGAGTCAGAAGTCAGGAGTCAGGAACAGGCCAAAGCCTTACTGAAGCATATCGCCGATAAGTTCCCACAGATCAGCGCATTAATGTATCTCGACAATCAGAAGTGCAACGACACCATCGGTGATCATGACATCCTCGTCTTCAAGGGCAACGACCATATCTTCGAACTGATGGAAGACCTCCGTTTCAAGGTCGGTCCCAAGTCCTTCTACCAGACCAACACTGAGCAGGCCTATCACCTCTATGCCGTTGCCCGTGAGTTCGCCGCCCTCTCGGGCGACGAAACGGTCTACGACCTTTACACCGGCACTGGCACCATCGCCAATTTCGTGGCAAAGAAAGCCCGTCAGGTCATCGGCATCGAATATGTGCCCGAGGCCATCGAGGACGCGAAGGTCAACTCCCAGATCAACGGCATCACCAACACCCTCTTCTATGCCGGCGATATGAAGGATATCCTCACCGACGACTTCATCGCTGAGCACGGCCGTCCCGATGTGATCATCACCGACCCACCCCGTGCCGGTATGCATCCAGATGTGGTAAAGACCATCCTCCGGGCTGCTCCCCAGCGCATCGTCTATGTCTCCTGCAACCCTGCTACGCAGGCTCGTGACCTCCACGACCTCGACGCAGACTACCGTGTTGCCGCTGTCCAGCCCGTCGATATGTTCCCACACACGCCTCACGTCGAGAACGTCGTCCTCCTCGTCTGTAGATAGTCTCACGACTGCCTTAAGGTAAAAAAATGCAAGAAATGTTTGGTAGTTCCAAATATTTTTTGTATCTTTGCGCCATATTACTCGTGTCAATAACTAAAAGGTACAACGTATGACAATGAAAAGACTGACAGGGATGATGGCACTGCTGATGGCGATGGCCATCCCCGCCAATGCCGAGACGTTGGCAGATGAAACCGTGGCTACCGCTGCGGAAGTAGAGGAATCCACCGAGGTGGCACAGGCCGACCACAAGACAAGGATCGAGCTGCCCGCCTGGGTAAAGAACATCAAGTTCAGCGGCTATGGTATGCTGCAGTATCAGGGACAGGACCCCGAGGGTAACCACTCGAATACCTTCAAACTGCGCCTGGCCCGTTTCATCCTCGACGGTAAGATCGGTGACTTCGACTGGCGCGCCCAGATCCAGGGCACTAACGCCACTGGTCCCGGACAGCCCACCGTACAGCTCGTAGACCTCTACGCCGAATGGAGAAGATTCCCGGAATTCAAGGTGCGTGCCGGACAGTTCAAGCGTGCCTTCACCTTTGAGAACCCCACCCACCCCATCACACAGGGATGGAGAGGCTATGCCGACGTAATCAACAAGCTCTCTGCCTTCGGTGACCGTACGGGTGAGAAATCCTCAGGTGGTCGTGACATCGGTATCCAGGTGTCTGGTGACCTCTTCCCCAACGCCAACGGCCGCAAGATATTCCACTATCAGCTAGGCGTGTACAACGGTGAAGGTGTGAACGAGTCGGATAAGGACAACCGCAAGGATATCATTGCCGGCGCCTGGGTGATGCCCATCAAGGGTGTTCGCATCGGTGTCTTCGGATGGACGGGTAGCCGTGGTGCGATGTTAGACCCGCTGACTGGCGAGAAGCGCAGTGTGGAGAAGAACCGTTACTGTATCTCTGCCGAGTACGACCTGAACGAGTACACCTTCCGTGCTGAGTATATCCACAGCCAGGGTTGGGGTGCTGCTTCTCCAGGTAACAACGTGCGTGAGATTTGCTACGAGAATGGCGACAAGGCTGACGGTTGGTATGTGTTCGGCATCATCCCCCTGATCAAGTCGAAGCTGCACGCCAAGGCACGTTATCAGACCTATCGCAATCAGAAGAACTGGGGCACGTCGGTGAATCAGGTGGAGTGCGGTCTGAACTATTTCTTCACGAAGAACCTGGAGATGCATCTGGAGTATTCACACGTGAACGACCGCAACCTGGCCAAGCACGACTACAACCTGATTGACGTGGAACTCGACTTCCGTTTCTAAACAACGGATTGAACGGATTATTCGGATTTTAATCGGAAACGCCGCATAAGCGCAGCCCAGAGATGCGTCTTCTGATGGAGGATGAGCAGGGAGAACAAAGTGCTCACGAGCGTCAAGCCGATGCCGAAGACCCAATAAACATAGCCGCCGACCGTGATGGTAGTGAAATAGGCCAACAGTCCGATGAGGATGTGGATGGCGCTGTACTTCATCACGGCCGGCGACATTTTGTACTTATAGCGCCAACGGGCGACAGCGTTAATCATCACATAGTCAAAGATATTCGCCAAGGTGATGGCAATGCCCGTTCCTACCAATCCCCAGCGCTGGAAGCCGAAGATGATGAGAAACACGAACACCACGAAATAAGTCCCCTCGAGCAGGAGATACATCACCGAATAGCCACGTGCCAGCGTGATATACGCTGCCGGCATCGTGACTGCCTTGAAGAACATCGCCAACACTGCCACCTGCGTCATCGCCACCACCGGCACGAACTTCGAACTGAAGAACAACGGTATCAGCACGGGCAGGAAGATGATCAGTCCCACCAGCATAGGGGCTGCAATCAGCAGCGACACCTCCATCTGTTTATTCACCGTTTCGTTGGTCGCCTCGATGTCGGTATTCACCGCTGAGAGACGCGGGAAATAGTCAGTCTCCATCGCCGAGAACACCATACCCGCATAAGTGATGGTGATCATATAACCCGCATTGTAGAGTCCCAGCACATCGAGGTCGGCAGTCACGTTCAGCCACGAACGGATGAACATCTCCGCACCTGTGCCGATGATGCCAGCCAGCGTGAAAGCCACGCCCAGGCGCACCATCTCCATACCCTCGCCGAGGATGCCCTTCGCCCCCAGCAGCTGCAAGGGATACAACCTGTAGGACTCGCGGACGGTGAGCAACATCGTGATCAGCGCCATCAGCACGATGACCGGCACGATGCCTGCCTCGCCGAAAAAATAATAGACGGGAACGGACATAAACAAGGCTGCGAAGACCGATCCAACCTGCACCAGTGCCAACGACTTCAGACGCCTTCGCCCTTTCAGAATGGCCGTCTCACCACCAGTCACAGCCAACATCCCCACGGCAGGAGCCAGGAGGATGAAGTGGAGGCTATGGTCACCCCAGGCGAAGGTGGTGCTGCTCAGGAACGGACCGATAGCGATGCAGACGAGCATACCTAGAAGCGCCGTCAGCAAGGACCATGCCCTCACGA
This sequence comes from Prevotella sp., assembly GCA_017428805.1. The sequence goes on along the minus strand of JAFRQC010000112.1, from coordinate 1,563 downwards.
CCTTCACAAAGTGGACCACCTGCGGATGGCTGTCGTCAGGGAGTTCCGAAAGCTGGCGCACGGCACTCGTCGAGATGCCGAAATGGGTGGACTGTGAAATGAACGAGACAGTGGTATTGAACAGCGTCACCAGTCCCATACCCGAAGGACCGAGCAGCAGAGCCACAAACTTATTGCGTACAAGACTCACCAACACATTGAGTCCCTGTACGCCCCCGAAGACACCTGTGTACTTCAACACGTGGCCGTAGGCTCCCTTTTCGCTTTCGTTCATTCTATCTATATAACGTTAGGATTGATGATTTATTATATTATATGCAAAACTCTCTCATCGCGGTACAGTCGGGAAGAAAAGTGATAGTAGCTGCGCTCACGGCATTCTTGACGGCCATCGGGACCACGAGCTGCATGGGGTATGGACCGTTCTAAATCGAGTAGGAGGAAAATGAAGAAGTTTTCCTCTTACTTCATTTTCCGACCTCTCACACCACCGTACATGCGGTTCCGCATACGGCGGTTCTTCGTTTACGATACCAATACATAATAGTCCATCAGACAGCGATAGCCTGCATGATACAGGTTCTTGTTGCTCATTGCATGGTTTGTTACACCTGACCCAGCGGCTCGCCAATAGCCTTTTATCCATCCAAGTTTACATGCTCGCCATTTAGGCACGCCACACTTGATGAGGTTGGCTATCCGCGTCCTCGGATTCTTCCAACTCTTCCATATACACATACGGATGCGTCTGCGTAGCCATTGGTCTATGGTTTCAAGAGTTTTCTTCATCCGAGCCAACTTGTAGTATTCCACCCAGCCGCATATAAAAAGGTTCAGTGTTTCCTTGCGTTGCTTGTAGCCCATACCATTACTCCGGCCTGTCAGCTCTTTTAGTTTGGCTTTCAGCTTCATAATGGTCTTGGGATGCAGTAGGAACTGGCATTTCCCCTCTCCATCAAAGTAAAACGTATACCCGAGAAACTTCTTCCCGCATACTGAGCCTGTTCCCGTCTTGTCGCGGTTCACTTTCAGGAAAAGCCTGCCCTCGATAAATTTGGATAGACTCTCTAGTATGCGCTCAGCGGCACGCGCACTCATGCAGAATATCATACAGTCGTCAGCGTAGCGCACAAAGGGGTGTCCGCGCTTGGTCAGTTCCTTGTCCAGTTCGTTGAGCATGATGTTGCTCAATAATGGGCTTAGAGGACCACCTTGAGGCACGCCTTTCCTTGTCTCTTCGTACTTGCCTGCTACCAATACGCCAGCATTGAGGTACTTATGGATGAGGGACACTACCCTGCCATCCTTTACCGTCCTGCTGATTACCTCTATCAGCTTCGAGTGGTTCACGTTGTCAAAGAACTGCTCCAGGTCCAGGTCGATGCAGAAGTGGTTGCCATCATTGATGATGGACTGCGCGCATCGCAGGGCTTGGTGAGCACCACGATGAGGACGAAAACCAAAACTGTAATTACTGAATTGAGGCTCATACAGCGGCTGCAAGACTTGTGTCATACTTTGCTGGACTAGGCGGTCAACTACGGTCGGGATGCCGAGCGGACG
>JAFRQC010000111.1 GCA_017428805.1 Prevotella sp. | reverse complement strand
CGAGCGAGTGGCTTTCGACCAGTCGGTCTATAGCCGCGACATCATCGAGGGTGTCATCGACCGTCTGACCACGGTGATGACCGAGTTGCTCACCTCGGGTGAGAGTGTGAAATGGGACGGCCTCGGCACGTTCACGCCCTATGTGGAATCGACGGGCACCAACGATGTGGAGTCGTACGACGTGAATGTCAACGTGAAGGGCATCCACATCCGCTTCATCCCTGAGAACACCAAGGGCGAGCAGCTGACCTCCCGTAAGTTCCGTGACCAGTGCGTGCTTCAGCTCGCCGGTGTCTGGACGAAACGTAACATCACCGTCGGCAACAAGAAGAAGGTGGTGCGTGAGTTCTTCACTATGGCGGACTACAAGCTCAACCAGGAGCATCCCGCCAACAACAACCAGGGCGGTTAATGAAAAAAGATTTGCGTGCCTGGTCGGCAATCGGTATGCTGGCGGCGGGAGTCGGACTCTCGACCGCTGGCTTTTGCGTAGAGCCGGTCGGGGAGATCAGCGACAGTGTACTGTGGTTCTTCGCCCAGTGCCTGCTATATGCCGGGGCGGCCCTTGGCATTGACGTGTTCGTGGAGCACAAGATAGATGAGCGCAATCGAAAATAATTCCAATTTTCCAATATTCCAATAATTCAATAATCCAATAATCTATTATTTACCTATAATTTTCCCTAAATATCTTAATTTTTTTGGTGGTTACATTATTTATATGTAACTTTGCACCCCGAAATGAAGAAAACAGTCATTATAGCATCTATCTCAGCCCTGCTGATGTGCAGCTGCGCATCGGAGTACCAAGCTGTGTCGAAGTACGGCGACAACGAGATGAAGTACGAATTTGCCAAGGAGGCGTTTGCCCGTGGCAAGTTCCAGCAGGCATCGCTGTTGTTGCAGGAGGTGGTGACGATGAAGAAGGGTAGTGATGAGGCTCAGGAGTGTCTGTATATGCTCGCGATGGCGCAGTATTGCAACCTGGACTACGAGGCTGCCTCTGAGACATTTAAGAAATATACGACGAGCTATCCGCGCGGACTGTATGCGGAGCCGGCGTATTTCTACATCGGCCAGTCGCTCTACCAGAGTTCTCCGGAACCGCGTCTGGACCAGTCGCCTACCAATGGTGCCATCACCGCCTATCAGCAGTTTATGGACCTCTATCCCGACTCCCATCTGCGTCCGCAGGCTCAGGAGCGGTTGTATGAGTTGACCGACAAACTGATCCAGAAGGAGTTCCTGTCGGCACAACTGTATTATAACCTGGGCGGCTATTTCGGCAATATCAATTCTAACGACGAGAGTAATTATACTTCCAGCATCATCACGGCGCAGAATACGTTGAAGAATTATCCGTATTGCAGTCTGCGTGAGGACTTTATGCTGCTGATTATGAAGAGTAAGTTCCAGTTGGCAGAGAATAGTTCGGACGAGAAAAGGCTCGACCGTTATAGGGATGCCGAGGATGAGTGCTACGGCTTCATCAACGAGTTCCCGGAGTCGAAGAATGTCGCTCTGGCGGAGAAGTATATCGTCAAATGTAAGAAGGTGACGAAGGATTAAAGGAGAGAAGGAGTAAGGAGTAAAGTAATTAAAGAATAAGAATATGGATTACAAGAAATCAAAAGCACCCGTAAACACAGTGTCGCGCAACATTATGGATCTCTGCCGTGATACCGGTAACATCTATGAGAGTGTGGCCATCATCGCCAAGCGCGCTAACCAGATCAGTATGCAGATCAAGGAAGACTTGAGCAAAAAACTCGCTGAGTTCGCGTCATATAATGACTCCTTAGAGGAGGTGTTCGAGAACCGTGAGCAGATTGAGATCTCGCGTTACTACGAGAAACTGCCGAAGCCCACACTGCTGGCTACGCAGGAGTTCGTGGAGGATAAGGTCTATTGGCGTGATCCTGCCCGGGAGAACCAGGAGAATTAAAAAATTAGAAAATTAAAAGATTAAAAAATTAAAGGACTGTGTGGCAGCGTAAACAGACCATTTATTTGGTGGTGGCGGTTATTTTGACGGTCATCTGTCTTTGTACGCAGATTGGCTCCTACAATGCAGCCGGACTGGATGTGTCGCGGGTGTATAACCTGTGGTTCACCGATCCGCTGGGACATCGGCATTTCGATGTGTGGCCGCTGTTCGCCATTCTGTTGCCTACCGCCGCCCTTGGGGCATATACCATTTTCATCTTCCACAATAGGAAGATCCAGGCACTTTTTTGTGCGCTGAACGCCCTGTTGATAGTAGGATGGTATATCTGTTTCTTCGTGGTGGCGCAGACGGTTGATGATAAGTCGTGGGGAACGGTGGACTTTGTACCGAAGTGGCCCGCCGTGATGCCTGCAATAGCACTGATATTCTATCTGATGGCAAGACACGCGATACTCGCTGACGAGAAACTCGTGAGATCTATGGATAGAATAAGGTAAGGTGGTTCAGACCACCCCGCCCTGACGGGCACCCCTCCTAGCTTAGGAGGGGAAAAGGAAGACCAGACAAGCCCAGTCGTGGTCTTCTTTTTGTTTTTGGAGGGTGAGGCCGAGGGTGGCGGCCTTGTCGATGAGCATCGGACAGTCAGAGGTGTAGAATCCGCTGAGGATGAGGGTGGCGCCTGGAGCCATCTTTTGTTTGAAGGCAGGCATATCGGCCAGGAGGATGTTGCGGTTGATGTTTGCCAAAACCAGGTCGAAAGTGCCTTCCACCTTATTTAATATAGAAGCATCGCCGAGGAGGGAGGTGAAACGGTCGTCGACGCGGTTGATGACGGCATTGTGGCGGGCGTTGTCAACCGACCATTCGTCGATGTCGTAGCCGACGGCCTCCGTAGCGCCGAGCTTCAGGGCGCAGATGGAGAGGATGCCAGTGCCGGTGCCGCAGTCCAGCACCCGCGCAACGCGTGGGTGCTGGATAAGCTCTGCGCAGATCATACGGGTGGTCTCGTGGGTTCCGGTGCCAAAGGCCAGACGGGCATCAATCTCGATGGAGATATCAGCAGTTGTTTCTGGCAGATGTCTTCCGTCGTGAATGATGAGGCCGGGGAGGACAATCGGATCAAAGCCTTCCTGTTCCCATTGCTCGTTCCAGTCTCGGTCTTCCGCCTCGCGGATGGTGTAGGTGATATCGACGTTGTCGAAGGGGAAATCGGCGAGGGCGCTCTGCAGGGTGGACTGGTCGAACAGCTGTTGCTGCACATAGCCTTTTAGTCCTGTGGGCGTCTCCTCAAATGACTCGAAACCAGCCTCTCCGGCGAGGGCTGCCAGAAGGTCTGCGGCATCGGGTGAGAGGGGCGAAATGACGAATTCTGCTTCAAAATACTTCATAAGTTGTTAATTTTACCGCAAAATTACAAAAAAATAGGGAAAATCCTATTATAAGTTAGGGTTTTTCCGTAATTTTGCATTCAAATTCACCGTAAATTTGCACCGTGAACCATAAAATTTGTAGAAAGATGAAAAGACTGTTACTGATTTCTATGATCGCCGGAATGCTGCCGCTGTCGCTGGTGGCACAGGATGATGACCTCTATTTCGTTCCGAAGAAAAAGAGTGTTGAGAAGGTGACGGACAATTACGGCATCCCCGCCAATGTGTATTACGTAGGCAGTGACCGTAGTATAGATGAGTATAACCGTCGCACGAAGAGTTATTATGAGGTGATCGGTGCTGATTCGACGCTCAATGATACCATCAGCTTCAGCGCCGAGAAGGGTGTCTATCCCGATTCCATTTCTGATGAGGACTTCAAGTTGACGAAGGAGATGAGCCGTTTCGACGACTACAGGCTCTCGGACTATGATGCCTTCTGGGCTGGTTATAATGCGGGCCGGTATGACTGGGCGTGGCATTCTCCCTGGTACTTTAGCCGTTATGGCTGGTATGATCCCTGGTATTATAGCCGCTGGGCCTGGTACGATCCTTGGTATTATGGCTATGGATGGTATAATCCCTGGTACTATGGTTATGGTTGGTATGATCCCTGGTATTATGGCTACGGCTGGTACAGCCCGGGATATTATGCCTGGTATGGTAGTGGCAGAGTAGGGCGCCGTTATGTGAACACCATCGGTGCGGGTACGATCCGTCGTGACGGTATGACACACGCCAACTACCGCAGGGCTGGTTCTTCAGGGCACTATGCGAACGGCAGTCGTTCGAGCGAACTGCGTAACAGGACGGTGAATGGCACCAGCCGCAACGGCAGGGTGAACCGTAGTTCTGCTTCGCGCTCTTATGAGAATTCCCGTTATAATGGCGGTAACTATAATAATTCCGGTAGTTACAGCGGTTCCCGCAGCAACGGTGGCAGCAGCTTCGGCGGCTCTCGCAGTGGCGGTTTCAGCGGCGGTGGCTTCAGTGGCGGCTCCCGTGGTGGAGGCGGCGGTGGCAGCCGGATGGGAGGAAGAAGATAGTTTACAGTTGACAGTTTACAGTTTACAGATGATTACTTTGTAAGATAGATATGATGATGAAAAGGATATATATAGCAGTATTGGCTTTGGCAGTAGTCCTGCCGGCAGCTGCGCAGGATACGTATGAAAGCGGCCGCCTGCTGATGAACGACCTGAACGGTACAGCCCGTTATGTCGGTATGGGTGGTGCGATGGAGGCACTGGGTGCTGAGATCTCGACGATCTCGACGAACCCCGCTGGTATAGGATTGTTCCGCCATTCTACCGTCAGTGTGTCGGCAGGCTTGGTCTCCCAGCAGGACTCGAAGGAGTTCGGCGGAAAGAACGGTACGAAGATGAGTTTCGACCAGTTGGGTATCGTCTATTCTTCCCGTGTCAGCCGCAGTTCGTTCGTGAATGTGGGCTTTAACTTCCACAAGAGTCACAACTTCAACCAGATTCTTTCGGCAGCCAACAGTCTGCGTAATGCGTCGTTGAATATGCTGTCGTATCATAAGGCTGACCTTGAAGACGTGAGGAGGGGTGGTTATTATTGGGACTTCAACGACCGTGGCCACGTGATAGGCTATGAGAATGAGACCAGTCCGTACAGGGCCCAGACGTTCAGCCAGACGGACTATCTGAATATGAATGCGCTGAATCTCGAATTTGATGCCGAGAATAATGCCCAGATGTTCTATAATGCAGCCGACTATTATATGTTTGACCGTTCCCAGCGTGGTTGGATCAGCGACTTTGACTTCAACGTGAGCGGAAACCAGGGTGACCGTTTCTACTGGGGTGTCACCGTCGGCATCCACGATGTGAACTACAAGGGCTACTCCATCTATACGGAGCGTCTGTTGAACAGTGAAGGCAGCGATGTCGGTTATGACGGCAATGAGGACTATGTGGACTATATTGATACCCGCAGGATCGAGGGAACCGGTATCGACGTGAAGGCCGGTATCATCGTCAGGCCCATTGCGGAATCGCCGTTCCGTTTTGGTCTGTATGTCTCAACGCCTACGTGGTATGAGCTGACGACCGACAACGATACCGACTTCAACAATGACTCTGAGTATGGTTGCGAAGACTCGTGGTATTCCGGTGAGAGCTATAAGTTCCGCTACTATACTCCCTGGAAGTTCGGTGCCAGCCTCGGACATACTTTAGGTACCAATGTGGCACTGGGACTCACCTATGAAGTGTCAAACTACGCCTCTGCCGTGAATCGTATCATCTCAGACGATCCTGACTATTATGACCGTGAGCGTTCGTATGTGGACGGCCCGATGAAGGATAATGCGGAGAACGCCCTGAAGACCGTCCATCTGCTGAAGGCCGGTGTGGAGTTCAAGCCCGATACCGATCTGGCCCTGCGTGCTGGTTATAACTACCAGTCGGCTGCCTACAATAAGAACGGTGTGCGTGATATGAAGCTCGACTCTCCTGGTGTGTCCTACGCTTCGACGACCGACTACGTGAACTGGAAGGATACCCATCGCATCACCTTCGGTATGGGTTATAAGCTGAGCGGCTGGAATTTCGACATCGCCTATCAGTACCAGCTGACCAGCGGCGACTTCTATCCTATGCAGAAGTTCGAGGCTGACCAGAATGTGGGTTCCACCAACGTGGACTTCAAGCGTCATCAGGTGCTGCTGACAGTAGGATATACGTTCTAAAGGTGAAAAAGTGAAAAGGTAAAAAGGTGAAAAATATCAATAAATTGTAAATAAGGAAATCGTCAATGAAAAAACTTTTATTAGGCGACGAGGCGATAGCTCAGGGTGCCATTGATGCAGGCCTGAGTGGCGTGTATGCCTATCCCGGTACTCCCTCGACAGAGATCACTGAGTATATCCAGGAGTCGCCCATCGCCAAGGAGAGAAAGATCCACAGCCGCTGGTCGACCAACGAGAAGACGGCTATGGAGGCAGCGCTCGGTATGTCCTATATGGGCAAGCGGGCGCTGGTGTGTATGAAACATGTGGGACTGAACGTCTGTGCCGACCCCTTCGTGAATTCGGGTATGACAGGTACGAACGGTGGTCTGGTGGTGCTGGTGGCCGACGACCCGTCGATGCACTCTTCGCAGGACGAGCAGGACAGCCGCTTCTATGGTAAGTTTGCCATGATCCCCACCTTGGAGCCCAGCTCGCAGCAGGAGGCCTACGATATGATGCAGGAGGCCTTCGACCTGTCGGAACAGCTGAAACTCCCCATCCTGATGCGCGTCACCACCCGTATGGCTCACAGTCGTGCCGTCGTGGAGGTGAAGGATGAGCCCCGTGAGCAGAATGCGCTCAACTACGATGCGCCCGCCAGCAACTGGGTGTTGCTGCCTGCCTTCGCCCGCAAGCGGAACAATATCGTCACGGCCCAGCAGCCCCTGTTGGAGCAGATGGCCGTTGACAGCAAGTATAACCAGTATATCGACGGTGCCGACCACAAACTCGGCATCATCGCCAGCGGTATCGCCTTCAACTACCTGATGGAGTGCTATCCCGACGGATGTCCTTACACCGTGCTGAAGATTTCGCAGTATCCGATTCCCAAGAAGCTGATCCGTCAGATGACCGACGACTGCGAGTATGTGCTCATCGCCGAGGAGGGACAACCTTTCATCGAGGATCAGGTGCGCGGTGTGATGCCGGGTAATGCGGTGATCAAGGGACGTCTGACGGGTGAACTGCCTCGTACGGGTGAGCTGAATCCCGACTTCCTGAAGAAGGCGCTGGGTATTGAGAACGGTGAGAACTATGCTCCTTGTGAGGATGTCACACCGCGTCCGCCGGCACTTTGTCAGGGATGTGGTCACCGTGATGTCTATACCGCCCTCAATGAGGTGCTGCGTGACTATCCTAACGCCCGTGTGTTCGGTGATATCGGTTGCTATACTTTAGGTTTCCTGCCGCCGTATAAGGCCATCCACTCGTGTGTGGATATGGGTGCTTCGATCACGATGGCCAAGGGTGCTTCCGACGCTGGTCAGTGGCCCGCCCTCGCGATCATCGGCGACTCTACCTTCACCCATTCGGGAATGACGGGTCTGCTCGATGCCATCAACGAGAATGCGGATATCACCGTGATCATCTCCGACAACCTGACGACGGCGATGACGGGTGGTCAGGATTCTGCCGGCACGAATAAGTTTGAGGCCATCTGTAAGGGCCTCGGCCTCTCTGAGGATCATCTGAAGGTGGTGAACCCCATTCCGAAGAATATGCCCGAGATCACGCAGGCCATCCACGATGAGATCAACTATCACGGCGTGAGTGTCATCATCCCCCGTCGTGAGTGTATGCAGACTCTCCAGCGCCACCTCAAGCAGAAAAAGGCCTCAGAGAAAAAATCGTAAATCGTAAATCCGTAAATCGTAAATTATGAAGACTGATATAATACTTTGTGGTGTAGGCGGCCAGGGTATCCTCTCTATCGCCACCATCATCGGTGAGGCCGCTATGAAGGAGAACCTCTATATCAAGCAGGCTGAGGTACACGGTATGAGTCAGCGTGGCGGTGATGTGCAGTCAAACCTGCGCATCTCCAGCAGTCCCATCGCCAGCGACCTGATTCCCCTCGGTGGTGCCGACGTCATCATCTCTATGGAACCGATGGAGGCACTGCGCTATCTGCCGTTCCTCGCGAAGGACGGTTGGATTATCACGTCGAGCACGCCGTTCGTCAATATCCCCAACTATCCTGATATCGAGAAGATCAAGCAGGATCTCAATGAGATCAAGAATGTGATTGTGCTCGACATCGAACAGGCTGCCAAGGACAATGCCGTGCCTCGTAGTGCGAATGTCATCCTGCTGGGTGCTGCCCAGAAGGCGCTCGGCATCGAGTATGATAAGCTCGAGGATGCCATCCGTCGTGTCTTCGGCCGTAAGGGTGAGGCTGTCGTTGAAGCAAACATCAAGGCCCTCGCCATCGGCAAGGCTGCTCAAAAGTAAAAAAAATGGAAACTCCAATTAAGAAAGAGATTGTTGACGGACTGGTGGCGGAACTTGGTATCAAGGACTTCGCCAAGGCAACGATCCGTGAGGTGAAACAGGTGGCTGCGAAGTCTGAGAAGGCGAGTGGGGTAGAGTTCATCAAGATGGAGATGGGCATCCCTGGACTGCCTGCCGCACAGGTAGGTGTCGATGCCCAGATCAAGGCCCTCGAAGACGGCATAGCCCATTCGTATCCCGACATCCAGGGTGCTCCTGTGTTGAAGCAGGCTGCCTCGCAGTTCGTCAAGGCCTTTATAGGCATCGACATCAAACCCGAGGGTTGTGTGCCCGTCAGCGGTTCGATGCAGGGAACGTTTGCATCGTTCCTCACCTGTTCACAATGTGACAAGAAGAAGGATACCGTGCTCTTCATCGATCCGGGCTTCCCTGTACAGAAGATGCAGTTGCAGGTGATGGGCGTGAAGTATGAGACCTTCGATGTCTACGACTATCGTGGCGACAAGCTCGGTGCGAAACTCGAGAGCTATCTCTCGAAAGGAAACATCTGCGCCATCGTCTATTCCAACCCCAACAACCCCTCGTGGATCTGTCTGCGGGAGGAGGAGTTGCAGGTGATCGGTAATCTGGCGACGAAATACGATGCCATCGTGATGGAAGACCTCGCATACTTCGCAATGGACTTCCGTAAGGATCTCTCCACACCGTTCCAGCCACCGTATCAAGCTACCGTTGCCCGCTATACCGACAACTATATGCTGCTGATCAGCGGTTCGAAAGCTTTCAGCTATGCCGGTGAGCGTATCGGTGTGACTTGTATCTCAGATGCCTTGTTCCATCGTCATTTCGAGGATTTGGCTAATCGGTACGAGGGACTGCCTTTCGGTCCGGTCTTCTCCACCCGTATGCTCTATGCCCTGAGTTCCGGTACGAGCCACAGCGCCCAGTATGCGATGGCTGCGATGCTGACCGCCGCCTATGAAGGACGTTACGACTTCCGCAAGGAAATCTCAGTCTATGGTGAGCGTGCTAAGAAACTGAAGGAGATCTTCTGCCGTCATAACTTCTATGTGGTGTATGACAAGGACCTCGACGAGCCTATTGCCGACGGCTTCTATTTCACCATTGGCTATCCTGGTATGACGTCGGGTGAGTTGGCTCACGAGCTGATGTATTACGGTGTCTCTGCCATCTGTCTGATCACCTGTGGTTCTGAGCAGGAAGGTTTGAGAGTATGTACATCGTTCATCGAGGATCATCAATATGCGATGCTTGAAGAACGTATGAAACTCTTCGAAATAAATAATCCTCGGTAAACGAACCGAGGATTATTTTTATTTCTTTGGTGGAGGTGGCATCTTGCCATCTTTCTTTTTCTTGTCCTTAGGAGCCTTTGGTCTCTTCTGAGGCGTCATCGGAGCAGCATTCTCCTTGCCTTCACCGATGTAGGCCGTCACGAACTTGAAGTCTTCCTCCGGAATGAAACGGACGTCGTATGTGGCCTTCTTGTTCTGGGTGTACATCTTCTTCATCTTCTCATACTTCTTCTCCACCTTCTTCAAGCTCTTGTTGCCAACGACGATGCAGGTACGTTTGGGCTGGTTGAGCTTGTCGTTGCAGTAATCGCGTAGTTGGTTGGAATAGTTGCTGCGTCCGGCGAGCATATTTTTCTTCTGGGTGAACCAAACGCTGTCAACCTCCTGAATGGTGGTGAAATAGACGATGGAGTCGTTGAACGAGGCGGAGAATCCGAACATATATGCCTTCTTCTCTACGACGTTCTTTGCCTGTGCGGCAGAATATGACAATGCGAGCAGCATGGTGAGTGCTGCACCGGTTAAAAAGTGTCTGATGGGTTTCATTATCCTAAATATGTCTTTAATATCTTATTCTTTGTGCAGCCGCGCAACTTCCGGATCGCTTTCTCTTTGATCTGACGGACGCGCTCCCGCGAGAGACCGTACTTCACACCGATTTCTTCGAGTGTGAGTTCCTGGCCGTTGATGCCGTATGAGTCTTCTATGACTTTTCTTTCCCGGTCAGTGAGGATGCTCAGCGCATGCCGGATTTCAGACTTCAGCGATTCCATCACGAGATCTTTGTCCGTAGATGGGATATCTTCGTTCACCATCACGTCGAGCAGGCTGTTGTCTTCGCCTTCGACAAACGGTGCATCGACACTCACGTGATGCCCGCTGACGCTCATCGCCTCATCAATCTTCTCTGCCGGCAGGTCGATGTGCTCGGCAATCTCGTCCAACGAGGGACGGCGCTCGTTCAACTGTTCGAACTTGCTGATCTCACGGTTGATCTTGTTGTACGATCCTACCTGGTTCAGCGGCAGTCTGACGATGCGGCTCTGCTCCGAGATGGCCTGCAGGATGCTCTGGCGGATCCACCATACGGCATAGGAGATGAATTTAAAGCCTCGGGTCTCGTCGAATCGTTCTGCGGCTTTCAGCAGTCCCAGATTTCCCTCGTTGATGAGGTCGGGCAGACTCATTCCCTGATTCTGATACTGCTTAGCTACTGAGACAACGAATCGCAAGTTGGCCCTTGTCAGACGTTCGAGGGCTTTCTGGTCCCCCTTACGGATGCGCTGGGCAAGCTCTGCCTCTTCCTCGGCAGAGATCATCTCTTCTTTGCCGATTTCCTGCAGGTACTTCTCCAGCGAGGCACTCTCGCGGTTAGTAATCGATTTTATG
>JAFRQC010000016.1 GCA_017428805.1 Prevotella sp. | reverse complement strand
CCTGATAAAAATCACAATATATATAAATATATATATTTATTTATATAGTGATTTATTTCACACTTTTTTCTTCCAACCTCCCTGCTCCAAATATGACACTGTCATTTGTCATATTTGTCATCTTTTTCCCGCCGAGCCTCCCATCCGTGTTTGCTCAAACTGCTCATAATGTAAAATAACTTCATTTCTCGTTTTCTTACAAAATCACTTCAAACCGCCCCAAAATCGCCCTTCTGACTTTCTCCTAAGGAAACTCTGACTTTCCCCTAACGAAACCTCCACTTTCCTTAGTCTAAACTCCCTGTTTCGTTACTACAAAATTCTGCCCATTTTTGCGCATTTCTAATGTAAAATAATTTCATCTCCATCTCGTCCATTTGATGTTTATCACTTCTCTTCTGAGAAATTGTAACATTATGCGCCCAAGAATTGACATACCTCACATATTATACATTTTTAACTAAAAAACTAGCCGATTTCTACTAATATATCATCATTATTAGGTAATTTTGCACCCGTAATTAATCAATAAACCATTAAAATTTAAAAAACTAGACATTATGAAAAAAAGATTGTTTTTGGTATCTTGTGCCGTCACTATGATGGCTGGTACAGTCGTTTTGTCTTCCTGTAGCAAGGGAGAAGAGTATTCTTATAGTCCTGAAAAGGCTCATGAGTTCATTGAGAAGGATTATAAGTCTGCATTCATTCAGAAGTATGGGGAGATCTCTCCGTTTGAGACATGGGATTTGTCTCAGAGAGGCAGCACCTTGGCTGGTTTCGCCGGAACGCGTGGTAATAAAGGTCAAAGTAGCAACCTCGTGCAAGATATGGCCTCAACTGAATCTTATGGTTATTATTTGAATTATAGCAATAATGAAAGCAAGATTGCCAAACTTTTTAATAATAACTGGGGAGATATTGTTGCGGAGTTTGGTAAAGTACAGCCGACAGCATGGGCACCTAGCGGAAAGATTATTTTCAGTGTGGTAGGCGTGTCAAGGGATGATGCTTCAAGTGCGAAATATTTCACCTGGGGTGTTGCCAATACACCAGAAGGAGACCTGTATTTAAGACAGAGCAGTCCGGCTAATGGCAAAAATGCAAAGATTGGTAACTCGGCAGAGAAACACACCAGCAGTCTCGATTTCTCACAGATTCCAGACGGCGCCAGATGGTTTACCGCTTCCTCAGACAAAAAGAAAGTAGATTTGAGCAGTGCATATAACCAGACTATCACAGACTTCAAGATTGTTACGATGACCATTGAGGGCGTGAGCTACACATTCTGGGGCTTCAAGTGCGACAAGACCAACCCTGATTACACCAATCTGATTCTGTGGGTAAAAGAGATTCCGACTGTGCCTGTTCCTGTTATTTCAAAGCGTTATATGGTTGAGGACCTCGGTGGTAGCTATGACTTCGACTTCAACGACGTCGTGTTTGATGTGATTAAGTATAGTGACGGCTCTCAAAAGTGCTATGTCCGTGCCCTCGGTGGTACGCTTGATGTCACCATTAAGGTAGCCAACAATTCTTGGACAAAGAGACAGGATTACACCATCACCGAGATGCTCAACACGAATCCCATCGACCCGAATCTCTGCCTCAAGGAGTTTGATGCTACAGGCTGGGATGGCGATAACAGCAAAGTGAGTGTCATCGTCGAAGGTAATGATAAAGCAGCAGGTGGTGAAACCACATACTACTGGGCTGTGCCGTTCCCTGCTCAGGGTGAGGCTCCTCTGATTGTTGCTACTATGTATGGCAGCAAGACTTGGATGCGTGAGCGTCAGAGCGTTCCCAATGTGCAATGGTTTATGTTCTCCGACACCGACCTTTCAGAAGATTAATCTCCCGACTTCTTCATACAACAATCCCCGATGCTCAGCGGCGTCGGGGATTATTATTTCTTCTGGAGTTTTTTGAGGCGGCGGCGGGCGTCACCGGCATCGGGATAGAGCTCGAGGGCCTTCTCGTAGTTGCGGATGGCAGCGTCGGTCATATGTTCGTGCTCGCACTCGCGGCCCATAATGGTGTATTCGGCGGCGAGGCGTTTGAGGAGTTCGTTTTGCGCGTCGAGCTTGGATTGCAGGGCTTGGAGTTCTGAGGCGTGTTTTTCCTGGAGTTCGGAGATGGTGCGGCGCTGGTGGTTGATGATCTCCAGCTTGCGGCGGATAAGGCGGCGGGCGTGGGGCTTCTCGATGTCATAGCGGGAGTGGATGGCCAGGAAGAAATGGTTGAGGAAGGCATCGAAGTCACCTCGGTCGAAGGCCATCACGGCATCGTGATATTCGCGGTCGGCCTTGCCTTCCTGCATCGCCTGTGCGATGAGCGAGGCATCATTGTAGCGGCTGGCAAACTGCACTACTTCGGCACGTACGAAAACGTCACTCTGACGGATGGGCTCCTTGAGGGTGATGCCTTCGAGAGAAGTGCAACGGGAGAGAGCCACGTAGGTCTGTCCTCCGGCAAAGGCACCGCCTCCGCCGAAGTCGATGCTGACCTGCGAGAACGTGAGTCCCTGGCTCTTGTGGACGGTGATGGCCCACGCCAGACGGATGGGGAATTGCGTGTAGGTGCCAAGTAATTCTTCTTCGATCTTCTGCTCCTTTTCGTTGAAGGTGTAGCGCATATTTTCCCATACTTCGCGCTCGACATCGAACTCCTGACCCTGTTCGTTGATGATGCCGATGATGCCTTCTTCTTCGTCGATGTAGTCGATGGTGCCAAGGGTGCCGTTTACCCAACGTTTGTCCTTGTCGTTCTTGATGAAGATGACCTGCGCACCAGGCTTCAGCTGGAGTTCCATCGGCGTGGGGAGTGAGGTTTCAGGGAAGTCGCCCGTGATGCTGCCGAAGAAGACGGATGGCGAGCCGTCGAGGGCTGAGAGATGCTGTTCGTTGATGTAATCGACGGTGTCGCGGCGGGTGGCGAGGGTGATGGAGAGGGTGTTCTTGCGTCCCTCGTCGGTAGCAAGCGGCAGAGCCGAGCGCAGACCACCCCGTCCTTCGGACACCCCTCCTCGCTCGGCTTTGCCGCTTGGCTCTGCCAAGAACTTAGGAGGGGAAAAGATTACTCTCGAGTTCAGCGCCTGTAAATCAGCAGTAGTGGCGGTGTTGTTGCGGATGCGGTCGAGGATGGCGATGAAGGCAGGGTCAGACTGGCGGTAGACCTTGCGGAGCTCGATGGAGACGACGGGCATCTGCTGCCACACTTTCGCATTGAAGAAGTAGGGCGAGGGGTAGAAGGGCTGCAGCAGCTGGCGCTCATCGTCTTTCAGCACGGGCTCCAGCTGGAAGATGTCTCCCACGAGCAGCAGTTGTTTGCCGCCGAAGGGCTCTGGGTTGCGGGTATAGATGCGCAGCACCTTGTCGATGAAGTCGATGATGTCTGCCCGCACCATTGATATCTCGTCGATGATGATGAGCTCAACTTCTCTTATCAGCTTGCGCTGGGCGCCCGTGTATTTCAGCGTCTCCTTGATGTGCCGGCGGTCGTAGCGCGAATCGTTGGGCAGCAGGGGATGGAAGGGCAGACGGAAGAAACTGTGGAGCGTGGAGCCTCCGGCGTTGATGGCCGCGATGCCCGTAGGGGCAAGGATTACATGCTTCTTCTTCGTATTCTTCGATACGTAGCGCAGAAAGGTGCTTTTGCCCGTGCCGGCCTTTCCCGTGAGGAAGAGCGAGCGGCGTGAGTAGTTCACAATCTGCAGGGCGTCCTGCCACTCCTTGTTGTCCAGGTCTAACGCTTCCATGTATGACAATTATGACAAATGACAGTGTCAGATTCTGCGCTTAGTCTTCATCCTTGACGGCCTCCGTGTTATCTGTCTCTGTGGGTTCCGGCTGTGCCTTGCCGTCATTCTCTTCATTGGGCGGCGGCACGGGGTTGCCCCATTCGTCGACGGCGGTATATGGATCGAGCTCTTCGATGTCGAGTGAGTCGATGCTGATGGAGTCAGAGTCGGCTGGCGCTCTGAAGTAGCCGCCGCAGTCATACTCTGTCGCATAGAGCGATGCATCGTGATGCGGGTCGCTGAACTTGCAGCGGTACTGTTTGAAGTCCTTGTCGTTGAGCACGGAGCCGAGGAAGTAGCCGCAGATGGGCAGCGCCGTGCGGTTACCCTGTCCGAGCATGCCTGTGCGGAAGTGGATGCTGCGGTATTCGCCGCCCACCCAGGCACCTACGACGAGCTTGGGCGTGGTGCCGATGAACCAGGCGTCGGAGTGGTTGTTCGAGGTTCCCGTCTTGCCGCCGAAGTCGGTGTCTGCCGCCTTGTCGTAGCCCACGAATCCCATCAGTCGCGAGCTGGTGCCGCTCATGCCGCCCTTCAACAGCTGCTGCACGAGGAAGGCTGAACGGTAGGGGATGACCTGCTTGGCCTCTGTCGGAGCCTGGTAGATCACGTTGCCGTCGCGGTCTTCAATCTTCGCCACGAGTACAGGATCAAGATGCTTGCCGTCGTTCACAGGTGTGCAATAGGCGTTCACCATCTCCAGAAGGTTCACGTCGCTGGAGCCGAGGGTGAGCGAGGGCGTGGGGTCGAGTTTCGACTTGATGCCCATGTTGTGGGCGGTGTTCACGATGTTCTCAATGCCGCATTCCTGCCCCAGGCGGACGGCTACGGAGTTGATACTCATGGCGAAGGCCTGCTTCAGGGTGATGTTGGCTCCAGAGAAATGTCCGTCGGCATTAGTGGGTGCCCAGGTGACCTCCTTGCCGTGATCCATCACCTTCATGGCGAAGTATTCGTCCTTACGGGTGTCGCAGGGTGAGATGCCCTGATTCATCGCCTCCGTATAGACAAAGAGCTTGAAGGTGGAACCAGGCTGGCGCATGGCTGTCACCTTGTCGTATTTCCATGAGCGGAAATCGATGTCGCCCACCCAGGCTTTCACGTGGCCCGTCTGGGGTTCCATCGCCACGAAGCCGCAGTGCATGAAGCGCACCATGTAGCGGATGGAGTCCATCGTGGAGAGTTCCTTCACGACCTGGCCCTGTTCGTAGTCGAACACCTTGACGGGGTGGGGCAAGTTCAGGTAGTAGTTGATGGAGTCCTCGTTGCCGTCGTATTTCTTTGAGAGGTACTTATAGACGGGCTGCCGCTTGGCGATGTCCTCGATGAAGTTCTTGATCTCTATGTGGCGCTCGTCCTGCCAGGGATTGGTCGATCCCCAGTGATCGTTGAACGTCTTCTGCACCTGTTTCATCTGCTTGTAGGCAGCCTCCTCGGCGTATGCCTGCATACGTGAGTCGAGCGTGGTGTAGATCTTCAGACCTTCGGTATAGAGGGCGTTGCGGTTGTCGTAGAACTCCTTGCACCAGTCCTTCAGATAGTCTGAAACCGCCTCGCGGAAGTAGTTGGCATCGCCGTCGTAGGCACTCTCCACGCTGTAGTCGAGTTTGATTTCCAACTGCTTCAGTGAGTCACAGACTTCCTTCGACAGGTGTCCGTGCTGCTGCGTGAGGTCGAGCACGATGTTGCGACGCTTGATGGCATTGTCGGGATTGATGAGGGGATTGTAGTAGGTGGTGGCCTTGAGCATGCCTACGAGGATGGCTGCGTTCTCAGGCTTCAAGTCTTTGGGCGTACAGCCGAAGTAGGTCTTGCAGGCGGTCTTGATGCCAAAGGCATTGGAGCCGAAGTCAACGGTATTGGCGTACTGCGTCAGGATCTCTTCCTTGGTGAAGAAGTATTCGAGTTTGTAGGCGGTGATCCATTCCTTGCTTTTCATGATGAGCATCTTCAGTCCGGGAATGTTTCCCAAGAGGCCTGTGGAGTATTCAGAGCGTGTGCGGAAGAGGTTCTTGGCCAGCTGCTGGGTGATGGTCGAGGCTCCACGGGCGTCGCGATGGAGAATATAGTCCTTGGCGACGGCTACGAAGGCGGTATAGTCGATGCCGTGGTGATGATAGAAATGTTCGTCCTCAGTAGAGATGAGTGCCTGCCAGAATACGGGATTCACTTCCTCGTAGGTCACAGGCGTACGGTTCTCGCTGAAGAACTTGCCGATCTGCTTGCCGTCGGCACTGTAGATGATCGAAGCCTCCGCAGGGCGCTTGTTCTTGATGGTCGACATCGAGGGCGACTTGCCGAAGAGCCACAGGAAGTTGATATCTACGGCTCCGAGGTAGAGGAAGAAGGCCACGATGACAGATATGACAAATGACAGTGCCTTTATGTACCAAGGGCGACCCTTATAGAGTCCCTTGTACCAATGCCAGACTGCTGCCAACTTCTGCTGGCACCACTGCAGGGTGCGGCTTATGATGTTTGAAGATTCGTTACTCATAGTCTTTCGATATGTAGTTCATTATTGATTGTTTGTCGTCTGGATGAAACCATCTGATCTGTTCGTCTTTCTTATACCAGGTTAGTTGCTTGCGGGCGTAGCGGCGGGTGTTGCCCTTGATGCGCTCCACAGCCTCCTCCAGTGGCCAGCGTCCGTCGAGATAATCGAAGAGTTCTTTATAGCCGACGGTGTTCAGCGCGTTCAGCTCTTTCTTCGGATAGAGTGCCTTCACTTCGTCGAGCAGACCGTCGCTCATCATCTGATCCACACGGGCGTTGATGCGATTGTAAAGCTCTTCCCGTGGACGGTCGAGACCGATCTTTATAATACGGAATGGCCTCACATTTCTACTGCTCTCCTGACTCCTGACTCCTGACTCCTTTTTCCTAAACGAAGTGTAAGTCTTTCCAGTCATCACGCAGATTTCGAGGGCGTGTACTACACGACGGGGATTCTGGCGGTCGACAATCTCGTAGTAATCCGGGTCGAGCCTTTTCAACTCCTCAACGAGTGCCTCGAGGCCTTCTTCCTTCAGCCGTTGTTTCATCAGTGCCCTGGTATCGTCATCGATGGTGGGAATATCGTCAATGCCGTCGCATACGGCGTCGATATACATCATACTGCCACCAGAGAGCAGGGCGTAGTCGTGAGATTGAAACTCCTTTTCCAACAACTCCAGCACCTGTTGCTCATAGAGCGATGCGCTGTAATAGTCTTCGATGCCCAGTGTGCCCACGAAATAGTGTTTCACCTCTTGCATCTCGGCCTCCGTAGGGCGGGCTGTGCCGATGCGCAGCTCCTTGAATATCTGTCGCGAGTCTGCATTGATGACGGGGATGCCAAAGTGCTTGGCAATGTCCAGACTGACGGCAGTCTTCCCGACGGCGGTAGGTCCGGTCAGGACGATGAGAGTCTTATCTGATGACGCCACGCTTGGAGTTCTCGATGAACGAGCAGATATATTCCACTTCCTTCGAGTCGGGGAACTGTTCGCGGGCCATCGCCACACCGTCTTTCAGGACACCCTGAGAATAGATGATGCGGTAGGCCTCGTGGATGGCCTCGATGGTCTCACGGGGGAAGCCTCTGCGACGCAGGCCAACGAGGTTCACACCGGCATAGCGCACGGGTTCCTTACCTGCGATGACGTAGGGAGGAATGTCCTGTGAGGTTCGTGAGCCGCCCTGGAACATAATGTAGCTGCCCACCTTGCAGAACTGATGGAACAGACAAGTGGCGGAGATAATCGCAAAGTCGTCAACCTCCACCTCACCGGCGAACTTCGTTGAGTTGCCGATGATACAGCCGTTACCAATCACGCAGTCGTGTGCCACGTGCATATTCTCCATCAACAGGTTGCCGTTGCCAACAACGGTCTTGCCCTTCGAGGCCGTTCCGCGACTGATGGTTACATTCTCACGGATGGAGTTGTTGTCGCCAATCTCGCAGGTTGTATCCTCGCCCTTGAACTTCAAGTCCTGAGGCTTCGTGGAGATCGATGCACCAGGAAAAAACTCGTTGCCGTTGCCGATGCGGGCACCATAATGGATGGTCACGTTGTTGAGGAACTTGTTGTTGTCGCCGATGACGACATTCTTGTCAATCACACAGAAAGGACCGATGATGTTGCCGTCGCCAATCTTGGCTTCTGGGTCAACGACTGCCAATGGATGTATTTGATTTGCCATATTATTTGTTCTTTACGATTTGTGCGGTGAATGTGGCTTCGGCCACTACGTGGTCGCCTACGAAGATATAGCCCTTCATCGAAGAGATACCATGACGGACGGGGGCCAGCAGGTCTACCTTGAAGATAAGAGCATCTCCCGGCACCACCTTCTGACGGAACTTCACGTCGTCGATCTTCATGAAATAGGTGCTCCATTCACTGGGATTCTCAAGAGTGTTCAGCACCAGCAGTCCGCCGCATTGTGCCATCGCCTCGATCTGCAGCACACCTGGCATTACGGGCTCCTGTGGGAAGTGTCCCTGGAAGAAGGGTTCGTTGGCTGTAACGTTCTTGACGCCGACGATGGTGTTGGCACCCAGCGAGATCACCTTGTCTACCAACTGCATCGGATAACGGTGGGGCAGCAGTTCACGGATGCGGTTCACGTCCATCACGGGCTCCTCATTGGGGTCGTAGATGGGAGCCTGCACTTCGTGCTTGCGGATATCCTTACGCATCAGACGGGCGAACTTGTTGTTGATGGTATGACCAGGACGGGTGGCGATGATACGGCCCTTGATGGGTTTGCCGATGAGGGCCATGTCGCCAACGATGTCAAGCAGTTTATGGCGTGTACACTCATTCTCCCATACCAAGGGCTTGTGCTGGATATAACCTAAGTCTGTGGCGTCGCGATGCTCCACATGTAGCATGTCTGCCAGCATGTCAAGGCGCTCCTGGGTGGTCTGGCGCTCGTAAATAACAATAGCATTGTCGAGGTCGCCACCCTTGATGAGGTTGGCCTGCAGCAGGGGTTCTATATCGCGCACAAAAACAAAAGTCCGGGCAGGTGCAATCTCTGTCGGGAAGTCTTCCACTCTATTGACGGTCGCAAACTGTGAGTTGATGAATTTCGACTCGAATGAACACATCACAGTGAGTGAGAACTCGTCGTCGGGCAGAAGGGTGATGCATGAGCCAGTCTGTTCGTCTTTCACCTCGATTTTTTTGCGGATGATGTACCAGTCTTTGGGTGCGTTCTGCTCCTCAATACCGATTTCATTGATCTTCTCCACATACTTGATGGCAGAGCCGTCAAGGATGGGGAACTCTGGGCCATTCACCTGAATCAGACAGTTGTCGATGCCTAAGGCGTAAAGTGCTGCCAGTCCGTGTTCGACAGTAGATACACGGGCATCGCCTTTGCCAAGCACGGTGCCGCGCTGTGTGTCGACCACATTCTCTGCAATGGCGTCGATGATGGGTTCGCCTGCCAGGTCGATACGCTGGATTTTATAACCAGTGTTCTCCGGTGCCGGGTTGAATGTCACCGTCAGGTTCAATCCTGTATGCAGTCCTTTCCCGAAGAGGGAGAAACTGCCTTTGAGTGTCTTTTGCTTCATATTCGTTTTTCCTGATTTTCTCCTTCTTATTTTTTCTTCAATTCTTCTATCTCACGCTGCAACTGCGCTATCTGACGATACATATCAGGCAGTTTGGCATAGAGGGCCTTGGCCTTGAAGAACACCTTCGTGTCCATAGCGGGAGAGCCGATCAACTGCTGACCGTCACCCTTTGTATTACTGATAACACCGCATTGGGCACCCACGAAGGTCTTGTCGGCTACTTGGATATGTCCGGCAAAGCCAGCCTGTCCGCCCACCATACACCAGCTGCCGACCTTCGTCGAGCCTGCGAGTCCTACCTGAGCAGACATCACGGTGTTCTCGCCGATCTCACAGTTGTGGGCCACCTGGATCAGATTGTCAAGTTTCACGCCCTTGCGGATGACGGTCTGCCCCATCGTCGAACGGTCTACACAGGTGTTGGCGCCGATCTCCACATCATCTTCGATGATCACGATGCCGATCTGTGGAATCTTCATATATCCCTCCGTGTTGGGGGCGAAGCCAAAGCCGTCGGCACCGATGACGCTGCCAGCGTGGATTGTCACGTTATTTCCTAATTTGCATCCCTGATATACTGTCACGTTCGGATAGAGCACACATTTCGCACCGATAGTCACCCCGTCGCCGATGACGGTGTGGGGATAAATCTGCGTGCCATCACCGATGACGGCTCCGTCGCCGACGACGGCAAAGGCGCCGATGAAGACATCCTGGCCGATCTTCGCGCTGGGAGAGATGCTGGCCTGGGCATCGATACCTTTCTTGGCAGGCTTCATCGATTCGTAGAGCTGCAACAAGCGTGCAACACTCTCATAGGCATTCTTCACGCGCACGAGAGCTGCATCCACGGGCTTCTCCAGTTCGACGTCTTCGTTGATTAGCACGACGCTCGATTTCGTCTCATAGAGATAATGGGTATATTTGGGATTCGAGAGGAAAGAGAGCGCACCAGGCGTTCCTTCTTCGATTTTCGCAAACGTGTTGACGGTGGCATTTTCGTTTCCTTCTACGCGGCCACTTACAAATTCTGCAATCTGCTTGGCTGTAAATTCCATATTCAGGGTTTGATTTATTTTGCAAAGATAGCAAAAATTATTCGAAACGTTGATAACAAAGGTAATATTTTCTTATTTTTTTAGAAAGTAATTGAACATTTAGCAATTCGGAAGCCTCAGAAATATCCTTAATTTCTCCATTTTTGTAAAGAATTGCGATGCTATCATCTTCCACGTTATACATATCCTTGGATATCGTCGACAGGTTCATCAGATAGTGGGCATCCTTCACGTCGATGCCCAGCTGCTTGGCGATGTTTTCCTGTATTTGTCTGATACGTTTCTCCTCGATGGGCTCCTCGTGCACCTCCACCTTGAAGATTCTGCGGTCGAGCATGTCCGTAGCCAGCGTGGAGAGGATCTTGTCGTCGTGATGCTTCCACACCTTCATCGCACTCCAGATGTCTGAGTCGTCGAGCTCCTCATAGTTCCTCAAGGCCTCCGGATGGCTGATGAACCAGTCTCTGTCTATATCGTTGCTGAGGAAATAGTGCAGGGCAGGGGTGGCGAATACATCTTTCCCCTGATGGATAAGGTCTTTGGCACGGATGAGCATGTTCACCAGCACCTTCTCATACGCCACACAGGTACGATGCAGATACACTTGCCAGTACATCAGTCGGCGGGTGGTGAG
Organism: Prevotella sp.; assembly: GCA_017428805.1. The sequence continues at coordinate 4,250 of JAFRQC010000016.1, read as the reverse complement.
GTAGTTCTCCAACGAGTAGATTCCCTTCTGGTCTACCACCAGCGAGTCGTTCACCACATTCAGCATCTTGATGATTCGGGCCGAGCCGATGTTGCCTTCCGTCACGCCTGTGTAGAAGGAGTCCCTGCGCAGATAGTCCAGACGATCCATATCCAGTTGCGAAGAGATAAGTTGGTGGAGGAAGTTCTTGGGATAGTCGCCCTTGAATATCGAGATGGCCAGGTTCAGTTCCCCGTTGAAGTAGTTGTTCATCTCCTCCATCATCATCAACGAAATATCCTCATGCGAGATGCCGTGAATAAGTGAGTCTTCCAGTACGTGCGAAAACGGGCCGTGCCCGATGTCGTGCATGAGGATGGCAGCCTGTACGGCTTCTGCCTCTGCATCAAAGATAAAGATGCCTTTCTGCTGAAGGGAGATGATGGCCTCACTCATCAGGTGGAACGCCCCCAGCGAATGCTGGAAACGGGTATGTCTGGCACCAGGATAGACCACAGAGGCCAATCCCAACTGGTTGATGCGGTTCAGACGCTGGAACAACGGATGCTCCACGATGCCGTAGAGCAGTCCGCGTGGTATCTTGATGAATCCGAAAACCGGATCATTGATGATCTTTGCTTCTATCATAAAATCAAAGAAGGCAGGACTTATAATCCCACCTTTTTCAGTTCTTCTGCCATTTGCTGCTGCAGCTCCTGAGCTTTCTGCGCAGCCACCTCAGCGAAGTCCTCGCCATTCGAGGCATAGATGATGCCACGGGAGGAGTTCACGAGCAGTCCGCAGTCTTTAGTCATACCGTATTTGCACACCTCCTCCAGACTGCCGCCCTGGGCTCCAACGCCGGGCACGAGCAGGAAGTGGTTGGGAGCCACCTTACGGATATCCTCGAACATCTTGCCCTGTGTGGCGCCGACGACATACATCATATTCTCGTCGTTACCCCACTGCTGCGAGGTCTTCAGTACTTTCTCGAAAAGACGCTCGCCCTGGGCATCCTCTGTCAGCTGGAAGTCGTGAGAGCCCTTGTTGCTGGTGAGAGCAAGCAGGATGACCCACTTGCCGCCATATCCCAAGAACGGCGTGACGGAGTCTTCACCCATATAGGGGGCGACGGTGAGGGCATCTACGTCGTACTGCTCAAAGAACGTCTTGGCGTACATCTTCGACGTGTTGCCGATATCCCCGCGCTTGGCGTCAGCGATGATGAAGTGGTCGGGATATTCCTCTTTCAGATAATCGACGGTGGCCTCGAAAGCAAGGATGCCGTCCACACCGTAGGCCTCGTAGAAAGCGAGGTTAGGCTTGTAGGCGACACAATAGGGGGCTGTGGCGTCGATGATGAGGGCATTGAACTCACAGAGTGCCCTGAAGAGATAGTCTTCGCCGTCCTTCTCCTTCGCCTCATCGATGATGCACTGGGGTATCTTGTTGATGTCCGTATCGAGTCCCACGCAGAGGAAACTCTGCTTCTCACGGATCTGCTTAATCAATTCTTCTCTGGTCATATCTACTTACTCCTTTTCTCCTTTACTCCTTCTCTCCTTCTATAACTCCGTTTCTTTCATTCTCTCTGCATTCTCAGCCACCGTCAGGGCATCGATCATCGCCTGGATATCTCCGGCGAGGAAACCCTGCAGGTCGTGGGTGGTATAGCCGATGCGATGATCCGTCACTCGTCCCTGGGGGAAGTTGTAGGTACGGATCTTTGCCGAACGGTCACCCGTAGAAACCAGACTCTTACGACGGCTGGCTATATCGTCCATATATTTCTGATGCTCCTTATCATAGATAAAGGTATACAGGCGCGAGAGGGCACGCTCCTTGTTCTTGGGCTGGTCTCTCGTCTCCGTACACTCGATGAGGATCTCCTCCGTCTCACCCGTGTTGGGGTTCTTCCACATATAACGCAGACGGACACCAGACTCCACCTTGTTCACGTTCTGACCACCGGCACCTGAACTGCGGAAAGTATCCCACTTGATCTCTCCCTCGTTCACGTGCACCTCGAACTTATCGGCCTCAGGCAGCACGGCCACCGTCGCTGCCGAGGTATGCATACGTCCCTGCGTTTCTGTGGCAGGCACACGCTGCACACGATGCACGCCTGATTCATATTTCAGCGTGCCATATACATCAGCCCCAGAAACGGCGAAGTCGATTTCCTTATAACCTCCGACAGCACCCTCCGACACACTCGTGATCGACAACTGCCAACCTTTCGAGTCGCAGTAGCTTTTATACATCTTAAACAGATCTCCGGCAAAGAGGCAGGCCTCGTCTCCACCCGTACCTGCACGGATCTCCATCTGCACGTTTTTCGCGTCCTCGGGATCCTTCGGAATGAGGGCGATCTTAATCTCCTCTTCCAGTTTGGGCTGCAGGGCCTCGTTGGTGGCGAGTTCCTCACGCGCCATCTCCTTCATTTCAGGATCGTCCTCATTGGCGAGGATATCCTTGGCCTCCTTGATGCCGTTCAGACAGGCTATATACCGTTTGCGGGCGTCCATAATGTCGCCCAGGTCCTTATATTCCTTCGTCAGTTTCACAAAACGGTTCTGGTCGGCAATCACGTCCGGGTCGGTGATCAACGTCGATACCTCCTCAAAGCGCGCCTCCAGGCCGTCGAGTTTCTGTAATATACTGTTATTCTCCATAATCTTAATAATCGAATTCTCCGAATTCGCTCTTGATAGTCAGGCTCTTCTTGCCTTCCTCGATGCGGCCTACGATCTGGGCATCGATGTTGAAGCTCTTCGAGAGGGCAATCACCTGATCGGCAATCTCTGGACGTACGTAGATCTCCATACGATGACCCATATTGAACACCTGATACATCTCCTTCCAGTCTGTGCCTGAGCACTCGTGGATGGCCTTGAACAGCGGCGGCACGGGGAACATATTGTCCTTGATGACACGGCAGTTATCACTCACGAAGTGCAGCACCTTGGTCTGGGCACCGCCTGTGCAATGCACCATACCGTGGATCTCAGGCCTTAGCTCGTCGAGCAGTCTCTTGATCACCGGGGCATAGGTGCGGGTGGGGGAGAGCACCAACTGTCCCATATTGGGAAGGTCAGAGTACTCAGATTTCTCAGCGTACTCAGAGAGCAATTCATACTTTCCGCTATACACCAGTTCATTGGGCACGGCATGGTCATAGCTCTCAGGATATTTCTCTGCCAGATACTTCGCGAAGACATCGTGGCGGGCTGAGGTGAGGCCATTGCTGCCCATACCGCCGTTATAGCGCTTCTCATACGTGGCCTGACCGGTAGATGAAAGTCCCACAATCACATCACCCGGACGGATGTTCGCATTGTCGATGACGTCTGCGCGTTTCATACGACAAGTCACCGTCGAATCGACGATGATCGTCCTCACGAGGTCGCCCACATCGGCCGTCTCACCGCCTGTGGGATAAATGCCGATGCCCATCTCGCGCAACTCTGCCAACAGCTCGTCTGTACCGTTGATGATGGCAGAGATCACCTCTCCCGGCACGAGCATCTTGTTTCGTCCGATGGTGCTCGACACGAGGATGTTATCCACAGCACCCACACAGAGCAGGTCGTCAGTATTCATCACGATGGCATCCTGGGCGATACCCTTCCACACGGAGAGGTCGCCCGTCTCTTTCCAGTACATATAGGCGAGGCTCGACTTCGTGCCGGCACCGTCTGCGTGCATGATGTTACAATATTCCGGGTCGCCGCCCAGTATGTCAGGGATGATCTTGCAGAAAGCCTGCGGGAAGATGCCCTTGTCGATGTTCTTGATGGCGTTATGCACGTCTTCTTTCGCTGCCGAAACGCCCCTTAACATATATCTGTTGTCAGTCATAACATCTATAAACTCTCAACTATAAACTATAAACTCTCAACTATAATCAATAAAACTATTTATCCTTTCCGTGCCAGAATTCCCATGAAGCGAAAGCCTGCAATAAAAGCATCTCGAGGCCATTCTTCACATCGGCACCATGCTCAGCACCCTTTCGCATAAAGAGCGTCTGGTCGGGATTGTAGATCAGGTCGTAGAGGATAGTATGGTTGTCCATCGCCTCATAAGGCAGCTGCGGACACTCTTCCGTATGGGGATACATACCTAAGGGCGTACAGTTCACGATGACGTTGTACTCCTTCACCACCTCCGGCGTTATCTTGTCGTACTGGATGGTGCCGGGACGCTCGTACCGGCTGACGAAGACGGGTTCGATGCCCAATGACTTCAGCCCGTAGTTGATGGCTTTC
>JAFRQC010000151.1 GCA_017428805.1 Prevotella sp. | reverse complement strand
TCTCGGCCCTGGCCAGCGTGACGACAAGCTTGACATCCCTGGCAAGGAATATATCTGCGGCAGCCGCGACATGCTCAGTCTCGAGAAGATGCCCCAGCGCATCGTATTTATTGGCGGCGGCATCATTTCGATGGAGTTTGCCTCGATGGCTATTGACATGGGCCGACAGGTTACCGTCATCGACCACGGTGACCATACCCTGAAAGCATATCCCAGAGAATATGTCGATGAGGTGGTAGCCCGTATGGAAAAGAAGGTCGCTCAGTTCAAATACTGTGAAGATGTTTGCGCCATAGAGAAGACCGCCACAGGACTGCTGGTGAAGACTCAGAAGGGGTTTGAGGTGGAGGCCGACTATGTGCTGCAAGCCACGGGTCGCCCTGTGAACTACGAGAACATGGGTCTCGAAGCTCTTGGCATCGAGGCCGGTCCGCGAGGCATCAAGGTGGACGACCATATGCGTACCTCAGTTAAGAACATCTTTGCAACAGGAGATGCCGTCGATAAGCGCATCCCCAAACTGACACCTACGGCCTTCTTCGAGAGCCAGTATATCGCCGACTTGTTGTTAGGCAAGACCACCGACCCCATCTGTTATCCTGCCGTGCCAAACCTCGTGTTCACCTTTCCTCGCATTGCTCAGGTTGGTGTTAGTCTCGACGAGGCCCGTAAAAATGACAAGTATCGCGTGGCAGATGTGCCTTACGGACAGGCCTTCCTCTTTAATACGCATAATGAGGCAGAAGCCAAGATCGCATTTATCTTCGACAAAGAGAGCGACTTGCTTGTGGGTGCTGCCGCCATCGGTTCGGATGCAGGTACATGGATAGATGTTCTCTCACTCGTCATCTTCAACAAGATGACTCGCGACCAGTTCGCCCATTACATCTATGCCTTCCCCACCACTACCTGCGGCCCGCTGATGATGCTCGGACAAGTCTGGTAAGCCATCACAAAAAAAGAGATGAAGAAAGCAATCTTTTTATTCTGTAGTCTGTTGGTGATGCTGCCGATATGTGGTAACAATGTGGCAGACTTTCCAAAAGTTTCAGAAAAGGCCCATCCCGATTGGTTCCCGTTAGGTGAGGCTACAATTTGTACCGATGTAGGTGATTATAAAGTGGTGAACATTGCCGCCCAGATGCTGGCAGACGATGTGGAACGGGTTACGACAGTCCGTTCCGCTATGGCATCGGCAACGTCCCTCAAAAAGCTACCTCAAGGAGCAACGGTTGTTGCTGGCACTGTAGGCCACAGCCGCATCATCAATGAGTTGGTCAGAAAGAAGGCCATCGATGTGTCAGCCATCAAAGGCAAATGGGAGTCGTTTATCATCACTACCGTCAACCGTCCCAGTCAGGGGCAACTTCTTGTCATTGCCGGCAGCGACCGGCGAGGAACAGCTTTCGGTCTGATGACAATGAGTGAATCCATTGGTGTGTCACCCTGGTACTGGTGGGCTGACGTGACCCCTCAACACAAGAAAGCAATATTCATAAAGCCTGGCACATTCGTTCAAGGGGAGCCTTCTGTGCAGTATCGAGGCATCTTTATCAATGATGAACGCTTTGGCGGTTGGGCACGATGGTCAGAGCAGAACTACGAGAAGGAGAACGGGAAGGTAGGCCCGAAGACATACCAGAAAGTATTCGAACTGCTGTTGCGCCTGAAGGCCAACTATCTTTGGCCCGCCATGCATCCAGGAACGCAAGCTTTCAATGATGATCCGGAGAATGCCCGACTCGCTGATGACTATGCCATCGTGATGGGCTCGTCGCACTGCGAACAGATGCTGCGAAATAATGAAGGCGAGTGGAAAGCTGTGAATCAAAGGGCGAAAGAACGGGGCGAGGAAGGTCTCGGCGACTTCAACTACATCACCAACCGTAAGACAATGCAAAACTACTGGGAGACACGCGTAAAGACCAACGGACGATACGAGAACACCTATACACTCGGCCTGCGTGGTATCCACGACTATCCGATGGAGGGGGCCAACACAACAGCCGAGCGCGTGGCTCTGATGCAACAGGCCATCGATGACCAACGGGATATGCTGCGGCGCAATATCAAGAAGCCTTTGGAAGAGATTCCGCAGGTGCTCTGCACTTACGAGGAGGTGCTTGAGGCCTATCATAACGGGCTGAAAGTGCCAGAGGATGTAACACTGCTCTGGAGCGACGACAAGCACGGCTACTGCCGCAACCTCTGCAATCCAGAAGAGATGAAGCGCAAAGGCGGAGCAGGTATTTACTATCACCTCTCTTATCACGGCGACCCCGCCAGTTGGATTTGGCTCAGTCCGCTCTCAACGGCTTTCCTGAGTGCGGAACTGACCAAGGCCTATACCTATGGAGCGCGCAAGATATGGGTTTTCAACGTGGGCGACATCAAGCCGGCAGAGAAAGAAATCTCGTTTGTGATGGACATGGCCTGGGACATCAATCGCTGGAAACCCTCCGAGGCTCACAACTATATCAAGTATTGGGCCGCGAAGACCTTCGGCAACGAGGTGGCGCAGGAGATTGCTGACATTCAGGCAGGCTACTATCGCTTGCAGACAGCTGGCAAAGATGCACACGTGTGGTTCATCAATTACAGTGCTGAGCAGATTGAACAGCGCATTGCGGAGTGGCGCGCTCTGAAGTCACATGCTACAGAACTGGCTTCCCGCATCCCGGAATCACTAAAGAATGCCTACTTCGAACTCGTCAGTTATCCCGTCTGTGGTGCTGCGATGATCAACGAGTACCAACTATTAGCGCGTCGCAGTATGGTAAGGGCTACGGCTGGCGACAGTATCGGAGCGATGGCAGATGCCAACCGTGTCAGGCAGATGTTCGACAGTCTGAATGAGTTGACGCGTCATTACAATGAGGATATCCTTGATGGTAAATGGCAGCAATTTTTCAACTGGCAACCCTACCATTGGTTCCGCTCTGAAAAGATAGAACAGCCTGTGGCTACACCCGAACTGATAGCGCAGGCGAAAAACAGTCCTCAGGCACGTTCCCTCTCTGTCAGCGAATCTTTATCAAGCAAGGGCGCCATCATTATCAGTGATGCCGATGCCGAGATGCCTTTATGGATAGAGGCGCTGACACCTATCCGCAATTTCTCGAAAGAAGCCAAGGACAACGAGTTCTGCCAGGTGAAAACTGAGAATGACAGTTTTGTGGCCTCGGCTACACCTATTAATAATGTATGGCATGCACCCTATGTCGGACCGATGTGGAGCCGCGTAGGAACGGTACACCTCAAGAAAGGCGAGAATCATCTCCGCATCAACGACCTGAAGGCCGATGCCCGCATCGACCAGATTTTCATCGGACTCTATCCACCGTTCGTCAAGGAACCTCGTCTGCGCATTCCTGCTTCGCACTATCAGAACAAGCAAGGTGGTATCCAGCGCATTGAAGGCTTGGGCTACACGGATGGTGTACTTGTTCAGCCATTCGACACACCGTCGTATCAGCAGGAGAACATAAAGGCAGCTCCATACACAGAATATGAGCTCGACTTGCAGGCTGACGATGCCACCATAGAGATCCGCACACTGCCTACACTGCATGTCTATGACGGCAGGGACATCCGCTATGCCGTTCAGTTAGGTGATTCTGCTCCCACCATCTTCTCCATCCACGCCAACGACTTCACAGCAGAGTGGCGCTGGAATGTGCTTCGCGGCTATGCCTCGCGCAGCATCCCCGTCTCAGAGAGTGGTCATCAGCGGCTGCGTATCTATCTCCTCGATCCGGGCGTCGTGTTGCAGGAAGTATTGATTCATTCACCCCAATAAGAACTCATGAAGAAAATAAGAGTTATAGTCATCATGCTATTGTTAGCATCTACACTACAGTTGTCAGCTCAGAGCCGA
>JAFRQC010000150.1 GCA_017428805.1 Prevotella sp. | reverse complement strand
CGATAAGTCTTGGCGAGGATACTCGCAGCTGCGATAGAGAGGTATTTACCATCGCCCTTCACTATCGTCGTATGAGGTAAATCCTGATATTTCTTAAAACGGTTCCCATCGACGATAACGGCCTCTGGTCGCACCTTCAACTGATCCAAGGCACGATGCATGGCCAATATCGAGGCATTCAGAATATTGATCTTGTCGATTTCCTCAGGGGTGACGATGCCCACGGCCCAGGCAACAGCATCGCGCTGGATAATCTCACGCAGTTGGTAACGCTTCTTCTCTGTGAGTTGTTTGGAATCGTTGAGCAACTCATTCTGATAATCATCAGGCAGAATCACAGCAGCTGCATAGACGCTACCCGCCAAACAACCACGGCCTGCTTCATCGCAGCCCGCTTCAATCTTTCCTTCGTAAAAATGACTCTTTAACATATTACGTATAACTTACTGACAATTCTTCGACTTCCTGAACAGCAACAAAGACAGCAAGAATCCCACCACGAAAATCGTTGATGTGCCCAATACGATGGCGAGATAGCTGTGGAGAGGCACACCAGGCAACTGCCACATATCAGCCAACGAAATCCACGCTATCACCCCTACTCCAGCCACGCAACCAAGAAAGGCCGCCAAGCGACTGATTCTCTGACGAATACATCCCAGCAGGAATAATCCCAGCATACCTCCAGAGAAAATACTGGAAAGCGTCCACCACGCATCGATGATACTCTCGACACTAAGCATGGCGATAGCCACGATAGCCCCCAGAATGCCCACGGCAAAGCTGCTGAAGCGCACAATGGCCAATTCCAGTTTTTGATGTTTCGCTCTCAAAAAGAACGGACGCACATAATCCGTCAGGATAATCGTAGCGGCAGAGGTGACGGAAGTCGACACCGTACTCATGCCTGCAGCAAAGATGCTCGCTATGAGCAGACCTCGCAAGCCAACGGGAAGAACATTAACGATGAAATAGGGAAACACATAGTCGGGCTTAGCCTGAATCTCTGTAGGCAACTCTGCAACACCAGCCTGATAATAGCTGTAGAGCGCACTTCCGATGAGGAAGAAAAGCGCAGAAACGGGGATGAACAAGTAGCCTCCAAAGAGTGCAGAGAACTTTGCGTCCTTATCAGTCTTGGCAGCATGATAACGCTGTACGTAGTTCTGGTCGATGCCATAGTTCTGCAGGTTGATGAAGATGCCATAAATCAGACATACCCAGAAGGTCGACGTGGTCAAATCGGTGGTAAACTCACCCAACGAAAACTTATTTCCCATTGGACTGTTAGCCGCCAATTCAAAAGTCTGCATGGGCCCCTCAGGCATCGAGAACATCAGGATGGCCAAACACAGAACGGCTCCACCTATTAATATAATACCCTGAATGGCATCGGCCCAGATGACAGCCTTCAGACCACCCATCATCGAATAGATAATGATACCTATCGACGTGAGGATGATGACCATGTGCATATCCCAACCCATGAGGATAAACATCGGCACAGCCAACAGGTAGAGGATGCTGCCCATACGGGCAATCTGTGTCAACAAATAGCAAGCTGACGCATAGAGTCGTGCCCAAGCGCCAAACTTCTCCTCCAGGAATGTATAGGCCGATACAGAGCCTCCATGACGATAGAACGGCACAAAATACTTGGCCGCGAAATAAGAGGCGATGGGTATTGAAAGCGAGAACACGAAAGCGTTCCAATCAGCGGCAAAAGCCTTGCCTGGATAGCCGATGTAAGAGATACTGCTGACGTAAGTGGCGAATATCGACATGCCCACCACCCAACCAGGTATGGAATGACCTGCCGAGGTGAACTCATCGGCTGAGGAGCCCTTCTTGAAGAAGGAACAACCGAAGATCACGACGCCAAGGGTGAAGACAATGAAAACGATGAAATCAATTACGTGCATTGCTTTCTCTTTTTAACCTCCGTCGGAGAAGCTATATCTGCAGTTTTCCGTTCTCAGTAGGCAAAGCAGCGAGAGCCTCACGGATCTTTTCGCGCTCAGGGGCTTCAAACTTATAGAAAGGCGAAGCCACGAAATCATCGTTGATGATACCCAAGAGAGAAAGGGCACACTTCAGACCTTTCAGATAGCTGGAGCCATGTTTGCCAACCGTATAGATACTTGTCGATATCTGCATGATGAGTTGTTGGAGCTGGAGAACACGCTCGATATCGTGCGCCTTGGCAGCATCGTACATAGCCACATAAAGCTCAGGAAACATATTGGCACCACCATTGATACCACCCTGCGCCCCTAAAAGCACACACTCGCCCGTTATCTCCTCTGGACCTACGAGCATGGCGAAATCCTTGCGATGCTGCATCTTATACATCACACTCTGGAAGTAGACGGCATTAGCAGAAGAGTCCTTGAATCCCACCACCTGCTCAAGTTCAGCGATTCGTCTGACAGTATCAGGTGCAAAACTCACCTTGACGTGCGAAGGCATATTATAAAGGAACACAGGCAGAGGCAACTGAGGCACCAGCTCCTCATAGAACTGCGCCAACTCAGGCTGGCCTGTGGCAAAATAATAGGGAGGAGCACTGACCACACCATCAGCCCCATAATCGGCAGCTTTTCTGGCCAGACGGACGCTCTCCTCTATCGACGTGTCAGTGATACAGGCCAGCAACGGCAGTCGACCACGATTGATACGGCACGACTCTTTGATCATCTGCTTGCGCACGTCGTAAGACAGACTCTGCTCCTCGCCAGTAGTACCTAGAACGAAAAGTCCATGCACTCCTCCTGCTATCAGATGTTCAATCAGTCGTTCAAGACTCTCCACATCGAGGGTCTCGTTATCTTTCAAAGGGGTTACTAATGGTGGGATAATACCACTCAAAGGTTTTTTCATCATGATGATAGTTTTTAAGTTTCAGTCAATTCAGTTGTTTCTAGAACATCTGAACGACTCTTCGGATGCCAGCTACGAGGGTGTCGATTTCATCCTTCGTGTTGTAGAGGGCGAAAGATGCACGGACGGTGCCAGAGATGCCCAGACGATCCATCAGAGGCTGCGCACAATGATGACCAGTACGAACGGCTATGCCCAGACGATCGAGCAGCGTGCCCATATCAAGATGGTGGATGTTGCCTACGTTGAAGCTGACGACAGCATCTTTTTGCGAAGCATCCAGAGGACCATAAATCATCATTCCATCGACGGTCTGCAACTGCTCCATACAGTAGCGCGTGAGTTCCTGCTCATGCTGTTGGATAGCCTCGAAGCCAATGGAATCAATATATTCGATGGCTTTAGCGAGTCCATGAGTGGCCACATAGTCAGGGGTTCCTGCCTCAAACTTAAAAGGCAAGCGCTCAAAGGTAGTCTTTTCCCAGGTCACTTTATCAATCATCTCGCCACCTCCTTGGTACGGAGGCAGCTTCTCCAGCCATTCCTCCTTGCCATAGAGCACGCCAATGCCCGTAGGACCATACATCTTATGCCCGCTGAAGGCAAAGAAGTCGCAACCCATCGCCTGAACATCAACCTTAAAGTGGGGTGCGCTCTGGGCTCCATCCACCAAGACGGGGATATTGTGAGCATGGGCAATCTTGATAATTTGCTCAACAGGATTGATCGTACCAAGCACGTTACTGACGTGGGCCACACTGATGATTTTAGTGCGCTCAGAAATAAGTGGCTCCAGCTGATCAATAAGTAGCTTTCCTTCGTCATTAAGTGCCAAGTGTTTAACAATAATACCCCGTTTCATCGCCTGAAGCTGCCAAGAGACGATATTCGAGTGGTGCTCCATCTCTGTGACGATCACTTCATCGCCTGCCTGCATCTGCGATTCGCAGAACGATTGGGCAACCAAGTTGATAGCTTCAGTTGTCCCACGCGTAAAGATGATTTCCTCGATTTTCTTAGCATTGATGAACTGGCGCACCTTCTCACGCGCTGCCTCATGCAGATCAGTAGCCTGCTGTGAAAGATAATGCACACCACGATGCACATTGGCATTCACATTGAGATACTCATCGCGCATCGCATCAAGTACACACAGCGGTTTCTGCGTGGTAGCCGCATTATCGAGATAAACAAGCGGTTTACCATAAACCTCACGAGATAAAATCGGGAAATCTGCCCGTACCTTATTAATATCGTACATATTACTTACACAGTTTACACCCGTCACATTTATTCAGTTCTCCACGGAAGCGTTTCTCCACAAGGTAATGGAGGCGATCGCGTAATGGCTCCAGCTGCATCTTGTCGATGACCTCATTGATAAAAGCATTCTGAAGAAGAAGTTTAGCCTCGTCGAGCGAGATGCCTCGCTGACGCATATAGAAAAGGGCGGCATCGTTAAGCTGACCAACCGTCGAACCATGGGCACACTTCACATCGTCGGCATAGATCTCCAGCATCGGCTGGGTGTACATACGCGCCTCCTTGGTAGCTGTCAGATTCTGGTTCGTCATCTGAGAAGAGGTCTTCTGAGCACCATGCTCTACCAACACACGACCAGCAAAGGCGCCTGTTGACTGATCGTCGAGCACGTATTTATAGAGTTCGTTCGAGGTGCAATGAGGTGCCTTGTGAATAATCAGCGTGTTATTGTCCACATGCTGCTGTTTGTCAGCAATCACACAGCCATAGCATTGACACTCAGCCCCCTCACCGCTGAAGGTCAGATCAAGCTTGTTGCGGGTAATACCATTATGTAAGGTAATGACATTGTGGTTCACACGACTGTCGCGCTGCTGGTCGATATAGACATTGCTAATACGGACATTCTTGTGATGAGTCTCCTCCATACAATAGAGGTCGAGCGACGCATTGTCGCCTACATAAGCCTCGATGACTTGTGTAGCCAGAAAATTGCGATCGTCAGCAGCGTGGTCGCAGAAGAGCATCTTAATCTCTGCACCTTCTTCAAGAATAATCAGCACACGACGGTTTACCATCAGATCAGGCACTTGGCGCTGCGCATTGCTTGGAGTCGCTTTCAGTATGTTAATAACCTGAATAGCACGATCGACCTTTACGTTCTTAGGCACGTATACCAGCATACCATCCTGCGCCAACATGGTATTGAGGGCCGTGATGGCATCATCGCTGGTCTTGGCAAGTTTGGCGTAATATTTGGCGACAAGTTCAGGATAATCGCGCAGGGAGCCGACAATCACACCTTCGGGCAGATG
>JAFRQC010000110.1 GCA_017428805.1 Prevotella sp. | reverse complement strand
CTTCGACTTTACTCTTATCGGACACAGCATCGCCCTCCCATGGCGTGCTTCGATTCTTTGTCCAGACTTTAAAGACTTGTAAAGGGAGTGGGTATTGATCTGTCCCACGATATAGAACTTGTCTTATCCAGGCATCTGCCTCCTCACTCCCCACGGCCATAATCTCTAGCAAAACTACAAAATCATAGCCGTAAGTCCTAAACTTATACGATGTTTAACATCGGACATTTAGAACATTATCTATAATCTGGTGCAAAGGTAAGAGGTGATTGGCCTCGTAGGCCAGACAGGCCGCGCCTCGACACCCCACCTGCATTTCGAGACGCGCGTCAACGGCAAACCCCAGAATCCCGCCAACTATTTCGACCTGAACAGAGGCGTGATCCGCAAATAGACTGTTTCAAAACCAACAAAACAGTCTCAAAATCAGCAAAACTGTTCTAAAATTCACAATTTTTAGGGGAACTATTGTCTAATTCCAGAAAAAGAAGTACCTTTGCACTCCGAAAAGAATGATTCAGGATAAAAAATGATTAATCAACCTACGTATTTAAAAGAGGGAGACAAGGTTGCGCTTGTATCTCCCGCCTACTGGATGCCAGAAGACACCCTTATGCAAGCCGCAGAAGTAATCAGAAGCTGGGGTTTACAGCCGGCCATCGGCCCACACACCAACAGTTTGAACGTAAACGTCTATGCAGGAACGGCCGACGAACGGGCTGCCGACCTGTTATGGGCGCTCCACGATGACAGTATCAAGGCCATTGTCTGCTCCAGGGGTGGCTATGGCTCCATTCATCTGCTGAACCGCATCCCTGCAGAGGATTATCAGCGTCATCCGAAATGGCTGATAGGACATGGCGACATCACCATGCTGCTCAATGCCGCCGTCGGCGCCGGGACGATGTGCATCCACGGACCTATGGCATACCAGATTGCCAACGAACAGGAACCAGCCACGACGCTTACACGCAACATGCTTTTTGGCAACCTCCCACAGTACAAGATCGCCAGCGCCCCCTATAACAGATGTGGTCATGCAGAAGGCATCCTGATTGGCGGCAACCTGTCAAGCTATGCTGCCATAGCCGGAACCAAGTTCCACCTTCCGCTGGATCAAGACATCATCCTCTTCATCGAGGAAGTGGAAGAGGCCCTGCACGATATTGACAGACTGTTCTATACGCTGCGCCTGGTACTGGACTTCGAGAGGGTGAAGGGCATTATCTTCGGCACGTTCAGCTCCATCAAGTTCGACCTTCAGTTCGGCAGCGTGGAGCAGATGCTGATTGCTCACCTGCATGATCTGGACATCCCCGTATGCTGCGGATTCCCCGTGGGCAGCAACAGTTGTCTGCCACTTATCGAGGGCGCACCGTGCTCACTCGACGTCACATTAGACAAAGCCATACTGACCTTCAATGTCGAAGGTTCCGTAGAGACATACGATACAGGAAAAGAACAGCCTCAACTGTTGAAGCCTGAGCTGGTAGCCATCTGACTTCACCTCATCTGATATTCCATCAGACGGCGCTCGGCGAGATCGGCATATTTCGTGCCGGGCTGGCCGTAGTTGGCGTAGGGATAGATGGAGATGCCGCCACGGGGCGTGAAGAGGCCGACGACCTCAATGTATTTGGGTTCCATCAGGCGGACAAGGTCCTTCATGATGATGTTGACACAGTCTTCATGGAAATCGCCGTGGTTGCGGAAGGAGAAGAGGTAGAGCTTCAGGCTCTTCGACTCGACCATCCGCTCGCCGGGGATATAGTGGATCTTGATCTCAGCAAAGTCGGGCTGACCCGTGATGGGACAGAGACTGGTGAACTCGGGGCAGTTGAACTGCACCCAGTAGTCGTTGTCGGGATGCTTGTTCTCAAAGGTCTCCAACACTTCCGGCGCATAGTCCATGTGGTAGTCCGTCTTACGGCCAAGGGCCTGCAGACCTTCCTCACTCCTCATTCCTCGTTCCTCGTTATTCTGCTCGTTCATAGTCTTAATCCAGATTCAATTTAAAAATGTTATATACCATGCCATTGTCGTAGACATCCTCGTGGTCGTGCTCCTTGGTGAACTTCACGATACGGATGGTGACAGGCAGGACGATGATCTCATAGACGGTCTTCAGCGTGACCTGGGTGATGACGAGCGAAGGCATCTCCTCCCAGGGAATGACGCCGCCGAGGGCCAGGGGGAAGAAGATGATGGAGTCTGTCAGCTCGCCGCCGATCGTACTGAGCACAGCACGGAAAGAGAAGTTCCGGCCGTTGGACGAGAGCTTCATGCGGCTCATGATGTAGGCATTGATGAACGACCCGCAGACGAACGCCAGGAAGGAGGCGCCGGCGATACGGGGAGCGAGGCCGAAGATCTGATGGAAACCCTCTTCGCCTTCCCAGTAGGAGGCGCCGGGAATCCAGTCGGCAATGGCTCCCATGGTCACGAAGAAAAAGTTCATGGCGAACCCCAGCCAGATGAGCATTCGGGTGCGGCCATAGCCCCACACCTCGCACACCACATCGTTGATGATGTAACTGACGGGGAAGACGATGAGTCCCGCCGTCATGTTCGCAGGTCCTAAGGAAATCTGCTTGGTCTCGAGTACGTTTGCCGTAATCAGGCAGACGCAGAACAGGATGCTGTAGAACATGAACAGCACGCTGATTCGTTGTTGTTTCTTTTGTTGTTGCATTTTTGTTTTGTTAAAGGGGGTGTTCGTCGACCCCTGAATGTTACTATATGAGGTAGAACAGCCAGCCCATATACAACAGGAAGCTGACTACCAGGACTGCGCCCTCACGGCGTGAGACATACCATTTGGTGAATGCGAAGAGCCAGAGGAAGCCGATGGAGACCAGCAGCGCCATGAGGTCGACAATCGTGATGCCCATGATGCGCAGGGGATGGATGACAGCCGTCAATCCAAGGATGAGCAGGATGTTGAACACGTTGGAACCGATGACGTTGCCGATGGCGATGGCGGAGCGGCCCTTGTAGGCGGCAACCACGCTGGTGGCCAGTTCGGGCAGCGACGTACCTCCGGCGACGACAGTCAGGCCGATGACGCTTTGGCGCACACCGAAGCGATGGGCGACATAGGTGGCGGCATCGACAAAGAGGTTGCTGCCATAGATCAGGCATCCCAGACCAAGGACTATCCAGAAAATGTTGCGGCCGAGACGCGAGTAGTCTTTCGGCAGTTCGGCATTATCTTCGAGTTCTTCTTCCGTCGGCATCAGGCCGTCTTTCTTGGCAGTGTGGAAAGTGTAGATCATAAAGCCGAGGAAGCCGAGGAGCAGGATAACACCGTCGGAACGGGTGATTTCGTTGCCCCAGAGGTGGGGCGAGTCCATATCGTCGAAACAGAGAACGAAGAGCAGCAATGAAGCGACGACGGCAAAGGGAATGTCCTTGCGGACGGTGGACTTCTGCACCACCATCGGCGCCACTAAGGCGGAACAGCCGACGATGAGCGTCGTGTTAAATATGTTCGAACCTATGACGTTACCCACGGCGAGGTCGGCGGTGCCCTTCAGGGCTGACACCAGACTGACAAACAGCTCTGGTGCTGAGGTGCCTGCAGCCACGATGGTCAAGCCAATGACAATCTCGGGCACATGCATGCCACGAGCCAGGGAGGAGGCGCCCTCCGTCAGGCGGTCTGCACCCCACAAGACGAGTGCCACGCCAATGATAATAAACAAGATATTCAGCCAAGTCATATCTATATTGTTTACAGTTGACAGTTTACGGTTTACAGTTGATTACTCTTCTTCGTCGTCAAAGTCGTCACCAAAGAAGGAGTCGAAGTCACCTTCCAATGAAGGGCCGACAAAAGCGTCCATCGCACGACGGTCCTTTTTGGTAGGACGGCCGGTACCCCGGGCACGGTTCACAAAGCCGCTGATGCGGTTCATCTCCAAGAGTTCGTACTGGTCGGGCGACGTCACATTCTCATAGATCTCAGGAATCAACTTCGCCCCTACCCTTTGCTCGATGGTCTTCAGGATCTTGAACGAATAGGTCACTGGCGGCTTACGGACGCTGACAGTTTCACCAGCCTTGACGGTATGCGAGGGTTTCACGTTGACGCCACCGATGGTGACACGCCCGTTCTTACAGGCGTCTGCCGCGATGGAACGGGTCTTGAAGATCCGCGCTGCCCACAGCCATTTGTCGATACGAGCTACGTCAGACATGTTTTCCCAATTTATTGAATTGATTCATTGTGATGTCTATTCCGGCGAGGATGAAGCTCTGGATGATCTCCACACCACGGTCGATGGCGGGCTGGAGAGCCTTGAGTTCTTCCTCGGAGTAACGGCCCAGCACCCAGTCGATCTGCATACCACGAGGGAAGTCGTTGCCGATGCCCATACGCAGACGGGCATAGTCCTGACCGATGAGTTGCTGGATATGTCCGAGGCCGTTATGACCACCGTTGGAGCCACTGGCCTTCAGGCGGAACTGTCCCAAAGGCAGCGCCACATCGTCGCTGATGACGAGCAGCCGCTTCTGGTCGATATTCTCTTTGTTCAGCCAATAACGCACGGCATTGCCGCTGAGGTTCATGAACGTGGAGGGCTTCAGCAGGAACACTTTCCGTCCCTTGACCGTCGTCTCGGCCACAAAGCCGTAGCGCCGGTCGTCAAAATGAATATTGGATGCCTTAGCAAAAGCATCCAATACCATAAACCCTGTGTTGTGGCGGGTCAGTTCGTATTCGTCACCGACATTACCCAAGCCAACAATCAAGTATTTGTCCATGTCCTCTGATTAAAGGATTAGGCCTCAGCAGCCTCGGCAGCAGCGGCAGAGCGCGATGCACGGGTAGCCTTCACGGAGCAGACAACCACCTGGGCGGGAGTAGCGATCTCGAGACCCTCGAAGTTCAGGTCAGCCACCTTGATGGCCTTGCCGAGGGCGAGGTTCGTCACGTCGATCTCCAATGTCTCAGGAATCTGCTTGTAAGGAGCGGTCACATTCAGCTGACGGACAGCCTGGCTCAGACGACCACCATCGCGGACACCCTGGGCATGACCTGTCAACTTGACGGGGATACCAATGGTGATGGGCTTCTCCTCATTCACCTCATAGAAGTCGATATGCAGCAGGGCATCCGTTGTGGGATGGAACTGCAGCTCCTTCATCACGGCCTTGTGAGCCTCACCGTCGATAGTCAGGTTGACCACATACACATCGGGAGAATAAACGACTTTACGAAGCTGAGTAGCGGGGATTGCAAAAGCAATGGCCTCGGGGAGACCGTTCTCACCCTTCTTCTCACCATAAAGATTACAGGGAACGAGTCCCTCCTTGCGCAGCTCCTTGGCTGCCTTCTTGCCTGTCGTGGCACGCTTCTGGCCACTTACACTGAATTCTTTCATAATTTGTGTTACTCTAAATTAAGAATTAATAATACTTGCCTAATTCACCATCACACGTTACATTTTCTGATTGTGCTTTGAGAAAAAGCGGTGCAAAGGTACACCTTTTTTCTGAATTGAGAAAATGAAAGAATGAAAAAATGAAAAAAAAGATGATTTTTCGCCTTTTTTCTTGCATATAAAAGGATTTTTCACTACCTTTGCATCAAGAAACAACAAATAAACATCAAGTGAGATGATTAACAGAGAGATTATCAGAAACAAAATTGTTCAGTTAACCTATGCCTACTATTTAAACGGTAACAAGAACATCGACACGGCTGAAAAGGAACTTTTTTTCAGTCTGTCAAAGGCGTATGACCTTTACAATCACCTGTTGTCGCTGATTGTCGCAGTGACCAAAGAAGCACAGCGCAGACTCGAAGTGACCCAGGGCAGAGCCAAGCGCGAAGGCACACCAGAGCCCTCGCAGAAATTTGCCTACAACCGCTTTGCCATCCAACTCCAGGAGAACAAGGCGCTGAACGAGTTCATCGGCAACCAGAAGACCAGCTGGGCAGACACGCCTGTGCCCGGACAGCTCTTCGAGACCATCGAACAGAGCGAGATCTACAAGGAGTATATGGCCAGCAGCGAAGACACCTACGATGCCGACCGCGAACTGTGGCGCAAGCTCTACAAGAACTTCATCCAGGAGAATGCCGACCTCGACAACGTGCTCGAAGACCAGAGCCTCTACTGGAACGACGACAAGGAGATTGTCGATACCTTCGTGTTGAAGACCATCAAGCGCTTCAAGGAGCAGAACGGTGCCAAGGAAGAGCTGTTGCCCGAATGGGACAGCGACGAGGAGAAGGAGTTCGCCCGCAAGCTGTTCCGCTCCGCCATCCTCAACGAGGTGGAGTATCAGCACTACATGAACGAGGTGTCGCGCAACTGGGACCTCTCCCGTCTGGCCTATATGGACATCGTCATCATGCAGATTGCCATCGCCGAGCTGATGACCTTCCCCAATATCCCCGTCAGTGTGACCATCAACGAGTTTGTGGACATCGCCAAGCTCTACTCTACCTCGAAGAGCGGCGGTTACATCAACGGCATGCTCGACGCCATCGCCCGTAACCTCATCAAGAGCAACCGCCTGATGAAGCATATGGAGCCGCAGAAGGGCAGCAAGGAAGACGCCCCGAAGGAAGGTCCGGCAGAGATCACGGCCGTACCCGTGAAGATGAGGCACCGCAAGCGCATCATCCGGAGTGATGAAGGCGAGAAAAAAGATAAAAAAGACTGATATATATAATATAATAAGGTATAGAAATGACAAACATCATCATTGCTGCACAGTCAGCACAAGGAGGTGGTATGAGCATGATCATCATGATGGTCGCCATCTTTGCCATCATGTATTTCTTCATGATCAAACCCCAGCAGAAGAAACAGAAGGAGATCCAGAAGTTCCAGAACGAACTGACCGAGGGCACACAGGTCATCACCGGTGGCGGCATCTACGGCACCGTGAAGAGCATCGACCTGGCCAAGAACACCGTCGATGTGAAGATTGCACGCGACGTGGTCATCACCGTCGACAAGGGCTCCGTCTTCAAAGACACCTCCAGCACACCACAGACGCAGAAATAAAGAGAGATATAGCCACCACCGCGTATGACCATCCGAAGCGTATGGCGAGCAGTCAGGGAATTCCTGTTCACTAAAACGAGCAAGGAAATCCTGCTGTTTTTGTTCTTCCTGGCGCTTTCAGCAACTTTCTGGCTGTCGCTGACGCTGAACGAAACGTACGAGCGGGAGTTCGCTGTACCCATCTCCGTCGTTGGTGTGCCGAAAAATGCCGTACTCACTTCCGATGAGGTGGACACCGTCCGTGTCACCATCCGCGACAAGGGCATCATCCTCGTAGCCTATCAATTCGGCGACGCACTCAGACGCATCGAAC
This sequence comes from Prevotella sp., assembly GCA_017428805.1. The sequence continues at coordinate 14,089 of JAFRQC010000110.1, read as the reverse complement.
TGCCCTTCCGCAACTATACGCACAACAACGGCACGGGCGTCATCCCTGCCTCGGAGATACAGAAGCGTATCTACCAACGACTGGGCAGCACGTCGAAGATCAACGCCATCAAGCCCGAGAAGATAGAGTTCTACTACAACTACGGTTCGAAGAAGCAGGTGCCCGTCAGATGGAGCGGTCGCGTCATACCCGAAGAACTTTATTTCGTCTCGCGGGTGACCTACGATCCTGACAGCGTCACCATCTTTGCGTCCGACGAAAAGCTCGACAGCATCAGCATGGTCTACACCGAACAGCTCAACTACGCCAACTTCCGCGACACGCTCACCGTGGAGTGTAATCTGGCGAAGCTCAAAGGCGTAAAGACGGTGCCCGACCGTGTGCGCGTCAAGTTCTACACCGATGTGCTGACAGAAGAGCGCATCTCCGGCATCCCCATCGTCGGCATCAATATGCCCGAAGGTAAGGCTTTGCGCACGTTCCCCACCAAGATATCCGTCAGTTTCGTGGCCGGTGTCAGCGTCTATCGCAACCTGAAGCCCGAAGACTTCACCGTCATCGTCGATTACGACGAGATCCGTCGCAATCCCTCGGAGAAGTGTCGCGTCTATTTGAAAAACGTGCCGAGCGGTATCTCAAAGGCGAAGCTGGAGACCAATATGGTTGACTACCTCATCGAATCACAGGATCCGGAATGAAGATAGGAATCACAGGAGGTATCGGGAGCGGCAAGAGTTACGTCTGCCGACTGTTGGAACAGCAGGGCTACACGGTCTATGACTGCGATAGTGCCGCCAAGCGGCTCATCCGCACCTCACCCTTTATCCGCCGACGCCTCACCGCCCTCATCGGACCGGAGACGTATTTTAAGGAGTCAGGAGACGGGAGTCAGGAGTCAGTAGAATACATCCTGAATAAGAAGGTTGTAGCAGAGTTTCTGTTAAAATCCGAGGACAATGCAAGAGCCATCGACCGCATCGTGCATCCCGCCGTCTTCCGCGACTTCATCGAGAGTGGCTTGGAGTGGATGGAGAGTGCCATCATCTACGAATCTGGCATCCACCGCCTCGTCGACCGTGTTATTGTCGTCACCGCTCCTGAGGAACTGCGCATCCAGCGCGTTATGGCCCGTGATGAGATCTCTCGTGAGAAGGTGCTCGAATGGATGAGTCGTCAGCTGCCACAGGAAGAGGTGCGCCAACGGGCTGACTTCGAGATCGTCAACGACGGACTCGCAGACCTCAACCAGCAACTGGATGAAATTCTAAAGGAAATATCAAATAATAAACAATAAAAAAGTATGCAACAGACTATTTTAGCCATCTCCGGCAAGCCCGGACTTTACAAACTCGTTTCCCGTGGCAAGAACAACCTCATCGTCGAGGCCCTCGACGCCACCCATCGCCGTATGCCCGCCTTCGCATCAGACCGTATCACATCGCTGGCAGACATCGCTATGTTCACTGAGACTGACGACATCCCCCTGATGGACGTCCTGGAGAACCTCAAGACCGTGGCCGAAGGCAAGAAAGCCACCGTCGATCCCAAGAAAGCCTCCACGAAGGAGCTGCAGGACTACTTCACGAAGGTGCTGCCCGAGTGGGACCGCGACCGTGTCCACGTCAGCGACATCAAGAAGCTCATCAGCTGGTACAATATACTGATTGAAGCCGGCATTACCGACTTCAAGGAAGAGATGCAGCCCACCGAAGGCGATAACATCGACGATCGGAAGGAGCAAGAATAAAATCTCTGATTAGAACTTGGCCATCTTGATGGCCACCACCGCACACTCGTCGCCCTTGTTACCTAATCGGCCTCCGGCGCGGTCCTTGGCCTGCTGAAGATCATTCGTCGTCAGCAGGCCAAAAACTACGGGTATGTTGCTGGTGGCATTCAGACGGGCGATGCCCTCTGTCACACCCTGACAGATATAATCGAAATGAGGTGTCTCACCACGGATCACGCTGCCGAGAATAATCACGGCGTCGTAACCGTCGTTGAGCGTCATCTGGTGAGCACCGTAGATCAGTTCAAACGAACCGGGTACGGTCTTCACGTGGATATTCTCAGGCAGGGCACCGTGTTTCTCAAGCGTGGAAACGCAGCCGTCGAGCAGCGCCCCGGTAATCTCGGGATTCCACTCGGCGACAACCACACCGAAGATCATATTCGATGCGTCGGGCACCTGCTGTGCATTATACTCTGACAGGTTTTTGGTAGCCATCAATAATTGTCAATTATCAATTGTCAATTGTCAATTACTCGCTGACGCGCTCGATATAAGCGTCGATGGTCTGATAAGCCATCGAGTTGAAGTACTTCTCCTTCACCGTCTGATACAGCTTCAGAGCGTCAGCCTTCTTACCCTGGCTCTCCAGAATCTCACCAGCCTGAATCAGGAACGTAGGAGACAGCGAGTTGTTGTCAGCCTTCTCAGCAGCCTTCTTCAAGGTCTCAACAGCCTTGTCGAGCTGGTTCTGATGAGCGTAGGCATTACCCAGCGCACCGAGAGCAGCGGGAGAAACCATCTGGTCGTCGGCACCGTCATAGTCCTCGAGATACTTCACAGCCTCGTCCCACTTGCCGAGCTGGGCGTTGCAGAGTCCGGCATAGAGGTTTGCCAGGTTACCGGCAGCGGTGCTGCTGTAGTCACTGGCCAGTTTGGCAAAGCCCTTATAGCCTGTGCTGTCACCCTGGAGAGCCTTCTCAAACTGGCCCTGGGCGAAATACTCCTGACCCTTGGCGATGGCTGTAGAAGCCTTCTGCTCGTTGGGCTCAGCGATATAAGTCTTGTAAAGTACGACACCGGCAATGATGACGATGAGTGCCACCACAGCGGCGATGATGGCCTTCTTGTACTTCAGGAAGAAAGCCTCACTCTTGTTCAGGGTCTCCTCCATCGTGGGAGCTGCCTGAGGTTGATTTTTTGTTGTTGCCATTATAATTATTGTATTAATTTTCAAAAATCGGCTGCAAAGGTACAAAAAAAAAGTAAAAGTGAAAAACGAAAAGTGAAAAATTTGCTTCTGCAGCATAAAATTATCCATTATCCATTATCCATTCTCCATTTTTTTCGTACCTTTGCACTATGATTTTAGAGAAACTGTCACTCATCAACTATAAGAACATCCGGGAGGCCACGCTCGACCTCTCGCCGAAGATCAACTGCATGATTGGCAGCAACGGTGTCGGCAAGACCAACATCCTCGATGCCGTCTATTTCCTCTCCTTCTGCCACTCCGCCTCCAATCCCATCGACTCCACGATCATCCGCCACAGCGAGGATTTCCTCATGCTCGAGGGCACATATCTGTCAACTGTCAACTGTGAACTGTCAACTGGAATCACCATTTCCTGCGGTATGAAGCGGGGCACGAAGAAGCACTTCCGTCGTGACAAGAAGGAGTACCGCCGTCTCTCCGAGCATATCGGCCTCATCCCCCTGGTGATGGTTTCCCCCTCCGACACCCTCCTTATCGACGGTGGCAGCGAGGAGCGCCGACGGCTCATGGATATGGTCATTTCTCAGTACGACCACACCTATATGGAGTCCGTCAACCGCTACAACAAGGCTCTGCAGCAGCGCAACACCATGCTCAAACAGGAAACCGAGCCCGATCCCGAGGTCATGAGCCTTTGGGAGGAACAGATGGCCGTCGAGGGCGAACGCATCTACCAACGACGCGATGCCTTTGTCCGTGAGCTCACCCCCATCTTCCAGCGCTACTACGAACGTATCTCCGGCAACCGCGAACAGGTCGCCATCGAATACATCTCCCATTGTCAGCGGGGGCCCCTCCTTGAAGTCATCCAGCGCGACCGCGCCAAAGACCGCATCATGGGCTACTCCCTGCACGGTGTCCATCGCGACGATCTTGTCTTCACGCTTGGCGGCCATCCCATCCGCCGCGAAGGCAGTCAGGGCCAGCACAAGACCTTCGTCGTCGCCCTCAAGCTCGCCCAGTTCGATTTCCTCCGTCGCACCAACGGCGGCAACACCCCTATCCTACTCCTCGACGACATTTTCGACAAGCTCGATGCCAGCCGCGTCGAACAGATCGTCACCCTCGTCGCCGGAGAAGAGTTCGGTCAGATCTTCATCACCGACACCAACCGTTCCCATCTCGACCAGATCCTCGCCGCCTCCTCCCACGACTACAAGATCTTCCACGTCAATAACGGTGAAGTAAATGTTCAAACGCAATAGTATTCTCATTAAGGAGGTCATTCTGAAGAACCTCCGGGATCAAGGCCTCGAAACGCCCCTTCTTCAGAAGCGCCTTATCGATGCCTGGCCTGATGTCATGGGCGAGACCATCGCCTCCTACACCACCTCCCTCAACATCCGCAACCAGACGCTCTTCGTCCACCTCACTAATCCCGCCCTCCGCATGGAACTCTCCATGCAGCGTCAGGACATCGTCCGCCGCCTAAACGAACACGTCGGCAACCAGGTGATTGCCGACATACGGTTCAACTAAATCACAATATCAACAGGGATGTCGGTGGGATCGACGGGGACGGAGGGGACTTTCTGGAAGTCGAAACAGAGGCCAATAGAGTGAAGAGTGAAGAGTGAAGAGTGAGGAAACGATCGTAATAGCCACGGCCGCGACCGAGGCGATGGCCGAGAGCATCGAAGGCGACACCGGGGATGAGGGCGACCATTTCCGAGGAAGGAGGAAAAGGTGAAAAGGTGGAAAGGTGAAAAGGTGAACCGGTGGGTTCAAGGATGCCGAAGGGGCCTGGGGCGAGGTCGTGAGGACCGGTGTAAAGGCGGAGCTCCATCGTGGTGGCATCGAGAACTTTGGGCAGAAGGACAGTCTTGCCTTCGGCGACAAGGTCGTCGATGAGTTGATGAGTATTGACTTCGTCTGGCAGGGAGTAATAGGCCAGAATAAGCCGGGCATCGACTAAAAGGGGACGCAGACGGGCGATGATGGGCTCAGACAATTCTTCCAGTTGGGAAGGGGTGTACTGCTGCTTCAGCCGGCGAATCTCACGACGAAGGGCTTCCTTAACAACGGATTGCACGGATTACACGGATGTTTTTTAGACCACGAATTTCACGAATTACACGAATTGATCCGTTCGGCGGTCAAGTGACGACGGGAGAGGCGGAAGATGGAGGAGTCGTAGAGGCGGACGATCTTCTGGCCTTCTGTAGCCTTGACGGGCTGCGGGAATGCCCTACCCTCGCGGAAGAGGCGGAGGGTCTCGATGACGGCGGGATCGTCCTGATTGAGGTATTCCGTCCAAGCCTGCTCGTTGAGGATGTTGTAGATGATGCGGCTGTTGACAAAACGCTCCAGCAACTTCTTCGACTTCTGGATCATCAGGTTACGGCGCTTGAGGCCGTTCTTGTCGGCAAAGACGACAAACTGCTCCAGCGTGTTCTGGCTTTTGAGGAACCGCTCCATCTCGTGCACATCGTCCATCTTGCTCAAGCGGGCCCGGTTCTCGTCGGTGTAGTTGTAGGCGAACTGCAGGATGAGTCCGGACATAGAAGCCTCTTTGTAGTATGAGGTCATACCGACGGTGTCTTCGGGGATGAAGATGTCGGGCGTGATGCCGCCACCGCCATAGACGACACGACCGTTGGCAGTGTGGTATTCGGGGCCGGTGTGACGGATGCTGTCCTGAGAGAAGAACTCACCGTGCTGGTAACGCTCGATCCAGTCGCTCTCATATTTCTCGCCGTCGTTGTAGGGTTTCTGGATGCAACGGCCGGAGGGTGTGTAGTAACGGGCGATGGTAAGCCGGATCATCGAGTGGTCGGAGAACTCCATCGGCTTCTGCACGAGGCCCTTGCCGAAGGAACGACGGCCGACGATGGTGCCGCGGTCATTGTCCTGGATGGCACCTGCGAGAATCTCAGAGGCGGAGGCAGAAGCCTCATCGACGAGGATCACGAGCGGCATGTGCTGGTAGGAGCCACGTCCGTCGGAACGGTACTCCTGTCGCGGATAACGGCGTCCTTCGGTATAGACGATGAGCTGACCCTTCGAAAGGAACTCATTGGCAATCTGCACGGCCGACTCGAGATAGCCACCGGTATTGTTGCGGAGGTCGATGACGAGGTTGGAGAAGCCCTTCTGTGCCAACTGCGCCAAAGCGATGATCAGCTCAGGATAGGTATTCTCACCGAAGTTGCGGATCTTGATGTAGCCCGTCTCGTCGTCAAGCATATAACTGGCAGTGACGCTCTTTGTGGGAATCTCGCCACGGGTGACGGTGATATGGCGGATTTTCTTCTCACCATAACGGATAATGCCGAGCTTCACCTTCGTGTCTTTAGGCCCTTTCAGACGGTGCATGGCTTCCTCGTTAGTAACCTTCTTGCCGACGAAGACGGAATCATCGACCTCGACAATCTTATCGCCAGCCAGCACACCGGCACGCTCAGCGGGACCATTGCCGATGACGTTCTGCACACGGATGGTGTCCTGACGGATGGTGAACTCAATACCTATGCCGGAGAACGAGCCACGCAGGTCGTCGTTGGCAATCTCTCCCTCACGGGCGGTGATATACACGGAGTGCGGGTCGAGCTCTGCGAGAATCTGCGGCATAGCCTTTTCCACGAGGTCGTTCACGTTGACGGTATCGACGTACTGGTCGTCGATGATGTGCAACAGGTTGTTGAGTTTATTACCGCTGGTGTTGATGATGTTCAGCCGGTTGCCGGAGAAATGGTTGGCATAGAACGTTCCGATGAGGATGCCCATCACGACACCCATCGCGATCCATAGCGGCGTAAAGCGGGAAGACTTTTTCATTTTGAACTTTGAACTTTGAGCTTTGAACTTTATGATTACACTTCCATCAGGATGACTTCGATGCCGGCACGACGGAGGAGATCGATGCCGTCGGTAAGGCGGTAGTTCTCACCATAGACGACGCGGCGGATGCCAGCCTGGATGATGAGTTTGGCACACTCGATGCAGGGCGAGGCGGTGATGTAGATGGTGGCACCGTCGCTGTTGTTGTTGCTGCGGGCGAGCTTCGTGATGGCATTGGCCTCAGCGTGGAGGACGTAGGGCTTGGTGACGTTGTTATCGTCCTCGCAGATGTTCTCAAAGCCACTCGGCGTGCCGTTGTAGCCGTCGCTGATGATCATCTTGTCCTTCACCACGAGGGCTCCCACCTGGCGACGCACGCAGTAGGAGTTTTCTGCCCAGATCTTCGCCATACGCAGATAGCGCTGGTCTAATTTCTCTTGTTTATCACTCATTTCTACTTACTTCTTTACTCCTTCTCTCCTTTACTCCTTTTTATCCCATTTCGTTTAAGTAATGCGTCAATGGTGGGTTCTCCACCCTTGAACCGTTTATATAACGTCATCGGATTCTCCGTGCCACCCTTGGAGAGGATGCAGTTGCGGAAACGCTGAGCCGTTTCGGGATTGAAGATGCCTTCTTTCTGGAACACGGCGAAGGCGTCGGCATCGAGCACTTCTGCCCATTTGTAACTGTAGTAGCCAGCCGCATAACCACCAGCCATAATATGCGAGAACTGCACCGTCATACAGGTGTCGGGCAACTGCGGCATCACCATAGCCTTCTCCCAGGCACGCTTCTCGAAGCGGATGATATCGTCGGTGAATTCGTGCTTCTGTGTGTAGTAGGCCATATCGAGCAAGCCGAAACTGACCTGCCGCATACAGGCGTAGGCCACATTGAAGTTACGGCTGCGGACGATGCGGTCGATGAGTTCGTCGGGCAATGGCTCACCCGTCTGGTAATGGAAGGCGAAAGTGCGGAGGAACTCCTTCTGAATGGCGAAGTTCTCCATGAACTGCGACGGCAACTCCACGAAGTCCCACCACACGTTGGTGCCGCTGAGACTCTCGAAACGGGTGTTGGCAAACATCCCGTGGAGGGAGTGTCCGAACTCGTGGAGGAAGGTTTCCACCTCGCCCAATGTCAGTAAGGCGGGCTTCTCGGCTGTGGGTTTGGTGAGGTTCATCACCACCGAAACGTGGGGACGGACATTCTTGCTGTTATCTGGGCCGAAGGGCTTCTTTGCATCGAGGCGTTCCTTCCACTGGCCCTGATATTCCGTCATCCAGGCACCGGCCTGCTTGCCCTTACGGGGATGGAAGTCGGCATAGAAGACGGCGAGATAGCTGCCGTCCTTGTCGAAGACCTCGTAGGCCTTGACGTCGGGATGATAGACGGGTATGTCTTTGTTTTCCTTGAAGGTGATGCCATAGAGACGGTTGGCGAGGCCGAAGACACCGTCGATGACTTTCGACAGTTCGAAATAGGGCCGCAGCATCTCGGCATCGATGTTGTATTTCTTCAGTTGCAGCTTGTGGGAGTAGAATGAGAAGTCCCAGGGCTGCATTGAACTTTGAACTTTGAGCTTTGAACTTTGAACTTTATGATTACCGCGAGCCTTGATATCTTTCTGAAACATTTTCTCAATCTCGGCGACTTCCTTCTTGGCGGTGGGCTTGTAGGCGGCGATGAGGTCGTTGAAGAGTTTGTTGACGTTGCGGACATTGCCGGCCATACGGTGCTGCATCACGTAGTCGGCGTAGGTCTTATGGCCTAAGAGCTGTGCCAGTTCGCGACGCAGATTGATCAGGCGCTTGCAGATCTGAAGGTTGTTCTCCGAATTCTTATGGATGCACTCCGTATTCTTGGCCATATACATCTGTTGACGCAGGTCGCGACGGGTGCTGTAAGTCATAAAGGGGGAATATGAGGGGAAGTCGAGGGTGAACACCCAGCCTTCCTTGCCCTGTTCCTTCGCCGTCTGGGCAGCCGCCTCACGGGCAGACTCAGGCAGTCCGTCGAGATCGGCCTCGTCGGTGAGATGCAGGGTGAAAGCCTTGTTCTCCTTCAGGAGGTTCTGCGAGAACTGCAGTCCGAGTATCGAGGCTTCCTCCGTGAGCTGACGCAGACGTTCCTTGCCTGCTGCATCGAGCAGGGCACCGCTGCGCACAAAACCGTCGTAACAGTTGTCGAGCAGCATCTTCTCCTCGGGTGTCAGCTTACGGTGATGACGGTGTACGTATTTGATGCGTTCAAAGAGGCGTTCGTTCAAACGGATATCGTTGGCGTGCTTCGTCAGCACGGGACTCATCTTCTGTGCCAGAGCGTCCATCTCATCGGAAGTCTCTGCAGACAACAGGTTGAAGAACACGCTGCTGACACGCGACAGGAGATCGTAGTAGCCGTTGTCGTCCTTCTCGTCATCGACATTGATGATGGTATTGTCGAAGGTGGGTTTCTCGGGGTTGTTGATGATCTTCTCTATCTGCTCATCGTCACGACGGATACCTTCCATCATCGCCTCTTCGTAGTCCTCCAAGGTGATGCGGTCGAAAGGCGCCGTGTCGTGCGGTGTGCCATAGGGCAGGAAGAACGGGTTCTGCCTCTTATTCTCTGCTTTCATATACTATCTCTCTTTTGGGGTGCAAAAGTACAAAAAAAGCCACAGATTACACAGATTATCACTGATATTTTAGTAAATTTCACATCAGGAGCCGTTCGAGTTGCGGGATTTCTATCCTTCCACGGTGCAATTCGAGGACGCCGGCCTCCTGCATCCGGTTGAGGGCCCGCGACACGTTCAGACGGCTGTCGTTGACCTCCTCGGCGAGGCGTTCCATCAGGATATGGAAGGTCTTGGGGCCTGCGGGATAGAGGGTGTGCTGGAAGAAAAAGCGCACGATGCGCTCCCGGAGCGACAGGGGACTACGGCGCCACTGCATCTGTATCAGTTTCTGACTCTGCGTGGCGAGGTGGTTCATCAGATTCAGGCGGAACACGAGGAAGTCCTCGGAGAGCCGCACCACCTCCTCCTTGTCGAGGGTGAGGAAGTTGGCATCCGTCAGGGCGTAGAAATTGTGGGTGTAGCGCTGGTAATAGCCGAAGATGCTCTCCTGTTGGAGGATGTAAGGCGACGACATCTGTTCGATGACGGAATAGCGGCTGTCGTCGCTGAAGGTCTCGATCTTCAGCGTGCCGTTGATGAGGAAATACAAGTGGGTACAGGGATCGCCGGCGTGGATGATCTGTCGTCCGGCTGTCACTTTCTGGAATCCGAAGCGGGTGTGGCCTGCCACAATCTCCAGATCGTCACGGCTCATACCCTGAAAAAGCGGGAACTGGAGCAGTCTGTCGTATATCTGCAGGACGGCCACTATTCCTCGATTTTGTTACGAAGAGAAGGAGAGAACCACACGGCAATGTCTCCGTGGCCGTCGTCATAGATGAGATAGGCCATCAGCTCGGAATGACGTTCGAGAAGTTGTTGGGCGCGTTCCAGGCCCATCACCATAAAAGAGGTGGCATAGGCATCGGCAACGGTACAACTGTTGGCGAGTACCGTCGCAGAGAGGAGGCTGTGCTGCACGGGATAGCCCGTTTTGGGATCGATGGTATGGGCATAGCGACGGCCGTTCTTGTAATAGAAGTTACGGTAGTTGCCGCTGGTGGCCATCGCCTTGTCTGTGACATTGAGGATGGTCTGCAACTCGTGGCCCACGCTCAGAGAGTCTTCGGAGGGTTTGATCACACCCACACGCCAAGGCAGCCGCTGGGCATTGACACCACAGGTGACGACCTCGCCGCCGATCTCCACCATAAAGTTCTGAACCCCACGGTCGCGAAGCATCCGAGCTACGGCATCCACACCAAAGCCCTTGGCGATGGCAGAGCAGTCGAGCATCATACGGGGATCCTGTTTCTTGACCTTCCCACCGGTGAGGGAGATCTTCTGGTAGCCGATGATCTGTCGCAGGCTGTCCACCTGATGCGCCGTCGGCATCTGCTCGTGCTTGAAGCCGAAGCCCCAGGCATTGACCAATGGCGCTACGGTGATGTCGAAGGCGCCCTCTGTCTCACGGGACACTTCCATCGCCTTCGTGAACACTTCGATGAAATAGGGGTCGAGCGTCACCTCACGATTCTGGTTGACGGCGGTAATCACCGACTCCTTGTTGAAAGGCGAGAGGGAACGGTCCACCTTCATCAGTTCCTGACGGATGCTGAAAGTCAGGTCTGAGTCGCACTGGTAGATGACCTTGTAGGTCGTGCCGAACACGAAATCAGAGACCTGACGGTAGGGCATAGACCGCTGATGACTGATGATCAGCACGGTGCCGACAATCAGCAGCACGAGGAACGGCAGCTGCCAGATCAGTTTCTTCTTCTGTTTCTCATCCATAACGCTCAGATATCAATGATGACGTTAAAGGAGGCGCCCAACTTCGAATCGTAAGTACCGAAGCCCGGCACATACCACGGTGTACCCCATTCTCCCTCCTCGGAATGAGACAGACGCTGCTTGTAGCGCACAGTCCAACCCAAATGCAGGGGGCCGAAGATCTTGGCATCGACACCGACAACGATCTCTGCCCAATGATACTTGCAGGCGACATTGTTGATACTATAGCTTGTATCCCACTGCCACACCGGATCTTGGTAATCAGGACGTGAGATGTCAATTTTATAGGAAGTGAAGCCATAGCGCAGTCCCACATAGAGACGGTTGGGACCGTGCTTGTCTTTAAGCATATTCTTGTCTATACCTATCTTAAAATAGGGGGCAGAGGTGCTGTAATGCAGGAATGTCACCTCGTCGTCGTGCTTGGCCTTGCCGATACCCGCCTCGAAGACCGGGAACCACTCGTCGTGGAGGTTCACACGCAGCGCACCTTCATAATGGCCATAGTCGGAGAACATCGCCATACCTGCTCCCACCATATCGAACGATACAGCAAATCCACGGAACAGCGAGATGGAGTCTTTCTGCATAGAGAAGAACTTCTTCACCTGCGCCTGAGCACTTGTGGCCGTTACCAGCAGCAACAGGCTAATTGCTGACCTTTGGATAAAGGAGGACATGTACGACTTGATCGTCATTGGTCACTGATGGGTTTACAATTACTACCGAATCCAGGCAGTTATGGGTATGCCGGATGGAAGTCAACTTATGGAAGTAACTCGCATTACAATCGACAGACTCGAAATGGGGGTAATCCTCTTTCGCAATCCACAGGGTGTCCACGATATACACACTTTCGCCGATAAAATGGAACACGAGTTCGTCTTCAGGATGGGTGTGGCTGATGGGAAGATGGAATTTACAGGTGCCTACACCTTTATTATATATAACAGAGTCGCTGCTGAATATGATCGCCTCACTACCGTCTTTACGGGTAATCTCCACGGTGAGGGTGTCCTGCAGACTGATCGAGTCGCCGGCACTGTTGGTAAACTGGAAATGGGTACGCACGAGATTATTGATGGAACAATCGATACTCGTACAGGATGTTAAGAGGTAAGAGATAAGAGGTATGAGGTAAGAGATGAATCCTACCGCCACTATACTCATAATCTTAGACCTATTCTTCATACCTAAATCGTTTCCTCGATCTGATAGTCATTTCGACCACTCGACGAACGGCTGATCAGGTCGCCGAGGAATCCTGTGAGGAACAGCTGCGTACCGATGATCATCATCGTCAGGGCGAGATAGAAATAAGGTGAATCCGTCACCAGTCGCTGGGGAATATGATTGGCGAGACACCACAGCTTGTCGGCTCCGATGACGAAGGCAGCGATGAAACCAATCACAAACATAATCGTGCCTAAGAAACCGAACACGTGCATCGGCTTCTTGCCAAACGTGCTGAGGAACCACAGCGTCAGCAGATCGAGATAGCCATTGACGAAACGGTTCAGGCCCATAAACTTCGAAGAACCGTACTTACGGGCCTGATGGTGTACCACCTTCTCGCCGATCTTGTCGAAGCCGGCATTCTTGGCCAGATAGGGGATGTAACGGTGCATCTCACCATACACTTCGATATTCTTCACCACGGCCTTGCGATAGGCTTTCAGTCCACAGTTGAAGTCGTGGAGGTTCTTGATGCCGCTGATCTTACGGGCTGTTGCGTTGAAGAGTTTCGTGGGCAGCGTCTTCGAAATCGGGTCGTAGCGTTTCTGCTTATAGCCACTCACCAGGTCATAGCCCTCTTCCTTGATCATCCTATACAAGTCGGGGATCTCGTCGGGAGAGTCCTGCAGATCAGCATCCATCGTGATGACCACATCGCCCTGGGCCTGTTCGAAACCACAATACAGGGCAGGACTCTTGCCGTAGTTACGACGGAACTTGATGCCCTTCACGCAGTCAGACTTGGCTGCCAGGTCATTGATCACCTGCCACGACTCGTCGGTAGAGCCGTCGTTCACGAAAATCACCTCATAACTGAAACCGTTGGCCTGCATCACCCGTTCTATCCAGGCATACAGCTCGGGCAACGATTCTGCCTCATTATAAAGAGGTATTACTACTGATATATCCACTGTATTAATTTACGATTTACGGAATTATTTCACTTTTTCACCTTTTCACCCTTTCACCTTTTCACCTCACTGCGCTGCATCACGAGGCCGATGGGGACACCCAGGATGAATCCGATGATGATATTCATCGTCAGGATGTTCAGCGCATAGTCTATCGGACGGATCTGGGCCATCTCTGCCAAGCCTTCTTCCACCATCTGCGACATACCGTACTGGCTGATGATTTGCTGGCCTTCCTCTGAACTCATCATCCGTGAGAAGGCATTCAGCAGGTAGCCGTTGTCGACGTAGGCGAAATAAAGGAACTGCACTACGGCCAGCAGCACGGCACCATAGAAGAACACGAAGATCGTATAAGCATAGCTGCGACCGAAGGAGATCTGCCCTTCCCTACCCTCATCGCGGAACTTGCGCAGACGGCTGGCCACAAAGAAAGGCGTCGTAATGGCGAGACCTAAGGCCAGCATCTCAAGCATCTGGTTCGTGATGCCCAGGATATAGCAGGCGAAACTCGCCGTCCACAAAAGGGCGAGGAAGAAACCATCCTGACGGGCGTATGCTTTTAATTGTATGTACTCTGGAGCGGTCATTATTTAACAATTATCACTTTCAGGCTGCAAAATTACACATTTTATGGCATATATCTTGACCTTTGCCAAAAAAAATAGTTAAAATGTGAAACTTTTCACTTTTCACTTTTCACTTTTCACTGTTGTGTTGTACCTTTGCAGCCGCTAAGCAAAAACGGGCAGTCCTGT
>JAFRQC010000109.1 GCA_017428805.1 Prevotella sp. | reverse complement strand
GTAGTTTAACGATTTTTGTTGACTACTTGGAGTCTTACTCATGATAAGGGTTGACCCGGGTTAAACTTATTGTTAATTTACGTTGACTCGACTTTACGTTAGTCATAAATAGGGTTTACATCAATACTTCGAAACAAGGGCATAGTTACGGCATGGTTTTTGTCGAAGTGTGCCGCCCATACGCACCTGATATACAGTCTTTTATCGCCAATACCGGCACGGGCGGCATAGTTTTTCTTTGTTTTATGTATAGCTATTCTATATTTCCTCTAAAATACTTACCCATTCTGCTGAGTAACAAGCCTTCATGTTTGGAGTATCAAGCTTTCTGAATGCCTGCATGAAGCCTTCTCAATGCCTTTCAGAAGCCTTTGTGTTCCCAACGAGAAGGCAGCATCCTATGTGCATAGCCTTCCCTTTGTATTCGTGTCCTTAGTGTCCTTAGTGGATCTTGATGAAGTAGAAAACTAAGAGGTGCAGTGGATAAAAGACATAGAAGAGATACTTTGCCCAGGGACCTTGGATGAAACCACGCTGGCCGTTATACATATTGATGGGGATGAAGGCCAGACCGGCAATCCAACGCATGGGGAGCATGATGCAGCCGATGGCTGCCTGAAAGATACGGTTGCGACGCAACACATAGAGCAAGATGATGAACGACACACCACTGGTGCCATAGTCAGCATGCATCAGGATGCCTGCTGCTATCAGCCCAAACAGCCTCACGGCCAGCTGACAATTCTGTTTAGTGGAATCTAATCCTGTCTCGCTGCCTGCTTCCCAACGACCGATGGCACACAAAGCGAGAAATCCTAAGAACAGCGTAAAGAACACATTCTGCCCTGATGCAATGAAATGTCCCGTGCGAGCCAGATCAAAGGGAACCTCTGACAGCACAGCAAACACCAACAGGTTTCGCCCGTACTTCCTTCGGTTATGAGTATGCAGGAATCCCTCCACGATGAGAAAGCAGAACAGTGGGAATGCCAACCGTCCTACGCACCGCATCAGGTAACACCACGTCACATGCCGATGGCCTACTATGAAGAGCGTCGTCGTAAACGTATCCACATACCTCAGTATGAAATAGGCCGAATGGTCTATCACCATCGACAACATCGCAATCACCTTCAGCCAACTGCCACTCAGCACTTGCCACCGCTCAGGCAGCAGATAAACCTCATCCATCTTCCATCTTACTTCTTCCATCTTCCATCATTAGTTACTTCTCCCTCTTACTTTAATTAGTCCTCCCTGCCACTTTAGTTAGTTCCCCCTCAGAGTCCGGACTAACTAAAGTCCAAGAGGGGACTATCTAAAGTTCCACTCTGTAGTAACTAAACTATAGACTAGTAACTTGTTACTTACCCCATAGAGGGTCAGACCCTGTGTGAGCACGCATCAATGATGGTTTCAGAGTGGGATGTAATTAACATTCTCCTCTGTAATAGACATTCCCATAATCTCAATTATTGAACTTCACATGACCCAATATCTGATTTAGTCCATGGAAAGTCGAAACTTCATAAATTGGGACATTATGTCCACATTCAAACCGATGAACCTCAACATATTTTGTCCCTTGTATTTGGAGATTGTTTTTTATAACCTTCATCTGGCTTTACCTATTACTCCATTGACGTATTTTTTTATAGAAAATCACGAACAAGTTAGAAACCAACACTAATAAGCCACCTATGCCTATAAGGACTGTACTATTTTTGCCAGACGGACTTGTCTGGAGATTAACGCCTATACCAACTAATATTGTACCAGCCACATTAATTGCCGAAGTGAAAATGGCTATATAAGGGTATGTATTCTGATATTCTAGTTCGCTCTTTGTTTTTTGTAGCTCATGCTCAATTTCTTCCAGCCTTTGAACATTCGAGTTGAAATTGTTGATCAATTGTCGAATTGCAACAATATTACCCCTCAGATCTTCAGCTTTGATTGGATTTAACGATCCTCCATCATAGACCTGAGATACTTTTATGGAATTCTGGGATAATTGTTCGTTCATAGCGTTCATTCTTTTGGTGCTAAATACCATGTATAATGGAAGATCTTTATATCATCGGCAATTGCATGTACTGCAAAATTAAAGAGAAGTCTCTCTCCTTTTGAAAGTACAGCCATTTGCGTGGGCTCTCGCAATCCGGTACCTAACGAACTATTAAAATTAATCAGATGAGTTTTCATTGTATAGTCAGAACGCTCTTGTACAACATCCCTCTCGCCTGAATCATCTTTCAGAAAATCAAATTCGAAAGTCAGGCTTCCGAATGAGAACGAAATGCTTTGGCCTAAACAGACTACTAACGATCCATCACCTAAAACCTTATAACCGTCTATTCTTATATCCATTGTTTTGTTAATTATATATCTTGCTATTTGGGTATAGTAACACTCTTTATTAAAAACTATCACCGGCCTTCACAGGAGGGTAATAGTAAAAAATTAATTTATACACTAAAAATTTTTCAGTTCACTGACCTTTCTATTCTCACGAACCGAAGAGGCCAATATTAACAGTTTAATTACAAAACTGTATTTCTTTTCAGGCATCCCTGAATTATTATCTTAATTCTTTGTCGCAAAGCGAGGAGTCGAACCTTATTAATTACCCACCGTCTGGGCCGCTTGCATCTCTTTAGGTTATTGGAGCCCAAATGGGTCTATATCATCTTTTCCATTCTCTTTTATATAGAAAACCACAGATATAGATTCTGGTATATCAACAGGTTCTATATCTTTTTCTGGAATTCCGAAGTTCTCAGACAACTTCCTGGTAATTTCATCCCGTCCTGAAAAAATGCTCTCGATAGGTCGCATAAAACTTGTTGATTCATCTTTACCATTAATAGTAAGCTTGACTGTGTGATAGTGGTCAAATTCGCCCTGCGGCTCACTAAAAGTAAATTGGAACTCATATTTCTTCGAATCGTCAATAACAGGGACAAATTTCTCCTTCACTTTCTCCAGTTGGCTGTTGATGAAATTAAACGGCAATTCTAATTTCATCAGTTTTGCCTGTTTCATAACTTCATCCTTATATCGGGCCTTAAAACCGTCTTTTCTTATTTTTCCATGACTATCAAAGAAGACTTCATAAAGACAACCATCGACAAAAGCTCGCTTAATAAAATGTGCTTGCTTTTTTAGTATGTCATGCATGTCTTTTATAAAGGTGTACGCTCCGAACGCATTGCCATCAGCACTCTGAAGGATGTTGCGGCCAATAACGAAGAAGGCATCTTTATTATCTTGCGTTTCTTCCCATTTTTTTGAATTCAATATCTTACGCAAGTCATCAATAGCGTCGTTCTGTTTATACCAATTATAGCTCTTTAAGCGTTCAATGCACAATAGTAAGTCATTATCATGGCAATACATGAGATAATCCTTATCCTCCAACGCAATTTGTGAATAAGCAACTTTTTCATCTTCAACGATGACTTTAGGAGTCTCGATTGAGTTTCCTAATTCCGGCTTCATCAACTCTGTATTTTTGACATCCTCGGAATCTTTAATATCATCATCTATATCATCTTCTGCTTCTCGACTTACCGTTTGGAACGAGAATGCCAATTCCGGATATTGGTCACCAATAAGTTCGATGAGTGTATAGTAGTTTATAAGGCAGATTTCTCCGCCATCAGTAGCTATACTAAACTCATAGACTAGGCTCTCATGGGCTATGTCCATATTTACATCATTTTTCCCAAGAGGGAAGCCATCTCTTTGCTGCCTTATAGGCTGATAGTACTGATCTTTGCCGTCACGGCTGATATAAATAGTCTTTTTCCATTTGTGACGTTTACAACAGTCCAAGATCTCTAACCATATAATAAGGTCGCCAATGTTATTGGTCGATTTCGTTTCATCACCGAAACCTGGCGGTACCCGATTATTGAAGCGAATAGCTGCCTGTTGGTCAGCACGAAGCATAATACTATATATGTCTGTATCGACGACAAATTTGTCAAGCCTTTGCATGATTTCTTCCTCAACGGTTTTCAAACGCAACTTGACGTTCTTTGTTACAGCCTTAGAGATTCTATCGTATTCATCTAAGACAACATCCATATCGTCATTGACGCGATTCTTTTCCTGTTGATAGACAGTTCCCTGTAAAATATCATTATCTGCGTAAGCTTTCAGAAAAACCTGCATCTTGTCAAGCTGCTTCTTGATAGTTTTGATTGTTCCAAGTTCATCCAGATAATCTGTCTGAAGACCCTTCATCATCTTCAGATTATACTCCATGACTACCCAATTAGGGATATGGATGCGTTTACTCATGCTATCAGCCCAAGACAGGAACTCCAAACGTCCCTTATCGTTAAGCTTATAGAGCTGCGACAGGATATTGGTGTCAATAAACACATGACATTCAACATCACCTAGCATATCTCTCAGGTGCTGCAGATAGTCTGTGATATTGAGTTCAGTCTTTACAAAATGCATAGCCAAATACGATAATAATCAAATTGGAACTTTCTAAATCTTACGGTATTGCTGGCCTGACCAAATTATCAACATATACGGTGCTGTTGTCCGTTGAGGGTTGTTGGCGATTGCCATCATGAGAATAACGCTCGTTATCTGTAAAGCCATTCCCAAGATGGCGTAATCCACGTGAGTCAAAATATGTCTCATAATCAGAGAGTTCCCTTGCATAGGCAAGCTGATTGGCATCCACACCAGGCTCATTATTCTGGTCGTGACATTCAAACATGAAAAAATGAGTGTCATCATAAACGTGCCGTTCATTCTCGTGATTCTCAATCAAATGACTGATAATACGTTCTCGGAGCGCCGTTCCGTTTTGTCCACTACGGCCGAAATAGCACGTACGGAACTCCAAGGCATCACCAACTTTGATGACACAGCCTATCTGGTAATTACCGCACATTGCATTCTCTGGTACTACCTCAATGATAGTATCATTATTAAAGGGGTAAACACTATGTATGTCACCTCTTCCGAACATTGGAGTCATTAGATAAGCTTCTGCCATCTCTTAACCGTTATTTTTTTAACATCTTCTTAATTTGTCGCAAAGTGATGTTTCGCTCATCCGAGCGCCATCTTATGGCGACTTTGCGTTCTTATAATATATTGAGCAGATATAACAAGAAGGCGAGGCATCCGTAAAAGGGAATAATTGACCACGAGAAGAACGACCTTATTAGACCGTAGACGGAACTCACAGCCTTTATACATAGATTGTCAATGCTACATGTGTCATTATCATTACTGTCAATACTTCCTTTATCTACTTTGAAGATTTTTTCTCCCACATCTTCGCCATTATTCAGTCTATATACGAAAACCTTCATGTCATCCCTAAACCCTTTTTCCATAGATAGATAATAACAGTCTAGGAAGCAGAACATAACCACAGGCACTATATAGATCAAAGGCAGACGACTCTGGAGATCAGTATCCTTGGTGGCAATAGTGAGAATAGCAGAAACAACAAGTATACACCACTGCTTGCATGACCTCGAATTCTCAGCCATGCGGTTGATGATACCTTGCAACATGTTGATGTGGGCTATTACAGCCGGGTTTTCCTTATTCATTGCTTTGTTCTATTTTATAACCTTCACCGTCATTCTGACTCTTGGCAAATGCTTTCTCAACAAATCCATTCACATTGGCAAGGAAAGTGTCTTCCTGTACGTATGAAATGTACGAACCTTTGTCACTATCGTAAGTTTTGCATTCGTTACAATGTACAACAGGAGGCTCTGAGTTAAAATGATTCCTGGAAATAATAGGGAAGAGCAATTCGTTCCTATAGCTTACTGTAGGATTTCCATGGCAGTTTACTCCATGCTTCGTCAGCCAATCATAGTTTCCGTCCACTTTCTGAATGACAGCCACAATGCCATTACGGCCAGAAGTTGTATCATTACGTTTTACTTTCCGCAAACTATATGATATCTCATCAGCAATCCATGAACTCTTTGTCATGTTTGGCGATAAGATTACAATGGTCACAGTGGTAGGCCATATCATGTCCTTAAGATAGTTCCATATAGCATCATCTGAATCATCAGACTTATTCGGGCTAAAGCCATTCTCGCCATTGTAGTAAACAGCATCATCGCCCATAGCTGCGATAATCTTATCACGAAGATCCCTCGCCTCACTATATTTATATGATATAAAAGTCTTGTGTGCCATAAAAGCAATCTTATACGTCTCTCTATTAATTAAATCTGGGGCGCGGGGCTAGGCCCTGCGCCCCAGACGGAATCTGTTTTCCTCAAAGAGGGATTAACCCTCCTGGAGCTTGAATGAGATTAACCCAGATCGCCTGTGTCACCGTCACCGTCAAGGATCTCGGGCTTATCGGGATCTGATTCAGTAAGGATAGCACCTTCCAAGTGCAGATTAATCACCTCAATCTCGGGAATTTCATAAAATTTCTTGTCCATGATCTTTCTAATATTTAATTGTTCTGTTTGAATGGCGCAGGGGACAAGCCCCTGCACCTTGTTGATTAATTCGCTCAAAGATTACTTCATCATAAACTTCTTGCCGTCCTTGATGACAAGGCCCTTATAGTTGGCGTTCACCTTCTGACCAGCAACGTTGTATGTTGCGCCAGACTCAGCAGCCTCGGTCTCGATGCCGCGGATAGCGGTGGCCTCATTCTCCAGGTTACCATCCTCGTCATACCAGCGTACGATCAGACGGGCACCATCTGCGGGCTCCTTGGCATAGGCATACAGTGTGCCCTCAGGAATATTGGTACCGCTGGTTATCTTCTGGAAACCAGTACCCTTCGTGCTGTTCACCCAACCGTAGATCAGGTAGCTGTCATCGGGAGCAGCAAGAAGCAGGGCCAGACGAGTGGTAGCAGCAGGAGTCATCTGAAGGGCGTTTTTGCCAATGGGATCATAAGCGGCAGCCATAGAAGTACTCTTACCAGCAGAACCTTCAGCAATCTCAACTTCTGGGGTCTCACTGATGATGATGCAAACGTCGCCATTAGCAATATAATACTTTCCACCCTCAGCCTTGTAGCTGATCATGTTCAGCACAGCATCGTCGGCAGCCTCTGCATAGGCACTATACACCTTGGCAGTACCCTTGGCAATAGCGATATCAGCGTCAGCAGCCATCTTGAAGTAGTACTTGCCAGAACCATTCTTATAGGCGGTCATCTCCAGCTTGTCAGCTACGGTGCCAGGAGCCTCGTTGATGTTCTTGAAAGTGACATTATTAACCTTGTTTGTCGTACCATCCCAGTAAGTGACCTCAGCTGCGCCCGTGTAGAAGTTCACACCACTACAGAATGAGAAAGCATCCACATTGATGTATTTGGCTGTAGGAGCAGTAGCATTGTCCCAGATGACAGTCTTCAGGCCATCGCAGGCAGCAAAAGCCTGAGCATCAATGACGTTAGCAGCAGTCAGGTCAAATGCAGCACCCTTCGGGAAAGTAATAGAAGTGATGGCAGTTCCAGCAAAGGCCTTCTGACCGATAGTAGCCAACTTGGTGTCAGCCTTATCCCATGTTACAGTAGCCAGGCTTGCGCACTCCATGAAACAGCCAGCGGGGATGTCAGCAATCGTATTCTTTACAAATTCAACCTTGGTCAGTCCTGTGCCGGCAAATGAATTAGTACCCAGGGTGGTAACGTATGTGAAGTCAAAGCTTGCAAGGGCTGCATCGTTCTCGAATTCGGAATTAGAAATTACCTTCAGAGCAGATGTCTTCGTTTTTGTATCGATATAGCCCGTGACGGTAGCCAAGTTCACGCAGTTGCTCAGGGCAGCGCTCAGAGTGGTCATATCTGCCTTCAGAGTAACAGACGTCAGGCTCTCGTTCTTCGTGTAAATAGCACCGTCGAGCAGCAGACCTCCAGGCAATGTTTTTACCAGAGTACCAGTGAAGTCGAGGGCCGTGATGGGACAGCCTGCAAACATGTTGTCTTTTCCTGCCTCAAAAGCCTGAGCAGCAGGGGCGCCAGTGCCAGTAGCCACGGTGCCGAAATCGACAGTAGCCAGGGCTGTGCAGCCAGCGAATGCCTTCTCTTTAATCTCAGTCCAATATGCAGAAAGCTTCAGGGTTGTAAGTGTGGCATTGGTCACACGCTTTGTCTTGTCTGCATTGTCAAAGTCAGTGCCTAGGATATTGTTGACTACACCGAGCTTTGTCTTTGAGAAGTCGAAAGCCACGATAGGAGCCTTTGCAAAAGCACCAGCAGCAATAGTGGTCAGACCGGTAGCAGCACTAAAGTCAACATCTGCCAGAGCTGTACAGCCATCGAAAGCAGCGTTGATCGTGGTGAGGTTTGCGCCTGCAAAGATAACCTTCTTGATGTCAGTCTGATTCGAGAAGGCACCTGCAGCAATTGTAGTAACCTTAAGGGTCTTACCTGTCTTACTCTTGACAGTGTTGGGGATGGTCACCAACTCCTTGTCACCAGCAGGATACCCATCAATGAAACCGTTGATAGTTGCTGCAGCATCATCTGCGTCAGTAGCATAAGTGTAAACGAACGTGGTGTTTGCCCAGTCATCTGCAAATGCGTTAGTGCTCAGCATTGCCATAATGGCAAGAGCGAATAACTTGATTTTTTTCATTTGTTCTGAAATTTTTAATGTGTAATAATTCTGAAATTTTTAATGATAATCGGATTATCCTGCGGCGGGGCTATCGTCCCATCAGCAGGCGAGAGAGTAAACGTCAGGTGCCAAGCACCTCCCCTTCCGCCATTAGGACACTGCTGAGCAGTGCGGACACCTTGGCGGAAGTCACATTCATTCCATTAGTTTTCTTGTCCATAATTCTTAAAATGTTAATTTAAAGCGTTATTTAAAATGTGAACATAATCAATCCCGGCCAGCTGCTCCCTCTGCTAGTCGTCACTCTCATTAACATTCTGATTATGGAAATGTTCCGATTAGGGCACAAAAAAAGACGTGGAGCTAAGTTTCTCTCCATCGCCTATCCCTATCTTCAGGCCTTCGCATTGCCCCTGTGTAAAGATAAGCAAACGAAAGCACTGCCCACGCCGAGTGATATATATTAACCCAATACGCCCTCACAATCCCAGACATATATATACCAAGACGCGCTCCACCTGAGGGGAGTTACACCTTATTTATATATAAGGAAGAAGGACGTGGGGGAATATAACATTCACCCACGCGAACGTCTCGTTGCACTACCGTCGTACACAGATTCAAAGTTGCGAAGTTTGAAGATACAGACAGGTAACGTGTTGAAAACGTCCTTTTGAGACTGGCCGTACAACTGGCCTGAGGTCTCTTCCATCGATGTCAAAATTTACCGCCCGCCCACACTAAGGCGGACTTTTCGCTGCAAATTTACATATATTTTTCTAATTACCAAATATTTTTTAGGAAAAAATCACATTTTAACGAAAAAAAGTTGATTTATAGATAAAAACTCTGACTAAAACACACCCGCCTTACATGTATTCCCGCTTAAACCAGAGGGCATAAACGGGATCTACGAAATGATAGCCTTCGCCGCTGGCCTCGATGATGTCTCGCTTGATGAGGGCCTTCTTGTTGAGTGTGATCGTTCGAGGGGCTCCCAGCCCGTATCGCTCAACAACTTCCTTTGCATTAAATTGTGTCTCTCCTGCTGATACAGCACGAAGCATGGCCACTTGGGAACTGGCAAGACTCTCAATGTCGTTGGCAAACATATCTGCATTGGTGTCGATGACGGCCTGTAACTGACGGTTGAAAATTTCTTCTGTCGCCTCCGTTTCCGTATTTATCCAGACAAAGAGGCTGAGTTGCTGAACATACCAGGAATGGCACTCTACTGTGTCGCATATCCTCGATGCCAATTCATCGCTGATATGCTTACCCGTTTTAGCAAACCCTTCTTGGATATAGGGCATCCAATACTGTTTTTCTATTTTCTTCAGGAACAGTACCTGGCCGAAACGGTAGAAAGGATTGTTGCTGTCGTTGAAGATGTCCATCATCATGTGGCGTTTGCTGCCATACAGACAATAGTTGGCATGATGCTGATGCTGCCATACGGAACGCATCGTGGCCTCCATCTTCTTCCAGTTAGGCAGGTAGGAGAGTTGCTGGAATTCATCGATGCAAACGATGATGTGTAATCCCTTGTCGATGGCAATCTGCTCAGGCAACTGCAGCACTTTCTCAGCACTGTCTTTCAATGGAGCGAAGTTTAGTTCCATCTCCATTTCTACAGAATCAAAGGCTGAGGCTTTCAACTTGACTCCAGGAATAAGTGTCTGAATGTATTGCTTAAAGTCAGTCCATTTCTTCTCCAAGGTGGAAGATGCGGACTCAATGACTGCCATCGCGAACTTATTATAGAACTCATCTTCAGAGATGACCTTAGAGGCGTCCAGATAGCATACCCTCACTTGTCCGTCTTCCTCTTTGAGCTCTTCCATCGCGGCCTTTACCAAAGACGATTTCCCCCAACGACGTGGGGAAATCAGCATCACGTTAATACCCCCGTCAAGGAATGTTTTTAACTGTTTGCGATCCTCGAAGCGGTCGATGAAATTCTCTTTTTCGGCTATCAAACCATACATGAATGGTACCATAACTCAATCTTTTTGCCGCAAAGATACAAAATTATAACCTAGGTTATTATAACCTTGATTATAATTTATGTAGAATTAACAATTATTGGGCATTAATGATGGGTTTTCCTGTCTTTTACAGCAGCTCAGGCAGTTGGAAGAGTTTGTTGCTGTTGGAGCCTTTGATGAGGATGTAGAAGCCTTCTGGACAGTCGGCGGCGATGGCGGCTTTCACCTCTTCCACATCGTGGAACTTGCGGAAAGGGCAGGGGATGTCGCGGAAGTTGTCGCCCACGAGCCACACGTCATCGTAGCCAGACGACTCCAGACGATCTACCAATAAGCGGTGTTCCTTGTCGCTTTCATCGCCCAGCTCGCCCATTTGTCCGATGATGGCCATCTTCTTTGGTTGATCAGACCACCCCTGCCCCCTCCTACTCAGGAGGGGAATGTTGATCTGACTGAAATTGTCGAGGGCAGCGCGCATCGAGGTGGGGTTGGCGTTGTAGGCATCGACGATGAGGTGGTTTTTTGCCGTGACGGTCATCTGCGAGCGGTTGTTCGAGGGAACGTATTCTTCCAGAGCCGCACAGATCTTCTTGCGGTCCACGCCGAAGTTGATGCCTACGGCGATGGCGGCCAGGAGGTTGTCGATGTTGTAGGAGCCGATGAGCTGCGTCTGCACCTTATGCCACTTGGTGCTGCGACCTTCCTCCTCGAGCACCATCAGCGGCTCGCGCCAACGGAACTTCAGGAACGGATTGCACTCGATGACCTCGCCAGAGATGCAGCTGTACCAGTTGTCGGGATCGGTGGAGTAGGGTGACATCCAAATCTCTTCGTCGTCGCCGATCTGACTCATCAGATGCTCGTTGTCGGCATTGATGAAGATGAGACTGTCCTTGCGGCTACGGAGGAAGTCGTAGAGTTCGCATTTGGTCCTGATGACACCCTCGAAGGATCCGAAGCCCAGCAGATGGGCGCGGCCTACGTTGGTGATCAGACCGCAGGTGGGCTCTGCCGTCTCTGCGAGTGTCTTGATGTCGCCAGGATGGCTGGCACCCATCTCGATGACGGCAATCTCGTGCTCCTTCGTCAGGCGGAAGAGGGTCTTGGGCACGCCTACGTCGTTGTTGAAGTTGCCTTGGGTGTAGAGCACATTGTATTTCTGCGATAGCACAGCAGCAATCAGTTCCTTCGTGGTCGTTTTTCCGTTGGTTCCTGTGATGCCGATGACGGGGATATCGAATTGGCGGCGATGCTCGCGGGCCAGGTCCTTGTAAGTCTGCAGACTGTCGTTGACAACGATCAGCCGCTCATCGCTGCCGACGAGCGACTGGTCGTCGACTATTGCGTATGCACAGCCTTTTTCAAGGGCTTGGAGGGCGAATTTGTTGCCGTCGAACGTCTCGCCTTTGAGGGCGAGGAAGATGCTTCCCTCAGGACAGTCACGACTGTCGGTCGTGATGCAAGGATGCTGCTGATAGAGCTCGTAGAGTTTCTTGATATCCACCATTATATTTACGATTTACTGATGTACTATTTACGATTTTGGTGCAAAGATAGTGAAATTTGTTCACTAAGGACACTAAGGACACGAAAAAAAATAAAAATTTGTGTTCTTTGTGTTTAAAGTGGATAATTTTTTTGTATCTTTGCACGCAAATGGACTATACAATTAATATAAATGGACGACTGATGGATCTTTCTAAGCCTCAGGTGATGGGAATCCTGAATGTGACGCCCGACTCTTTCTATGCCGCCAGCCGCAAGCAGACGGAGCAGGAGATAGCCGAGTGCGCCAGCCGGATCGTGGCCGAAGGAGGGACGATTATCGACGTCGGTGCCTGTTCCACCCGTCCTGGATTCCAGGAGATATCCGAGGCGGAGGAGATGGAACGGCTGCGTTTCGGCTTGGGCATCGTCCGTAGGGAACTGCCTGACGGCGTTATCTCCGTTGATACCTTCCGTCCAGACGTGGCCCGCATGGCTGTGGAAGAGTTTGGAGTGGGCATCATCAATGATGTCTCGGAGGGTAATCCCAGGATGTTCCGAATGGTCTCGCGCCTACGCGTACCTTATATATTAATGTCTCAGCAGCCGACCATCAGGGAGATGCTCCTGTCGTTTGCAGAGAAGGTTCAGCAGCTGCGTGACCTCGGCGCGAAGGATATCATCCTCGATCCTGGCTTCGGCTTCGGCAAGACGCTGGAGCAGAACTATCAGATCATGAGTGAACTGGATAAGTTGCAGGTGATGGGCTTGCCTTTATTGGTGGGCGTGTCGCGGAAATCTATGATATACAAGCTGCTCGGCTTTACGCCGGATGAGTCGCTTAACGGTACGACGGCCTTGAATACCATCGCCCTGATGAAGGGTGCCTCCATCCTTCGGGTTCATGATGTGAAGGAGGCCGTGGAGTGCTGCAAGATCGTTTGGAAAGTTCAAAGTTTAAAGTTCAAAGTTCAAAGATAAAGATTGTGCTGTTCGAATTCGGAATCAAAGATGTCATCGACATTCTGCTTGTCGCCCTGATGCTCTACTACATCTATCGGCTGATGCGTGAGTCGCGTTCGCTGAATGTGTTTAATGGCATCTTGGTGTTTGTCATCTCGTGGCTGTTCGTGTCGCAGGTGTTGCAGATGCGGTTGCTTGGTTCCATTCTCGACAAGTTGGTCAGCGTCGGTGTGATCGCCCTGATCGTGCTCTTCCAGGATGATATCAGGAAGTTCCTGTATAACCTCGGAGCCCATCGGCGCATGAGAGCACTTTCCCGTTTCCTCTCGTCTTCAAAAGGAAAGGACAAGGCCAAGAAGGAAGTGAAGGAAACGATTATGCCGATCGTGATGGCGGCGATGAATATGAGCAAGGGCAAGGTGGGCGCACTCATCGTGATTGAGCGTACCGTGCCTTTGGATGACGTGATGGCGACTGGTGACCAGATCGACGCTGCCATCAACCAGCGGCTGATAGAGAACATCTTCTTCAAGAACTCTCCGCTGCACGACGGGGCTGTCGTTGTGGCCAGCAAACGGATCAAGGCTGCAGGATGTATCCTGCCGGTGAGTCATAGCCTCGACATTCCCAAGGAGTTAGGACTGCGGCATCGTGCGGCTATGGGTATCTCGCAGGAGAGTGATGCTGTGGCTGTCGTAGTGTCGGAAGAGACTGGAGGCATCTCCGTAGCGGTGGACGGCTCCTTCAAACTCCGTCTGTCAGCAGAGGAACTGGAGAGCATTCTCACGAAGGAATTAGAGTAGCGACGTAAAGGTTTTCACTTAAATTTCTGAAAAAACGAACGTCAATCTTATGATATTTGGAATATTTTTATTAACTTTGCAAACTACAAGACAAACTGAAATTATAAAAATAACGAATTATGGATTTATTAAGTCAAATTGTGGCGCGTGCTAAGTCTAACAAGCAGCGCATCGTGCTCCCCGAGGCAGAGGAGGAGCGTACACTTCGTGCAGCCGACAAGGCTCTGGCTGACGACATCGCAGACATCATCCTGATTGGTAATCCCAGCGAGATCTTCAGACTGGCTAAGGAGTGGGGACTGAACCATGTTGATAAGGCTACTATCATCGATCCCCTGAACAACCCGAAGGCTGAGGAATATGCCCAGAAGCTGGAGGAACTCCGTCGTAAGAAGGGTATGACCATCGAACAGGCCCGTGAACTGATGAAGAACCCGCTTTATCTGGGTTGTATGATTATCAAGACTGAAGGTGCTGACGGACAGATCTCTGGTGCGCTCTCAACAACGGGCGACACCCTGCGTCCTGCTCTCCAGATTATCAAGTGTGCGCCTGGCATTTCTTGTGTCAGCGGTGGCTTGCTGCTGATTACCAAACTGCCTCAGTATGGTGAGAATGGCGTGCTGGTGATTGGAGATGTGGCTGTGACCCCGATGCCGGATGCTAACCAGTTGGCACAGATCGCTGTATGTACGGCCCAGACCGCTAAGTCGGTGGCAGGCTTCGCTGAGCCTCGTGTGGCTATGCTGAGCTTCTCGACGAAGGGCAGCGCTACGCATGAGGTCGTAGACAAGGTGATTGAGGCAACAAATATTGCCAAGAAGATGGATCCTGAGCTGAAGGTCGACGGTGAGTTGCAGGCTGATGCTGCTCTGGTGCCCTCTGTTGGTGCCAAGAAGGCTCCCGGCTCAACGATTGCTGGTAAAGCCAACGTGCTCGTATTCCCGAACCTGGAAGTCGGTAACATCGGCTATAAGCTGGTGCAGCGCTTGGGTGATGCCATCGCTATCGGCCCGATCCTGCAGGGTATTGCCCGTCCGGTGAATGACCTTTCTCGTGGTTGCTCTGTCGATGACATCTATTATATGATTGCCATTACGGCTTGTCAGGCTATGGATGCCAAGAAGTAATTATAAAGAAGAAAAGAAATGAAGATCCTTGTATTGAATTGTGGTTCGTCGTCGATTAAGTACGCCTTGTACAATATGGACGACAAGAGCGTGATGACCAGTGGCGGTGCTGAGCGTGTTGGTCTCGACGGCTCTTTTGTGAAAGTAAAGTTGGCTAATGGTGAGAAAAAGCAGATCATGCACGACATTCCCGAGCATACCGAGGGTGTGAAGTTCATCCTCTCTCTGCTCACGGATCCTGAGATTGGTGTCATCAAGAGTCTTGATGAGATTGATGCCGTCGGCCATCGTATGGTGCATGGCGGTGAGAAGTTCAATAAGTCTGTGATCCTTACCGATGAGGTGCTGAAGGCTTTTGAGGAGTGCTCAGACCTGGCTCCGCTGCATAATCCTGCCAACCTGAAAGGCGTGAATGCCGTGAAGGAGCTGATGCCTGGCCTTCCCCAGGTGGGTGTGTTCGACACGGCATTCCATCAGACCATGCCTCCGAAGGCTTATATGTATGCCATTCCTTATGAACTGTATGAGAAGTACGGCATCCGTCGTTACGGTTTCCACGGCACCAGCCATCGTTATGTAAGTGCTCGTGCCTGCGAGTTCCTTGGCATTAAGGCTGAGGGCACGAAGATGGTGACCTGCCACGTGGGTAATGGCGGTTCTATTGCTGCTGTTGTCGATGGCAAGTGTATCGATACTTCGATGGGTCTGACTCCGTTGGAGGGTCTGATGATGGGCACCCGTGCCGGCGATATCGACGGTGGTGCCATCACCTTCATCGAGAAGAAGCTCGGTCTGGATGCCGACGGTATGTCAAACCTGCTCAATAAGAAAAGTGGTGTCGCCGGTCTGACTGGTGGCAGTTCTGATATGCGTGATGTGGAGAACGCTGCCAAGAGCGGTGACGAGCGCGCTAAACTGGCTCAGGATATGTATTTCTATCGCATCAAGAAGTATATCGGTGCTTACGCAGCTGCTATGGGCGGCCTTGATGTGGTCGTCTTTACCGCTGGTGTCGGTGAGAATCAGATCAGCATGCGTTCTGAAGTCTGTAAGGACATGGAGTTCCTCGGCATCAAGTTCGATGAGTCGAAGAACAATGTCCGTGGTGAGGAGGCCATCATCTCTGCCGACGACTCCAAGGTCAAAGTCGTCGTCATTCCCACCGACGAGGAGCTGATGATCGCCACCGATACGATGAATCTGTTGTAAACAGATATTGTTTTGAGATATAGAAGGCGGCCAGAAATGGCCGCCTTCTTGCATGGATAGGTGTGTTTGTATCAAGAAAAGGAGCGAATTAATATAAAAAATTGTAATTATTCTTTAAATATCAAATAAAAGTGTTATCTTTGTCCCCTCATATTGTTTTTGATTAGGTAGAATAGTATAGTTTGATATGAAGAGATTTGCGTTTATAGTATTGGTCTTGGCCTGTCTTGTATCCTGTAAGACAGACTTGACTGATATTGAGAGCCGTATTACTGAAGTGGAGAATCAGGGAAAGACATTGGACAATAGGATTAAGCAGTTGAATGATGAGAGCCAACGCCTTTCTGCTGAAATAACAGAACTTCAGAAAAAGAGTGATGAGTTGGCAAAACGGAGTGATGAGTTGTCTAATCGCAGTGATGAACTTGAAGCGTCAAGTAAGGAGTTATTGGCTGAACTTGATAGCTTGAGAAAACGAAGTCTGGATTTGGCGGAAGAGATCTTAGCCCTGCAAAAAGAAGGACAGGCTCTCTCGGATTCATTGGACAATCTGGATATTGAGAACAACTTACTAGTAGAGGAATGGAATACTCTTCAGGACCTGATAAACCTGTCGCAAGAGGAATTGGACAAGCTGGAAGCCAAGATCAATCAGAGAGATCCGAAGTTGCTTCACTTTGAGTTCCTGGCTTCTGAGAATCCCCTGCAACTGGTTGAAGATGCTGAATGTGAGATTATTGGGGACAGTGTCGTAGAGTGTAGGGTTCTGAATGTCATGAGTGCAAAGTCGCTTATTCCCCGATTTAGATTTATTGGAGACTATATAACGATTGGTGGCCAGAAAGCTGTCAGCAGTAAGACGGCATTTGATTTCAGCTCCGAGCGCTCCCTTGTCATTTATTCTGGAGACCAGACTAAAGAATACACAGTTATTGTCAGTGCCTATACGGGCCTTCCTACACTGTGGGCAGAGACCTATGGCCGTATGTTAAGTGAGGCCAATCATTATTATAAGGCGACTGTCAGTCTTGTGGACAATGCAGGTTATGGCGGAACAGGAGGCCTTTCTGAAACTTCAGCCAGGATGATGGCACAAGGAACTCTTCGCTACTACACGAAGCAGGTTGACTGGTCAGGTCATATAGAATGGGGTAAGAATGACTATAAGTTGAACTTTTCTAATGCTGTATCGTTGTTGAACATGCCAGCACACAATGATTGGCTGATGGTGCCTAATGTGTACGATATCACCATGCTGCATAACCAGACGGCTTTCTATATGAGCGAAATAAGCAAGCTTGATTATACACCACGTTATCATTATGTTGACCTGATGTTTAATGGTCGCTATGCTGGTACGTATATGTTGGGTGAAACCCTTGACGGCAGTTCTTCGAGAGTCAATGTCGGTAGTGATGGTTATATCCTGAGTATCGGCTCTAACACGGTGGGCTCGGCATTTACAACAGCACACCTTGAGCGACCTGTAAGCATCTTGTATCCTACATCCCAGTCGGCATCAGTGGTTAATTATATCGTTAATTTTGTGAGTGAAGCAGAAAGTGTTCTTTTCTCTTCAAACTTTGCTGATGAGACTTATGGATGGCGATACTATATGGATGAAAATTCTTTTGTCGATTGGTATCTGATTAATGAGATCGCAAAAAATCAAAGTGGCGCATTCAATTCCAGTTGTATCATGAGTTACAGACGTGGCGGTAAGCTGAAGATGGGGCCGGTGTGGGACTTCGAAAAAGCATTCGGTGATGCCGGTTCAACAGGTTCTTCTGGATTTATCATCAAAAACGTCAGCTGGTATAAGCGTTTGTTCATGGATCCTGCTTTTGTGGCCAAGGTGAAGGAACGCTTTGCCTATTATTATGAACATCAGGAGGATATCCTCAAGAGTATCAACGAAAACGCACAGTATCTGAAGTATGCTATTCAGGAAGATGACACGAAATGGGATACATTCTTGAAATATAAGACTTCTGAAGAGAATACCTGGGTATTGTATCAGGGACAGGTTAGCAGTATGAAGAGTTGGCTTACTGAGCGCATGAGATGGCTCAAGGACCAATTTGATGCCATGTAAAAAGAGAGGTAATCATGAAGAAGAGTATGAAAAGGATACTGTTCATGGCTTTTGTGCTTCTGGGGTTTGTGGCCTGTAAGGAAGATCTCACAGAATACTACGACCGTCTTGAAAAGCGGGAGGCGAGCAATGATCTGTTAGAGAAAGCCAATGCTGAGCAGGAAGCTGAGAATGCCAGACAGGAAGCCGAGAATGAGACTCTGGCTGCCCGTAATGAAGAAAGGGACCGTTGGAATGCTGAACAGACACTGAGAAATGCTGAGCAGGCTTTAAGAAATACCGAGCAGGGGATTCTGAACGACTCCATGTCACATGTGATTGACTCGCTGTTGAAGGAGAGGAATTTAGTTTATGATCAGAACGTAGATCTTGGAGAGCAGTTAGGACATCAGGCTCAGAACAATGCAGACCAGGCAGCCCGTAATGGCCAGCTTCGACTGATGTGGGAGGACCTTCAGCATAAGATTGACAGCCTTGAGAAGATCTTGGACGATCGCGTGGAACCGAGACTCCTGACGATGGAGTTCGTGAAGGATGATAACCAATCGCTGAAAGAGAACGTCAAATGTAAGATTGTCGGTGACAGCATCATTGAATGTTGGTTGCCGGGGCTCTTAAATGAGAAACTCTTGAAACCCCGGTTTACCTTTGAGGGCACGATGGTGGTGATCGACGGCTTTGAAGCCGAGAGTGGAAAGACAGAGATCGATTTCACAAGACCGCGTACGGTGGCAGTCGCTGTCTCCAACAAAATCCAATATTATACGATTTTTGTCCATTCCTTTACGGGACTTCCACAGATGTATATCACTACCGATGGCTATAAGGAAGTGATGTCTAAGGAAATCTATCTTCCGGCTACCATGCATCTGAGGGAAGACGTGAGGACGCGTGCTGCTGGTGATGTGATAGAGTCGAGGGTCAATATCAAGGGACGTGGTAACTCCAGTTGGAAATTCCCCAAGAAACCGTTCCGTCTTAAATTCGACGAGAAGATTTCCTTGTTGGATATGCATAAAGACAAGTCATGGGTGCTGCTGCCGAACTATAACGACAAGTCAATGTTGCGTAACAGCCTGGCTTTCTACATGAGTAGCATCAGCAATCTTGACTACACGCCTGAAAGTCATTTCGTGGAACTGATCTTCAACAATAAGCATTGGGGGACCTACCTGCTTTGTGAGAAAGTGAAGATTTCCAATCATCGGGTGGCTGTAGGAGATGACGGTTTCTTGTTGGAGATAGACAGTCGGGCATCAAGTGAGGCAGATTCCCGTTATTTTGTTGTGCCTCATTTGGAGAATGTCGTCAACATCAAAGATCCAGATGTGGCATACAGTGATGCTAATTACAATTATGCGAAGGATTTTGTGATTAAAGCCGATAATGTTTTGTTCAGTAGCAAATTTACTGATCCGAATACGGGTTGGCAGGCATATATGGATATGGATTCTTTCGTCGACTGGTATCTTATTCACGAAATAGGTAAGAACCTGGATAGCAATTTTGATACAAGTTGTTATATGCATCTTGCCCGTGGCGGCAAGTTGATGATGGGACCCGTCTGGGATATGGATGTGGCTTATGGTAATATGGATCAGGCCAATCAGACATGCTATCATCCAGAAGGATTCCATATTAGGTATACTCAGTGGTATACTCGCTTGTTCAGAGATCCTGCTTTCGTGAGAAGAGTAAAAGAGCGGTTCAATTATTTCTATAGGCATCAGAATGATATTCTGGCCAATGTCAATGCCGATGCGCAGTATCTGAAATTATCTGCCCAGGAGAATGAAAACGTATGGCATCTGTTTAATGTCAAGACATGGCCTAATTATAACATCTGGGGCAGTTATCAGAATGAGGTCCAAGAACTGAAGACATGGTTCACCACCCGTATGGAGTGGTTAAAGACAGAGTTTGATAAGATGTAATCTGATATGCATATCTAAATAATAGGGCTAACGTGAAGTTGGCCCTATTATTTTTATATGAACGTCTTATAGAGTGTGCTTGGGTTGTGGCGGCCTTCGAGGACATCCATGATTTCTTCTTCTGTGGAGAGGTTAAAATCACCGGGGATGGTGTTCTTGAGGGCTGCGGCTGCTAAGGAGTAGTTCAGTTGCATCTGCTTGTCATCGGGGAAAAGGTTGATGGCGTGGAGCCAGCCGCCCATGAAGGCATCGCCCACACCGACGGGATCGATGACATCAGGGATGTCCATGATGGGCGATTGCAACAGTTTGCCATCCGTCCAGAGTAGTCCTGTCAGGGTGTGATGTTTCGACGATACGATATTGCGCATACCCATCATCCAGTTCTTCAGGCGAGGATAGGCTTCGTGCAGTTCGTCGAACCACTCGCGATACTCATCCATCTGCATCTTGAAGCTGGCGTCCACTGCCGTGAAAGGCGGCTGCGGATGCTGACTCAGCCAGTCAAACTCAATAGCATCACCGAACATCATATCACAACGGGAGAGCATCTTGCTCAGTGTCTCACGGGGAGTCGCTCCCTCATATTTCCATAGGTTCTTGCGATAGTTGATGTCAAAACAGACGGTAACACCCAACTCGTCAGCGATGTCGAGGGCCTCAAATGTGGCATCTGCAGCCTGTTGCGAGATGGCTGCGGTGATGCCCGACACGTGGAAGAACTTGCAGTCTCTCAGTATCTCCCGCCATGGAATCATACCCGGCTTCAGGTCGTAGTAGGCGGAGTTGCCACGGTCGTAGATGACCTTGGCTGCACGCATGCCGGCGGCAGGCTCGAAATAGTAAGTGCCGATGCGTTGCCCGCCATATAGCACGTGGTTGGTATTCACGCCCAATTGTGCCAGATTCATCGCTCCGGCATGCCCCACAGGGGTGTCTGGCAGGCGGGTAATGTAGGTTACATCCTCTCCCTGTGTAGCGAGTGAAACGGCTACATTCGCCTCACTGCCGCCATACTTGCAGGTAAACGTGTCGCCCTGAGTCAGTCGCAGGTGGTCGTTCTTTGAAAAACGGAGAAGTAACTCCCCGAATGTTACAATCTTATGTCTGTTCATATCTGTTTTTGTGAGATTACGGTTTGCTTTCTCCCTCAATGTACTGTGACATCAGCAGATGGTCGCCGTCGTAGACGATATAGGTGAAATGACTGATCCAGTCGCCGAGGATGATCATCCGTGCCTTTTTGGTCAGTTGCAGATCCAATTCGATATGCCGATGCCCGTAGATGAAATAGTCTACATTGGAGTGGTACTGGATGTACTTTTTCGTATAGAGCACAAGGTGTTCCCGCCCTTCTCCCATATAGGCAGGTTCCTCACCGTTGGGACGTTTCATGCGAGAGTGCTTGGCCCAGTTCAGTCCGAGACCCATACCCCAACGGGGGTGTATCGCAGAAAAGAGGAACTGGCACACGGGAGAGTGGAAGATGCTGCGGATGAACTTAAACGACTTGCTGGGGTCGCCGAGTCCGTCACCGTGAGCCAGAAAGAACATCTTTCCGTAGATTTCCGTTGTTTCAGGCTTTTTGTGCAAGATGACGCCACATTCCTTTTCCAAATATTCATAAGCCCAGATGTCGTGGTTGCCTGTGAAGTAATGCACTTCGACGCCCATGTCCGTCAGTTCTGAGATTTTCCCCAGAAAGCGGGTAAACCCTTTGGGCACCACATACTTGTATTCGTACCAGAAGTCGAACATATCGCCCAGCAGGTAGATGGCGGCGGCTTTCTCCTTGATGCTGTCGAGGAACCGCACAAGCCTGCGCTCCTGCATCCTCTGGTGAGGTATGGCCAG
The DNA here is from genome assembly GCA_017428805.1 of Prevotella sp. The sequence continues at coordinate 776 of JAFRQC010000109.1, read as the reverse complement.
TGACCCTAAGTGGGCGTCGGAAAGGAAATATATCGGTTTCATCTTTTCACCTTTTCAACTTTAATCGAATCCTAACTCTACTCTTGCTTCCTCGCTCATCATCGACTGGTCCCATGCTGGCTCAAAGACGAGATTCACGTTCGTCGATTTCACGCCCTCGACGCTTTCTACCTTCGTGCGTACATCTTCTAATATATAGTCAGCAGCAGGGCAGTTGGGGGCAGTAAAGGTCATTTCCAACTCCACGGATGCATCTTCCTGCACGTCGATCTTATAAATCATTCCCAGGTCATATATGTTGACGGGAATCTCTGGATCATAGACGGTCTTTAGCACATCCACGATCCGCTCTTCTATCTTGGTTTTCTCTTCTTGTGTCATAATCGAGTGCAAAGATAAGCATTTTTGCTTAATTATTCATTACTTTACCGAAAATTTTGCGCTTCTTATCAACAAAGCCCCTGTTCGTGGAAGGAGTAATACAGACCGTCGGTGACGATGACATGGTCGAGGAAGTGGATGTTCATCACCTCGCAGGCACGGTTGAGACTCCTAGTGAGTATCTCATCATTTTTGCTGGGGGTGAGATTGCCAGAGGGATGGTTGTGGCAGACGGCGAGAATGGTGCAGTTCGCGAGGACGGCCTCCCGCATGATGACGCGGATGTCGACGGAGGTTTCAGTAATGCCACCATGCGAGATACGCACTTTCTTGATGAGACGGTAGTGCTGGTTCAGTAATAGTGCCCAGAACTCCTCGACGTCAAGATCCTGCAT
>JAFRQC010000015.1 GCA_017428805.1 Prevotella sp. | reverse complement strand
TGCTTCAGACAGAGCGAGACCACTTCTTCAGGAGAGAGGTTATAATGGTCCACCTGCTCTGGCGAAGCCTGAGAGATATCGTGGTTCTGACAGTTCAGACAGCGGAAGTTACAACCTGTGCAGGCAATGGAGAGACAGGTGGTACCAGGATGGAAATGATAGAGCGGTTTCTTCTCCACAGGATCGACAGCCAAGGCACAAGGCTTACCATAGACCTCACTCACAAGTACGCCATCATAATTCCGCCTACTGCGACATACACCCGTCTTGCCCTCAGCGATGTGACAGTGATGCGGACAGAGCGTACACTCCACTCCTCCACCTTCCAAATGTTGATAATACCGACTTTCTATCATCTACAGATATTTTTAAGACAACGAATTACACGAATTTCACGAATTTGGCTGCGCATCCTTTTCATATATATCTTTTCGCATATAATAATTCGTGAAATTCGTGTAATTCGTTGTTTAGAAAACTATTGCTTCGTAAACGTACAGTTCTGCGTCCTTCCAGCCGTTCCAGCCAAGTCCCGCCTTGTCCTGAGAGCAATGTCCCACGAACTCTTCCTTCGTCCAGTTCACCTCGTCAGCCACCTGCGGCAGGAACGTACCGCTGCGATAACCCTTGCGGATATAGATGCCGTGACGATGCAGTTCAAACTCGTCGAGGCTCTGGATGCGGCGCATGGGAGTGAGCACGGAGATCTCGATGTCGATAGCGTCCAGTTCCTCACGGCTGACGGGCATAAACCTCGGATCCTCAAAGGCAGCGGCACGGGCCATCTCTGCCACGATCTCATACAGAGGCGTATCCTCGCCGAAGTGTCCGATACAACCACGAAGATGTCCATGCTTATGCAACGACACGAAGGCTCCACACTTCTTGCTGAGCATCGGATATTCTTGCATCGGACTAACACTGACTGACACGGACTTGCCATCCAAAGAATCCTTAATGCTATTGAGAGCTATTTCTTTCAACTTCTTTTTATCATTGTCGGATAACACAAAATCCGTGTTCGTCCATGTTCTTCCGATGCCATCATTTCCATTGTGCAGGATGGCGAACGAATGATAGCCCACCACACGGCTGTGATCCGTATCGCCGATGTCGCCAGAGTTCTGGTACATCAGGTGCTTCACCTCATAGTTGCTATCGAGCATCAGCATCAGCGTGATGATGGCAAACTCCCCGCAGGCACTCGTCGCCAGATTCCGTTTACCGCTTCGGGCGTTCTCCTCGATGGCCGCAATAAATTGCCCCACGTCGCCACTCTCGATCGCCTTCCCCGTCTTGCCATCCGCCTCATAGGCATCCTCATACGTCGGATAGTGCGAGAAGTCGCTGCTGATCACAAAGAGGTTCTCGTCCGTGAAATACGGCTTGAGCGCTTCCGCCATCCTTGACAGCTTCTGGAAGTCGTTCGTAGAAATAATAATCGGCACAATGGGCGGCACGTCACCGAGTCTTCGTTGCAGGAAAGGCAACTGTACCTCCAGGCAATGCTCCCTATCATGTGCCTCCGGCCTATAGAAGAACACCCTCTCGGAATCTTTTGCTGGATCAAAATTCGTGTAATTCGTGAAATTCGTGGTCGAAAAAGAATCTGTGCAATCTGCGTAATCTGTGGTCAACTTCTTTGCCGTCTCACGATCCACTTTCACGTTACCCAAGGGCGTAGCATAATAGTCTGCCTCTGTGTTCACCGAAGCCCCGTCAAGCCATTCGTGGTGACTGGGGCCGAGCAGGAATATCCGCTTATACGGCTGCTTCGGGTTGAGTGCCATATAGGCCGATGCCGCCACATTGCCCGAATAATAGTAACCAGCGTGTGGCACAATAAGTGCTGCCACACGACGACGGTCCGCACTCCCTCTGTGAAGTGCCAGGAAACTGTCCACCTCCTGACTGAGCCTCTGGGCATTGCCATCATAGAACCTGTTCGCCTGGGTGGCAGGCCTCACGACGGGTTCCCTTGTCTGTCCGTTACACGAATTCATCATCAGTATAATTGCTAAAACGATACTTACAATCATAACGCGCTGCTACCTTATCCTCTTCCCGAATATTTCGCACTCTAAAAAACGCTCCCCGTTGTCCTTCATCCTCACGTTCTCCCAATGGAAGCTGTCTGCTGTGATGTCGGAGAAGATCCAGAAGGCATTTTCCTCAGACAGCACTTTGCCAACGAGTTTGTCGCCCTGCTTGGTGAAGCAGAGCCTTTTCATCGCGTGGTCGCAGGTATAAACAACGTCGTAACACCGCTCAACCTTGTTGAACATCCTGAACGACGAGCCATATTCACCATCGGGTTGCGGGTCAGTCTCCTTCGTTGCCCTCGACGGGAAAATGAATATATCCTGTACGCCCGTGCCCTCCAAAATCCTTCGGAAGAGCCATTCTCCCTTGACGTGCCGATTGCGGCCCTCTTCGGGTTCATCGTGGTAGTCACAGTCCCAGTCTCCAATAAGCGGTGCAAACCAGTCATATTCGTCAGGTATCCTGTCGGTTTTGCCGCTCAATAATGCATCAACGAAGCTATCCATAATTCATTCTGTAATGCTAATAACTTATAGTTTGTTGCAAAGATAATACTTTCATCTGATATCTTGAGATTTCTTCGTACTTTTGTACAACTTTTGAGAATTATTAAGGTTAAGTAAACGATTGTAACTTCGAACTTGACCGCAAAAGGAATACGAGCAGGGAATAAACGAGTTTGACGACGGCATGCGTAAGATTATCGCTGAAGCTGACGAAATGATCTTCCGTGCCAAGTTAAGGGATCTCCCCGAAGCCTTGTCATTCAGTTATATCGCCCAGAAATACTTTGGCAAGTCACGCGGTTGGCTCATGCAGAAGGTGAATGGCAATAAGGTTAACGGAAAGATTGCCTCTTTTACAGACGAGGAGCGCCGTCAGTTCCGCGAGGCTTTACAGGATCTGAGTGAAAAGATGACTGCTGTGGCAATGACTTTGTAAGTCATACCCATAGCAACAGGGTGACGGTTCTTCTATGTTATATGGGAGGCTGTCTTATTAAGCTGATAATCATCAATTATACCACGTTCCCGCAGTGTATATCGGAATCCTCCTGTTCTGACTTCTTTTTTGTAAAGATGGCTTCAACCCATCCGCCTTTTTCCAACTCAAACACCTCAAAACCGTCTTTTACTTTTTTCTCATAAAAGCCACCCTTCTTATGAAGACGTTCTTTGGGAAGGGTAACAGTAGTAACATCGAAATTACTGAGGATGATGTTTTGAATGGAATGTGACAGAGAATCCCAGCTGCTGCCAAAATTATGGCTCAGCACCTCTATCAGCTTAGTATTCGAAATGTAGCGAATGTTCTCATATGTCAGGTCAGTAACGTGCATAATGGATTTCTTTTTGATAGCCCATGTGAACAACATCTTCTCATCAAAGATGATTTGAGCCAACTTGTAACCACGTTGCTCATAACTATTTCTCATAAGCGTAACATCCTCCTTGATCTCCTCAATGAGGAAGGCACTCTTGAAAATATCCAGATATCGGTTGACGTTCTTTTTGACCTCTTCATCTCTGATGGCTTCTTTCCACATCCGGATTACATCGTTCTCACAGATGCCCCATACACTGCTTTTCGTGATAGCCTTAATCGACAGTGACGGGTCAATTATCGGCTTTTGTCGCCTTTTCTTTGCCATATCTTCTCTTTTGAACTTATTTGATAAAGGGAGCAGTAACGATTACGTGCTGCTCCCTTATTGCATTTTGTAAGAATTTCAGCGCTTGTCGGGCACGCCGTAGTCCATCCAGCGCTCCTGGGGGTAGTAGCCTTTCAGAGTCTTTTTCCTTTCGGTATAGGCTTCCTTTACGCGATCCATCGCGATTTTCATATCCTTTACCTTTGGAGTAAGTTGTTCACGCAGACTATCCACCTCGGCATTGGCGACCTCCAATTCCTTAACGGCCTGTTCTAATGCGTTAATCTCATCGTTGGTGACACCACGCTCACCCATTTCCCTGACATGACGGCGCAAGCCTTCCACGAGACCGTGAGCCTTCTCAATCTGAATTTCTACTGTCTTTGGCATAATTCTTTTATTTTATTAGTTTGTAAGTTAATGAGTCTTGGAGTATGTAAGTCTTATCAACTTATCAACTCTACAACCGTTTTCACGTTACAAAATTAGCAAAAAAAGTCGATACGGCAATCGTTACAATATGTTATTTTTTCGATTTTTTAAGACGTAAAAAGTGCTTTTTGTAACATTCGTTAACCTTTCAGCTGCCTAACAATGATAGTACCGAGATTCCTCAGTTTCGGCATACGGCTCATGGTTGAGCGCACGGGCTGGACGTCGTAGAGCAGCATGAGTAGTAGGACGAGAGTGCCGACGAGGCACATGAGGCCGAACATCTCCTTGAGAGCTACCATCAGGATGCTCTGATAGTCGGTGTGGAGACCTCGATTCAGGGTGTCGGCAATCTGATGGCGAAGTCCGTAGCTGTACGTGCCTGAACACATCGACTCGGCCACGCCATTGCGGATGAAACCTGAGACGGTAAGGGCATGGAAGAACGTGGGGAACTCGATGAGGTCTTTCAGGTAGAGCGTCATCGTGGCGAAAAAGATTCCATAGCCGAAGGTGCGCAGGAAGGTGGGTAGGCACATACGCTCGATGTTGAGCCCGGGCGACACGTAGAAGTACATCAGTACCTGATACATCAGCAGACAGGCAAAGCCTATGGTGAGCAGGCGGGTGTACTTGAAGCCCAGTCGCGGGATCCAGCCCCAATTGGGACAGCCCTTGCCCCACAGCACGGTGAAGGCACTGCCGCAGGCATAGCCCAGCATCTCGAAGAGATAGAACTGCTGTGTGGTGGTGAATCCCCAATGCAGTACGCCGCCCGTCAGCGTGTTCTGCAGGGCGTGGGGCGTAGCGTTCATCAGTTCTGCCACGAAGAACATGCCCAGTATGGGATAAAGCCGTGTATGATGGAACATCGAGGGTTCGAGATACGGATGGCGGATATGCGTCAGTCGGCCGATGGTGACGAGAACAGTAACAGTCAACATACAGAGCACCGTACACCACAGGCTACTGTCAGTCCAGTTATAGTGCTCACCGTATGTGTAGAGCCAGATGACCTGAAGCATACAGGCCGACACGAGAAAGCAGCCCAGCCAGTCGAGCGAGATGAGTGGCACCTGATGGGGCATCATGCGCCATCCGTGGGTGCAGGCGTAAATGACAAGCACGATGACGAGCATCAGTCCTACCGTCAGCCAGTGCATCATCTGCCACGAGTCGAAGGCCATGATGAGCCGCAGGTCTATCCAGTTGCTCAGCGGCATGGCCAGCAGGATGATGATATAGATGGTGGGTAGGAAGATGCCGAAGTCCTGCTTGGGCGAGAGCCATAGGCGGACGTTGCTGAAACATTCAAATGTGCCGCAAAGCTTGAAGTAGCCGGCGATGTAGCTGACGGCGCAGAGCAGCGGTAACCGCCACTCGCCAAAGTCGCCGTCGACAAGCCACATACACAGCAGATTGCACGCAGCAATAACCAAAGCAGCATTGATGAGCAGTTGCTGGTTGGTGAAGCGCAGTTTGTAGCGGAACAGGAACGGGAAGGGCATATTTACTCCCACCACGCCGAACATTGCCACCAGTTGGATGTCCTCACGCAGCAGGCCCGTGGCGCCCACCATCTGCTGCAGGCTGGCGAAATAGACGCCGCCTGAAAGTTGGAAGAAGAGCGCGAAGAGCAGATAAATCCATGGGCGAACCCGCTCGGGCACCCAGGGATTGAACATCGGCATCGCGAACTTCTGATTCGGATTCCACGCCATCAGTACTTCACCTCCGTTTCCACATTCAGGCCTGCCAGCAGACAGACCACATCCTCAGGTTTGTTGTCGCCAGTCAGCACAATGCGCACTGGCACACGCTGCTCTACCTTGACGAAGTTGCCGGTGGCGTTATCCACTGGGATAGGCGAGAAGGCACTGCCAGTGCCAGCCGCTATCGACTGTACCTCACCCTGAAAGACGACACCAGGCACAGCATCGGCTTTCAGTTCCACCTTGTTGCCAACGGAGATGTGCTTCATCTGCGTCTCGCGGTAGTTGGCCACCACCCACACCTGATGGTCATCGACGATGCGGGCCAGTTGCTGACCAGGCTGTACGAGTTGGCCCACGTTGATGTCCTTGCGACCCATCACGCCGTCGCAGGTGGCCACGATGACGGTATATGAAAGGTTCAGACGCGCCAGGTTCACCTGTGCCTCAGCCACCGACTCGCCTGCCGCAGACTGTCCCAGGCGCTGCTGCTGTTCGCCCAGCACCTGCGTAGTGGCCTGCTGACGGCTGCGGGCAGCCTCATAGCGGGCACGGGCGGCCTCGTACTGCGTCTTGGCATTGTCGTACTGCTGGCGGGTGACGGCCTCCTTGGCCAACAGTTGCTCAAAGCGCAGATAGTCCTTCTCGGCATTTTCCATCTGTACACGGGCTTCGTCGATACCTGCCGATGCAGCACGCACATTGCTTCGGGTGGTGCTCATGCCTGCCGTGACTGCCGACGAGCCGCTCCTGCTGCTGCGCCATCCTGCCTCGGCCTGAGCCAATGCCAAACAGAACTCGGCATCCTCGATAATGACCAGCGTGTCGCCTTTCCTCACGTGCTGGTAGTCGTCGAAGCGTACCTCCTTGATGAATCCGCCCACACGGGCATTGATGGGCGTGATGTGTCGCCACACCTGCGCATCATCGGTATATTCCACGTTGCCCCAGTGAACGAACTGGCTCATTATCCATCCTATAACCACCACAAGGGCTGCGATAATCACTACATTATATATCCTCTTTATCTGTTTCTTGTTGTTCATATTCCTAATTCTTTTAAAGTGTTCCTGCGATATACTGCAAACAATAATATGCGAAGATGATGCCGATACGTGCATCCACCTCGTTCAGTTCAGCATTCAGTTTGATGTTCGACGCATCAATCATGTCTGTAATCAGAGCCAGTTGCGACAGATAGCGTTCGTTCACCACCTGATAGTTCTGCTGAGCCAGTTCCACGCTCTTCTGCTGCGTCTCCAACTCCACGTAAGCCTGTTGATAGTAGGTGTAGGCCTGCTGCACCTGATTGTTCAGTTGCTCGGCGGTCACCGCGTGGTTCTGCTCCGCCTGGAGGGTGCGAACCTTGGCCTGCTCCACCTTCTTGTTCTGCTTGAACAGCGAACTGATGGGATATTTCACACCCACGCCCACATACCAGAAGTTGATGTTCTTGTCGATAGGCGGCAGGTCGTAGGTAAACGGACCGCTGAAGTTGTCGGCAGCCACCACAGCCACCTTCGGCAGCATCTCGCTCTTGGCCAGCCGGAGTTCCTGACGGGCTATCTGCTGACCAATCTCTGCTTGCTGGATGCTGGGAGCCGAGGTGAGTGCCGTCGTCTGCCACGACGACTCGCCATCCTGACCATACTTATTATTGATAAGATGCTCGTCAGGGATGATTTCGCCCTCGATACCCAACTGATTGCACAACTGATGATTCAGGATGCCGCGCTGGTCATGAAGCTTCTTCAACTGCAGCCGCAGCGTCTCCATCTGCAGTTCATAGCGAGTCACGTCGTTCCTGAGCGCCATGCCCTGCTCGTGCTTCGCCTCGATGTCGTCTATCAGTCGCTGTGTCAGGTCGATGTTCTGGCGCACCACCTGTTCACGATTCCTCAGCTTGAAGATTTCCAGATACTGTCCCAATGCCAGAAACCGTTGCTGTTGTCGCTGCTGCTGTTCGTCCACCTGCGTTTGCCTGTGCTGCAATGAGGCCAGTTCGATGTTTGCATCAATGGCACCACCAGCATACACCACCTGCTGAGCCTCCAACGCCAGCGAGTTGCCCCAGCGCGGAGCTGAGAACCCATGGGCATTGGTAAAGTCACGATCCATCACCACCACGTCGCCGTTCAGCGACACCGATGCCGATGCATTCACTTCGGGCAGCCGCGCCGTGCGAGCCGCCTCAATTCCTTTCCGAGCAAATTCTACGCTTATCTTCTCCTGTTGAAGAGTCTTGCTGTTGCTTTCCACAAGTTGAAACAATTCGTCAACTGTCATCCTGTGCTCCGTTTGAGCCTTCACCACCTCCCCGGCGGTTACAACCATTAAGAGCACCATTGCTGTTCTTAATGTCATTCAACAAAATAAAAAAGTGACGGGGAACACACCCCTTTTCTTTTGGCGGATGCAAAGATACAACTTTTCTTGATAAGTTGTGACGCTACAGGCCATCACTTTTTCGTTTTTTTAAGATGGGAATAGCCTCTGTTTTAACTTTTATTTGTACCTTTGCACCCAAAGTCTACCACCAACTTTGTGCCCTCAATGATTTGAGTAGCCATTCCTTACAGTTTTTGTTTTATACATTCCGCTGATTATAAAGCCTTGTTTCTGTGATCATCAAGGCTTCGTGTTGCCGTTATGAAAGGTTCGTGTTGCGATTATGAAGGCTTCGTGCTCCGAACAACAAGCGGGGTTTTGCCAAGAAAGGTTAGTCCAAAGTCCAAGAAAGGTGCCTGGTTTCTATGAGAAAGGTGGCATGTTTTTCTGAAATTCTCTCGAGAATTCAGAGGTTTCCCCTAAGGAAAGTGGGAGTTTCCCCTAAGGAAAGTCCGAGTTTAGATAGGGTAAACTCCCAGCGTACTAGAAACAGGGGAAAAAGAACTAGTGATTGCCTGAAATAAGAGGTGCATCGTAGAAAAAACCTCAGACCTCCCGTTTTCTTTGGAAATGCCTTTGTTTATCGGGGTTTCAAGACGGGAGGTCTTCTCTGGAGACCTCCCTCAAACCTCCCATAGACCTCCCGTCTGAACTCCCCTGCCTAAGGACAAAGGGAGGAGTGAAGGGAGGTCTATGGGAGATCTATGGGAGGTCATGTAACAACACCTCCCGTGCGAAAGTCCCTTTATATACAGGTGTTTCCAAAGAATAAGGGAGGTCTCGGCACAAAATCAGGCTATTTATTCTTCCCAGCGGAAAACGGAGCCGTTGCGACGAGCGGGATCGGCACCAGGGAAGTCCATCGAATAGGGACTGCCCGTGGTGGGACTCTTTCCTATGTATTTATGTGTGCGCATGGACATCAGCATGAACTCATGGTTCAGGTAGTCTTGCCAGAGGAACACCTCCGCCTTCGACTCGTCCTTCGTCAAACGCACATCACCAGCAATGCCATAGCCTGCACAGAAGACGTAACGTCCATCCTCGCACTGTAGGATAACCTTACCCTGCCCCTTGTCTATGATACGGAAGCGGGTCTGTTTAGACTTGTCTGCCTTGTCTGTATCATAGAGCAGTCCATGCTCCAAGGCGATGGCGGGCTTGCCCGTTGCGAGGTTGATGATGCGGAATGTCTTGTTGTAGGGGATATTCTGGCTGCGGTCGGCCATCGGCTCCTCCACGGTGAAATTGTCAAACTCGGCATAGCCACCGTTCTTCCCGTTCTTATTGAAGGCGAAGAGGGCATGGCGAGAACCTTGGAAGGAGATCAACTGGTATGAGAGTTTCATCTCGTCGCCCACCTGCTGATAGGTCTTGCCGTCGAGCGAGAACTCATAGTAGGCACGGTCGTGATCATAGTCGCCCACCATGCGAAGGTAGAGTTTACCATCAGTGATGGCGACAGGCACGTCGATGGTATCGTTATCCGCCTGCTCGAAGCGGCGCAATGTCAGCTGCTTGCCTTCCTTCACGATGCCGATCCACGAACAGGGCACGTTGATATTACCCAGTCCTGCCACGTCGCCGTCCTTCATGCCTTTGGTATAGAGTTCGACGGTGGCGATGCTCTGGGGGCCGATGACACGCTGGGTGAGCGTATTGCGGGCCCACATCAGCTGTTCGGCAGGCATCGACTGCAGGCGCAGGCGGCCTTTCTTCAGGCTCCATTTCGTGTCGTCGGGATTGTGGTTCCACTGCCAGACACGGCCCAGCGCTTTGCCGTTGAAGTTCTCAGAACGCACATAAGGAGCGTGTGGAGTAATCTCACTCCTCACTTCGCTCTCCTCACTCCTCGAAACATTCGGTTTGAACCACGTACGAGGTGCACGCCCCAGGTTACCTTCTAGTCCCAGCATGGGCCAGCCGTCCTTCCATGTGATTGGAGCGAGGGTGACGGTGCGTCCGATGGAGTGGAAGTCCATCATCAGCAGTGCCCACCACTGTCCGCTCTGGTCTTCCACGATGCCTCCCTGGTGGATGTTCGTGCAGGCGGTGGCGTCCTTGTCAACCTCGGGGATGCCGAACTTCGTGCCGTCGTGCCCGATACGGTACTGTTCTCCCTGTGGCACCTGTGTCAGCGAGGCGGCATGGTAGCCGAAGGTCTCGTCGGCTGTGATGGTGATGGTCTCGTAAGGTCCCCAGATGCTCTTCGAGCGCGAGCAGAGTGTGCGGCCGTTGGGTTTGTAGTCGGTAGAGATGAGATAGTACATCCCGTTAATCTTATACATGTGATGACCCTCGCCCACGGCGTTGCCCTCGGGGATAATAGTGCGCTCCGTCTCCTCGATGGGTCCGCTCATGTCGGCCTTCAGTTCCGTACACTTCACCTCGCCATAACCATGAATGGCATAGATCTTGCCATCGTCGTCGAATAGCACGGAGAGGTCGTAGATGCGCCCCTGCATGTTATGGTGTTTCCACGGCCCGCGGATGTCCTTCGAGGTATAGCACTGCAGGCCCTTGCCATTGATGTTGGTAAACACATAGAACTGACCGTTGGCATAGCGGATGGCAGGTGCCCACACTCCCTGACCATAGATTTCCTTGTGGTTCTTCAGCGAGAAGGCATCGTCGTCAAAGTCAAAGCGGTCAAAACAGTAACTGAGGTTTTCCCAGTTCACGAGGTCCTTAGAGTGCAGGATCACCAGTCCTGGCACGGTGTGCATCGTCGTGCCAGCGAGGTAGTAGTCGTCGCCCACCCGCAGGATGTCGGGGTCGGAGAACTCATCGTAAAAGAGCGGATTGGTATAGGTGCCATTACCATTGTCAGCCGTCCACGAACGCTGCTGGGCGTTCGCCATAGGTGAAAAGGTGAAAAGGTGAAAAAGTGAAACACCTATCACCAAGCCCTTTGTCTTTACTCTTATATCTTTCATCATCATTCCTTATTTATTACTCTTTCACCTTTTCACCTTTATTTCAGTGTTGGCCAGCCGTCTGACGTCCAAAGGATAGGACGCTGGATGAGGATCGAGGCCCCCTGATGGGCGATGCTATAACCATGACAGATGAAGATGTCCTGTCCGTCGAAGGTATAGGCGGCACAGTGGCCAGCTGCCTCGAAAGCCTTCTTGTCACCCTCAAGGAAGATCATGCCACCACCGTCGCGCATGTCGATGCCGTCAGGATCGAGATAAGGTCCCTCGACACTACGGCTACGACCTACGGCCACACGGTAGTTGCTCTTGGAGCCCTGACAGCAGTAGTCCCAAGAGACGAAGAGGTAATACCAGCCATCGTGCTTGAAGATGAACGGCGCCTCGATGGCGTTAGGACCTGCGAAGTCGGACGTGGGGTTCTTCGGGGGATTGGGATTCACGGAGAGGGCCTTCTTGCCATCAGAGGTACTCATATTAAACCGACGGGCGATGGTGCGTGGCCTTACTGACTCCTGACTCCTGACTCCTGACTCCTTGGCTATATGCATCGTCGTATCGAGGCGGGCCAGCTGGATGCCGTCCCAGAAAGAACCCCACACGAGCCAGGGCTGATCCTGATCGTCGATGACGAAGTTGGGGTCGATGGCGTTCCAGTTGTCGCGGCCTTCACGGGACGTGACGATGCAGCCCATGTCATCCCAGAGGCCAAAGGTCAAGGAACGGGTGGAGAGGAGTCCGATGGCAGAACCGTTGCGTCCGAAAGTGGAACAGCTATAGGCGAGCCACCAGCGGTCGTGCCATTTGATGACATCCGGCGCCCAGACGTGATGGGTGAAGCCGGGAACGGAGTCGTGGGTCCACTGGGGGATGACGGACATGACGGGAGCCGTCTTCACCGTCCAGGTCTTGCGGTCCTTGGAGGTCATGTGCTGGATACCCATGCCCGTGGCAAAGATATGCCAGGTGCTGTCTTCGTAGGCCATCACGGGGTCGTGGACCATCGGTGTGTCGGTCTGGAAGTCTTTTTGTTGGAAGCGGTGCGGCTGCCCTGCTGCCGTCATAGGCACAATAAGGGCTAACAGCGACCACAATATTGTTTTCGCTTTCATAACGATTGTCATTAAAATAAGAAAAAAGGAAGGGGAGCGGGCTTCACTCAGTCCGCCCCCCTTGGTTGATTAACCAATCATGTGGAAAATGTAATCAAAACTTATTCAAATATGAGATGGCTGCCGTCGACCGTGAAGCGGAAGAACAGATTGCCATCGATAGGACTGATACCGAGGTAATCCTGATAATAGGTGTTACCATCGTTACCCTCCATGACAACCCTCACGTCGGCAGAGTCGCCATGATTGGTGACAGCTACGTAGCACTTTGCCTCATCCATTGCCTGGAGCCATGCACCCCAGTCACTCTGGCCACCGCTGGTCGTCAGGTTCGGGTTATTTTCATAGCTTGCACCCCAACCGTAGTTGTCGGCACGAACCACAGCGTACTCTGTAGTACGGTCGCTGGTCAGAACTACACAGAAGTTGTTCCAGTTGTTCTGCAGGTTGGTGAAGTTCTTGATACGTGTGGATACCGTCTGGTTGATGGGCACTTCGATGTCTACGGAGTGAGCACCCCAGAATGCGGTGGAGTTATCCTCGGCACCAACGACATCGTCGAACTCGATATGGCTGCCATCCACCGTGAAGCGGAAGAAGAAGTCATTAGGATTGTCAACGGCGATGCCCTGATACATCTGCTGATAGACGACACCGTCGTTACCCTCCATAATAGCCACAACATCTGCAGAACCGTCGCCGTTGTTGGTGACATAGGTGGTAACCTTGGCACCATCCATGGCAGCGAGCCATGCACCCCAGTCGCTCTGACCACCGCTGGTCGTCAGGTTCGGGTTATTCTCATAGCCAGCACCCCAGCCGTAGTTGTCGGCTCGGACCACAGCATACTCGTCATTGTTTGCCTTGCAGAGCACTACGACAAAGTTGTTCCAGTTGTTCTGTCCACTGGTGTAGTTGGTGAATCTGCTGACGAAGGTCTCGCCCGGGTTCACCTTGATGTTGTCTGAGTGAGCACCCCAGAAGGCTGTAGAGTTGTCGGTAGCACCGATAGAAGTGTACATCTTATCGACAATGTCGAACTGTGCATAGCCGATGACGGGTGTGGAAGCCTCGCCCTTGAAGGTCTTGGCGTATGCAGCCACAAGCGTCTTCTGGCCCAGATTATTCATATCGGGAATGACCTCGAATGACAGTTCTTCGAACTTCACATCCTTCGACACGCCCTGCTCGAACTGTACCGTAGCCGTCACGTTGGCAAATGCCTCTTCGAACGTGACACCCTGGAGCACCTTCTTGGGCACGCCATTGAGCACCATTGACAACGGCAGCTTGTCTTCCTTAGAGGTATAGCCTCCGATAGGCTCGATGGTAGAACCGAGGAAGTTGATGCAAGAGCCCTCCGGTACGAGGAAGGCACGGATGGTCGTGTTACTCTGGTCGGCATTGAGGTTAGCCAATGCGGACTTCTGAGTATAGGTCTTTGTCACAGTACCATTGGTCATCGTGACGATGAGTCCACCCTCTGTGCGATCTATAGTCAGCGTCACCTTGCCACCGAGTTTTTCAACGCCTGGATCAGTATCGGTCTCAAACGTCAGGTCACTCGACACAAGGCTGCGGTCGATATAGTCACCCCACTCCGAGTTTCCAGTCGGCTGATTATCGTAGCGGATAGCACCGTACTCCTTATAGTTGGCAGCACCGCGATCCTCATCGTTGGTGATGATGAGTGCGTAGTTCTTATAGGTGTTGGTGGCAGCGGGATTAATGCTCAGGTTGAACTGTGCAATCCATTTTCCACCTTCAGGAATCTGATAGTACTTGGAGAATACTGCCCACCAGCCAGTGCTGAAATCAGGTGCACCGACAGTATAGACATCCTCGTGCATACCTTCGATTTCCTCTTCTTCTCCCTGACTGGCTGCCTTGGCAGCGGCAATGGAGTCAGCCCTGCTTGAAAGCCATTCAGGCGAGTCAATGCTGTACAGGTCGCCTCCTTCACAACTCGTCAGAGTCATCAGACCAAGAGCTGCTACACAGAAAGCGGTTGCTATTTGATTGAGATATTTCATAACCTATTATTCTTTAATTTTTGAATTTCATCATTCTATAATATTTCAACGACTCAGAGGTTCACGACAGGGTGTACCGTACCGTAGAGCTTGCTTGCGTTGCTCTCGCTGGTGTTAGCGGAGTTACCCACAAGGTTGGGGTTGTCGTTGAGCGTACCCTGATAGATGGGGAAGAACTCATGCCCGGAAATCCAGTTGTCGAAAGAGCTCTTGCTGCATGAGCTGTAATCCACAGGATCCTTCGGGGTGAAGTCGATAGAACCGTTGCCATAGTTGGCCTTCGTCCAGAAGTTCACAGCACCGTGTTCCTTGAGCTGCTGCAGGCGGCCGCTGTCATAGAAGAATCCCCAGCGGATAAGGTCGAAGCCGCGACCGAACTCACAGCCGAACTCCTTCGGACGCTCCACATTGGCGATCTGCTCGAAGAGCTTGTCGGCAGAATTGAAGTCAGACAGCTTCAGGTCGGCCAGACCGGCACGCTGACGCACCTGGTTGATCCAGTCGATAGCCTGCTGGGTGGGTCCGCTGATCTCGTTCTCGCACTCTGCGGCACGGAGCAGCACGTCAGAATAGCGCATAATGCGCAGGTTGATACCGTCGTGCAGACCTGTCACCACCTTATCGTAAAGACCGGTGCGGAGGTTGGTGTGCTTGGCAACGGGCAGACCACCGAAGTTATTGTTGGTCACTACAGGAATATCTGCGTTTGTCCACTCGTCTGTCTGCTTGATGGTGTAGATCTTGTTGCCATATTCAAAGCCGTCCCATTCGGGCTCGTAGGTGCCAATAGTCCAGTAGAGGCGTGGATCGAGCGAGCCGCTGGTGGTGCGCTCAGCCTTGAACAGGTTGTAGAGCCAGGGTGATGCAGAGAGGTCTGCCCATCCACCGCAGTCGCCAGGGCCAAAGTTACTCTCGATGGCCGAACCCTGCGTGGCGTTCGGGCTGGTGTTCACTGGTGTCCACTCATCGTCAACACCCTGTGAGCCATAGTCCAGGAACTGTACCTCGAAGAGGCTCTCCTCGTTGTTCTCATACTTTGAGCCCTCACGGAAGTTGTCACCATAGTTGGCCATCAGCCGATAAGTACCATACCTGCCATTGATGATATCCTTCAGCACGGTGAGTGCCTCGCTGTACTTATGACGCATCATCAGAGCGCGGGCATAGAAGCCGGCAGCAGCACCGCAGGTGGCACGGCCCTGAGCCCACTGACCACCGATGTCGCGCGAAGGCAACATATCCATGGCCTCACGGAAGTCCTTCTCTACCTGATCCCACACCTCGTCGTAAGAGCTGTTGGGAACGTAGAGACCCGTGAGTGTCTCATACACGCTGTAATCGGTGATGAGCATCGGGTTCTGATAATATCCGGCGAGAACGTAGTACGAAAGGCCGCGGATGAACAATGCCTGACCCTTAATGCGCTTGTACGTGTCAGTGAGACTGGCATCGTCCTCGAGCTTTGAGGTGATGAAGTTACAAACCTTAATGGTATAGTACCAATCGCGCCAAGGCCACTGGCCAATCTCGTCAGTAAAGGCGACGTTCAGATCGTCGTAAGGCATATACCACACCTGTGAGGAGTTCCACACCTCATCACCGCGGCACACATCGAGCATATAGCCAACACGGGCGAAAGTGCCTTCCATACGGATATGGTTGTAGCAGGCAATCACACTTTCATCCAGGTCAGAGACATCCTGACCGAAGATGTCCGTCGTCTGCTGGTTGGGATTCATCACGTCCAACTTACTCTCGCACGACGTGAGTGTGCCGAGGCCTAACAGAAGGGCGAAGGAAATTTTATGTAGTTTCATATCTTTATTTCAATTTTCAATTATCAACTTTCAATTTTCGACTTTCAACTCCCCTTAAAAGGTGAAGTTCAGACCAGCCATGAAGCTACGCGGTGTAGGATAAGAACAGTAGTTGTAGCCAGGAGAGAACGTACCACCGGCGAAGTCCACGTTGTAACCCTTATAGCCAGAGATGGTGAGAAGGTTCTGTGCCGCAACATAGACGCGGACACCCGATACGTAGTTGCCGAACCACTTGTTAGGCAGGTTGCAGCCCAGTTCTACGTTAGCAATCTTCCAATAGGAAGCGTTCTGAATCTGACGGCTGCTAAACAGGTCGTTCCAAGCCAGTGTAGCACTATTCGAAAGATAAGTGCGGGGGATGCTGCTCACATAAGTCGAGCCGTCCCACTTATTGGCATCAAGAATGGCCACATCCTTGTTGCCATAGCCGTAGCTGGAGTTCAGCGTGTTGTAGAGGAAGTCTGTCACATGGTAGCCGAAGGCACCAAAGGTGGAGATGCTCAGGTCGAAGATGCCGTACTCCAGGTGTGCGCTCAGACCGAAGTTCACAGCGGGCAGTCCACTGCCGAGCACCGTCTGGTCGTCGCCGTTCACCTGTCCGTCGCCGTTCATGTCGGCATAATAACAGTCACCGACATTTGCACCATCCTGATATGACCAGGTTCCGGGTTCATCCTTGATATTAGGGACATAGCTGGGATCAGCAGCGGCTTTCTGCTGCTCAAACGCATTGTGAACAAGACGTGCTTCTTCATTTATTTTATCCAGCTGTTCCTGTGTGCGGATGATACCCAGATAGTTCCAGCCATAGAAGCGTCCTACCTCTTGGCCTACCTCAGTGATATAGGCGCCAGATATGTATCTCTCTTCACCGAATCCGAGTGATGTCACCTCGTTCTTCAGGGTGCTGAGGTTGGCACTGATCTGGTGCTTCAGCTTGTGGTCGTTGTTACGATAGGTCACCGAGAACTCGAAACCACTGTTCTCCAGCGAGGCGGCGTTCATGGTCACCGTGGTATTGCTCACACCTGCACTGGCAGGCACGGGTACTGCATAGAGCAGATCCTGTGACTTGTTCTTGTACCACTCAGCGGTGAACTCGATACGGTTGTTGAAGAAAGCCAGGTCGAGACCGATGTTATAGGTCTTTCTCTTCTCCCATGTCAGATCCTCGTTGACGAAGGTCGAGATGGCGGAACCTGTAATGGGCTGGTTGCCGAAGCTATAAGTCATGTTGTTACGCAGCATCGTAGCCTGGATAGCATAGTCTGCCACAGAAGCCTCATTACCAAGTTCACCATAGCTGGCGCGGAGCTTGAACATGTTCACGATGTTGCGGTCGATGGGATAGAACTTCTCCTTGTCGAAGCGCCAGCCCAACGAGAATGAAGTGAAGGTATCCCAGCGCTTGTCTGGCGTCAGACGAGAACTGCCGTCACGACGGACGATGGCAGAGAGCAGGTACTTCCCGTCGAAGTCGTAGTTCAGACGGGCGAGATAAGAAGCCAGCGTATGCTTGGCCTCAAAGCTGTTGGCATTCCAGTCGCTGGCGTTCTGCAGCTGCAGGAAGTAAGGCTGTGAGAGGTTGATGCCGGTGGCACTCATCGTAGAGGTATTCTCCTCCTCGTAGGTCTGACCGACCACGAGGTTAGCATGGTGCAGACCCATAGTACCGTCCCAAGTCAGCGTATTCTCGATCAGGGCGTCGGTGTATTTACGGTGAGCCTTGGTCAGGCGCTCGTTCTCCTTGGCCAGATATACACGGTTACTCTGAATCCAGGCGGGGATCCAGTCACGGTCTGTGGCACTGGTCGTGCTGTAAGAGAGGTTGATTTTATAGGTCAGTGAGTGGTTCTTGCTCTCCACACCCACCATCTCCAGCAGGTCAACGTCGGCAGAACCCGTTCCCACGAAGCGGTCTACGATAGTCTTATTCGATAGCAGATTGTTCACCAGAAGCGGGTTCATGGCAGAGATGTCACCGTGAACGGTGTCGTAATACACGCCGTAGCCATAGGCATCGTATTTCCAGCCACTGGCCGAACCTACCATATCGTCGAGCACCCATGTCGACTCGTCATAAGCCTTGATAGTAGGTTGCATGGTAAGCACACCACGGAGCACATTACCCAAGTTACCATAGAGACCCTGGATGTAACGGTCATCATTGCCGATTGACATCACGTTCTGGTCAGAGTGCGAATAGACGAGGCTGGTGCGGAACTTTACGAACTTCGTGTCCATCGTGTTGTTCACACGGGCTGTATAACGCCTGAAGTCAGGACCCGATCCCTCGATGGTACCCTTCTGGTCGTAGTAGTCAAGACCAATATTATAAGTATTGTGTGCACCACCACCGCTCAGATTCACGTTGTGGTTCTGACGGATACCCGTCTTGAAAGCCTCTTTGAACCAGTCAGTATTCGTATTGTCACGGAAGCGATAGACACCGTCGCCGTCCATGCTGTAGCCGCCAGGAAGGGGCGTGTTCGAGTTGGCTGCGGCAATGCCGAGATAGTTACTATACTGATCGGCATTCATCAGGTCGTAGTGGGTGTTCGAGACAACGTCCATACCGACGTAGCCCTTATAGTCAACCTTCAGCGGCTGATCCTTCTGTCCACCCTTAGTCGTGATGATTACCACACCGTTAGCAGCACGAGAACCATAGATAGCACCGGCAGAAGCATCCTTCAGCACCTGGATGGTCTCGATATCGTTCGGAGAGAAGTCGCGGATAGAAGTACCCATAGGCACGCCATCAATCACATAAAGGGGAGCCTGGTTACCGTTCAAGGTACCGATACCACGGATACGCACCGTCGGGTCTGCACCGGGCTGACCGTCAGATGTAATAGACACACCTGCCACCTTACCTTCAAGCATGGTAGAGATGTTTGAGTTGGATACGCGCTTCAGTTCATCGGCATTCACGATAGACACAGAACCCGTCAGGTCGGCCTTCTTCTGAACACCATAACCCACGACGACAACCTGGTCAAGCATCATAGCGTCTGACTCAAGCTCAATAGTATTAAGGTTCGCGCGCCCACGTATGGCAATCTCGCGATCCTTGTAACCCACATAGCTCACCACAAGGGTGCCGTTACCAGGAGCATTCAACTCGAAGTTACCGTCGAAGTCGGTCACAACACCACTCTGCACACCCCTCACGCGGACGGTTGCGCCAATGAGCGGCTCTCCACTTTGATCAACGACCTGGCCATTCACTTTGATGGTCTGGTCTTGCTGCACTGATGCTTTTGCGGTCGCTGGACAGAAGGAAAGACCTCCCAAAACGCCTAACATTAGCATCACAGAGAATAGTACTTGTTTTCTCATTTGCTTTTGGTTTTAAATTTACAAAATTGATTTAATGAATGAAATTTTTCGCAAAAGTAACACGCTTTGACATAAATCAAGTGGATAAAACGATTTATTAGGTGGACAAAACGAATAAAGGGTGAAAATTTGTCTATTTTCACCCTATTTAAGCACGTTTTATCCACTTATTCCCCTATAAAGGCACTTGGACTCATACCAAACATCTTAGCAAAACAACGCGTGAAGTATTTCGGATCGTTGAACCCCACCTTATAGGCGACTTCGGTAATATTGCGGTTTCCGGTCTTCGCAGAGAGCAGTTCCTTGGCCATGTTCAGACGATAATTACGGATAAACTGTCCGGCTGGCACACCCACCTCCGCATTCAGGTGTTTGCTGGCCACCGTACGACTCATGCCAAGAGCATCACAGAACTCCTGCACGCCAAACTCAGAATTCATATAGTTGGCTTCCATAATCTCCATCACGCGCTCCATAAACGGCTTCGTGCGTTTGAGCACCTCCTCCTTGTCTGCCTCCACACTCTTCGTCACACTGTGTTTGTAACGTTGCTGGTTGTCGAGGATGTTCTGGATACGGGTCTGCAACTGCGCAGGATCTTCCGACTCCTCCAATACACGGCGGATTGGATTAAGCAGCTGTTCGGCCTCCAACCGTTTCAGACGTGCCACCCACCTATTATATATATAAAGTACGAGAACTACGAAGAAAATGCCCAGCAAAGAACGGAACCACCAGCTATTCCAAAAAGCAGGACTGACGTTCACCTCGATGGAAGCTATTTCCGACTGGTCGGCTGACAAAGATGACACATATTTCACCTCGAAGATATAATGACCGGCAGGCAAAGCACTATAGCGTACGGAGTGCTCTCCCAGTTTGAGCGGCGTCCATTCGTCCTCAAGGCCTTTCATCCTGTAACTGAACATGGCCTGCGCCTCGTTTCCATAATCCAAGGCTGAGAAGGCGATGGAGAATGAACGGTTACCCTCACGCAACTGAATGGATGTGGCTATCGAGATGTCTTCCGACAAATATTCACTGCCGGCGGTGACATCCTGATTATCCACGATGAGATGGGTAAACACAAGCTGGCCATTAGCCTTAGCCTCCGTATTCTCACCCAACACTTCTATCAGTCCTCCCTCACTGCCGAGATAGATGACACCCGAGGCATCTCGAGCCGCAGAATTCCAATAGAAATGATGATTGACCAGACCTTCGCTCTCGAAATAGTTAGAGAAGACATGCGTCTTCGGATCATAGACCGACAGACCATTCTGGGTCGTCACCCATAAGCGTCCGTTAACATCCTCAACGATACCCTTGACACCACCGAAGGCCAGACCGTCTTCTGTGGTCAAAGCCTCAAAGACATCTTCTCTCCTGACTCCTGACTCCTGACTCCTGTCTCCTTTCCTCCTATAAAGTCCATAGCCGTTGCTACCCAGCCAAAGCGTACCATCATGCGCCAGACAGAAGGAGGATATCTTATCTACGATACGTGAATTGGGATCGTCCAGCTTGTGGGAGATCAGTTCATGCTTAAAGGGTCTGTGCCCCTGGCGTCCAGAGTTGAGATCCACCTTGATCAAGCCCTGCATACAGCCCATCCACAGTAAACCATCATAATCGACGATGGCGCCGATATTTCCCGTCAGACTGCGGCATCCCTCAAACGGTTCCTCTATCACATGCGACTTGAAATCATAGAAATACAATCCAGCATTACTGCCTATCCACAGGCCGTCGTTAATAGAATCAACAGCCAGCGCACCTACAAAACCCGTACGCCACTGATATTCTCCCTGAAGTTCCAGACGGGAGATGTGATGGACTCCCTGCCTATCTGTCAGGCAGACTCCTCCTCCCCACGTACCTATCCAGAGCTTGCCGTGATGATCGGCAGCAAGCGCCGACACACTATTATGGGACAGGCCAGAATTGGCTGTTGTGTAATGGACAAAGTCGGCAGTACCTTTCTCACGAAGGTTCAGGCCTCCTTCCACCGTTCCCACCCATAACCGTCCATCAGGCTCAACCAACATGGCATTCACGGGGTTGGGAGAGAGGGAACGAGGATCACTTGTATGAACAGAGTTTCGCAGCAGCAGGCGTTGCGGTGCCAGACAGGCAATACCGCCTGACTCTGTACCAATCCAGATATGACCTTGATAGACACGGATGCAATGAACGAAGTCGCTCTTCAGCGGAACAGGGCTCTCCGTAGTCCAAGCCGTGAAACTGTCCGTCTGATCATCGTAGATATTGACACCACACAGAGAGCCAACCAACAAGCGATTGTCGGAAGTGACTGCCAAACTCGACAGAAACACATGGGACAAGGATCCTGGAGCAGTGGAATGATGGTACTCAGCCAACTTTTGCAGATAGGGGTCATAACGGAATAATCCCTGATTGGTAGTGATCCAGACAACATTGTTACGTTTCAGAATGTCAGTGATGTAATGTTCCTGAAGGGGTTTCAGCAATGCGGATATTTCCTCCCGTACCAGCTTCCCGCCTTTTTCCACCAACCGATAAAGCCCACCGTCGATACCAATCCACGGTTTGCCGTTTCCATCGACATCACAGATGGCAATGTCGAGCATCCTCCAAGGGTGGGGATAGTTGTAAATATGATCAGGCTGTCCCTGAGCATCGAATGTGATGAGAGAGACCTGACGGTCATTGACTACCCAAATGTGCCCCATTGCATCACGATAGCACTTCATGGAAGGAAAAGTCAGCAACTCTCGCAGACCCGGATGGTCAGGTACAACGGCTCTCATCGTTTTCAGGTCGATGATATTGATACCCTCGTCGAAAGCTACCCAGAGCCTGTGGAAGTCGTCCTCGGCAATACTGCGGCAAGACTTACTATTCAGGTCAAGCCTGGGCTCCATGACCCCATAACCGTCGTAGCGGACTAAACCACCGCCATACGTCGAGATCCAAAGAAAACCGCTGGAGTCCTTGAAGATGTCGTTGACATGATTATGGGGAAGACCATTGCTCAGGTCCAGAGAGGTGAGGTTGTACCGCTCCGTCAGGAAGTTAGCAGCGTGGGTATCGATATCGAGGAACGAGGAAGGAGGAACGAGGAAGGAGATATGCATGGCGAAGAGAAGCAGTATCACCCTCCGCCACCAAAGTAATCTTCTTCCTCTTTCTTCCTTCCTCATTCCTCGAAAATATAATTACTTCTTAATTCCTGCGACGCAGACGGAACCAATGAGGAAGCTGACACCAGCGACGATCATCATCGTTGACTGATGGCCACCTACCAACGTCAGGATGACACCTCCTAAGAGGGCGGCCACAATCTGTGGAATACAGATGGTACCGTTGAAGAGTCCGAGGTAAGCACCCATGTGTCCATAACCCTGCAGGGCATTCGTGACAAATGTGAACGGCATGGCAAGCATTGCAGCCCAAGCACAACCGATCATCAGGAACGGGATGAACTGCAGATACTGGTTGCTGATGAACGGTACGAGTGCAAAGCCGATACCACCAATCACCAGACTGACGGAATAAGCCAGTTTCGTATTCTTGAACTGTGGCAGCAGGGCGGCCCATACTACAGAGCCCACGGCCTGAACGGCAAAGAGGATACCCACCCAGTTGCCTGCCTCCTGGAAGGCCTCACTGGAAGGATCGGTCGTATTCCACACCACCTCGGCAATGGCACCGGTCGTATAGTTCCACATATAGAGCATGGCTGCCCAGCAGAAGAACTGCACGAGTCCCACCTTCCAGAATGTCGAAGGTGCATTCTTCAGTAGGGTGATCCAGTTTCCGGAATCCTCAGAGCTTTCGGAGTTCTCAGATGTAGGATTATATTCTACATAATCCTTTGGATTCCACTCTTTCACCTTCGAGGTGGTATAGATGACACAAAGAATCAGGATGGCGGCACCGATATAGAACGACCAGATGACGCTGTCGGGCACTACACCTTTCTCTGCCACATTACTGATACCGATAAATGTAAAGATGAAAGGAAACACAAAACCCAGCACCGAACCTGCATTGCAGAGGAACGACTGGATGGAGTAGGCCTTGGCCTTCTGTTTTTCGTTCACCATGTCGCCCACGAGCATCTTAAACGGCTGCATCGCCATATTGATACTGGTGTCGAGGAACATCAGGGCAACCAGTCCGAACATCATGGCGGCACTGACCGTCAGGCCCAAGGAGCCTGCATTTGGCAACAGACACATTACCAACACTGCGACGGCGGCTCCTACAAACAGATAAGGAATACGACGGCCAAAGCGCGTCCATGTCTTATCCGACAGTGTTCCGACAATCGGTTGCACAAGGATACCCATCAATGGCGGAAGAATCCAGAAATAACTCAGGTTGTGCGGGTCTGCGCCGAGTGTGGCGAAGATACGCGAGATGTTGGCACTCTGCAAGGCGTAGGCAATCTGCACGCCGAAGAATCCGAAACTCAGATTCC
The DNA here is from genome assembly GCA_017428805.1 of Prevotella sp. The sequence goes on along the minus strand of JAFRQC010000015.1, from coordinate 11,880 downwards.
ACAATTTCCAAAAACTAAGATCAGGTTTCTGTTTCATATTCTCTTCATTCTAAACTCTTAATTCTTCATTATCTCGTTGTGCCGCGGATGATGAGGCGGGTGCGGACGACGCGCTTCTCGACCTTATCAATGGGGATAAGACCTTCCACTTTGTCCATCAGGATCTCCGCAGCCTCCTCACCTACCCGATGGCCCCGTTGTTCAACTGTTGTCAACATCGGATCACAGGCCACGGCACGCTGTCCGTTGGTAAATCCGCAGATGCTGATATCCTCAGGCACCTTGTAACCAGAGTGCTTTGCCGTATAGAGAATGCCGATGGCCGTATCATCATTCACGGCAAAGAAACCGTCAGGCCGCTGTTCCAAAGCCAGAATCTCCGGCGTCAACACCTCGGCATCCTCACGATTGTCACAGACACGGATGATCTCCTCATCCACCTTCAGTCCGTGTTTCAGCAAGGCATCCTTATAACCATTGAAACGGTTCTTCGAAATCTCAAGCTGCATGGGTCCGCCATAAAAGGCTATCCGCTTACATCCCGTCTCTATCAGATGGGTCACGGCATTATAGGCACCCATATAGTCATCGACCACCACACGACTGGCATTCACGCCCGTACAGATACGGTCATAGAACACGATGGGAATACCCGCATCAATCAGCCTCTGATAGTGTTCGTAGTTCTTGGTGTCCTTTGCCTGCGACACGATGATACCACAAACCTTATAACGATGGAAGTTCTCACAGATCCGTACCTCACGTTCATGCTGTTCCCCACTCAGGGCCACCATGATCCGGTAACCACGGGCGGCTGCAGCCTCCTCAATACCAGTCAGGATCGAAGAGAAATAATAATGCGTGAACTCCGGCACGATGACACCAATAACTCTCTGCGGCATTACACGGCTGTGGCGTAAGGCTTCGCCGATGGCATTCGGATAGAAATTATGCTCACGGGCATACTGCTGAATAGCTTTCCGACGCTCTTCGCTGATACGGGGCGAATCCTTCAGGGCACGCGACACCGTAGCCACGGAAATTCCGAACTCCCGGGCTATGTCCTTCATTGTCATTGGTGCTTTCTCTTCCATCGGTTTCTAACTATTCCGATGCAAAGTTACGAAAAAGTTTATGAATAATTACATATACCTTATTATTATTATATATAATCGCGCATGCAAACGTTTGCATGGCAGAATAATATCTTTTTATGCAAAAAAAGTACAACGTATCAAAAAGTAACGTAACTTTGCACCAGAATAACTATACAACAGAATCGATAACTCTAATTAATGCAAATGATGAAGCAGGTAAACATTCAATTTCCGCTTAGGATGCTCGGCCTCATTTTAGGGCTGTTCCTATCCGTGAGTGCCTTTGCTCAGATTGAGGTTAAAGGCCATGTGAAAGATGCTACAGGCGAAGCTATTATCGGCGCAACGGTTCGTGTGGACGGTACACAGACGGCCACCGTTACCGACTTCGACGGTAATTTTGTCCTGAAAGCTAATCAGGGTGCAAACATCACCATCTCTTATGTTGGTTATCAGAACGCTACTGTGAAGGCAGCACCCAGTGTAGAGGTTACGCTCGTTGACGACGAGACTGTTCTGCAGGACGTCGTGGTCATCGGTTACGGTTCCGTCCGTAAGAGCGATGCAACGGGTTCCGTAACGTCAGTAGAGGCAGACCAGTTGAACAAAGGTCTTGCCACTTCTCCGGCAGATCTGTTGCAGGGTAAGACCCCTGGTGTACAGGTCACGACCAACAGTGGTGCCCCCGGTGCCGGTGCTAAGATCCGTATCCGTGGTGGTTCGTCTCTGTCAGCTTCTAACGACCCGTTGATCGTCATCGACGGTCTGCCTATCAGCTCGACAGAAATCTCCGGTGGTGACTTGTTGAACACCATCAACCCGAACGACATCGAGAGCTTCTCTATCCTGAAAGATGCTTCTGCCACCGCTATCTACGGTAGCCGCGCTTCTAACGGTGTGATCCTGATCACCACCAAGAAGGGTAAGGCTGGTGCGAAGCCCCGTATCAATGTTGACATGAGCGGTACATTCAAGACCGTTGCCAAGAAGGTTGACGTGCTCAGCGCAGATGCCTTCCGCGAATTCTTTGTGGCCAACTACGGTGATAACGCCGATGCCATGGCTGCTTTAGGCAATGCCAACACGAAATGGCAGGACGAGATCTACCGCAATGCTTTTGCTGAGGAAATCAACGCCAGTGTGACGGGCGGCTATGTCTCTAAGGAGCAGGTCTTCAAGATGCCTTACCGTGTCAGTGCAGGTTTCCTGAACAACGACGGTACACTGAAGACCACCGGCATGTCCCGTGGTACTGTCGGTTTCAACCTGACCCCGACACTGCTCAACGACCGTCTGACCATCAATCTGAATGCCAAAGGCGTGTTCACACATAACAAGTTCGCTGACGAGGGTGCTATCGGTGCAGCTGTACAGTATAATCCTCTGAAGCCCGTTGACCACAAATGGGAGAGCAATGGCGCCCCCAACACCATGTCAACGCTGAACCCCGTTGCCATGCTCGACGAGCAGCACAAGAGCTCTTACATTCGTCGTTTCATCGGTAACGCCCAGTTCGACTACAAGTTCAAGTTCCTCGACGGCCTTCGCGCCAACCTGAACATTGGTATCGACTACTCCACCACCTCTGGTTGGAATGTCACCGACGAGGGCAGTGAGATCTCTTATCACAACAAGGTGGAGAATGGTACTGGCCTTTGGGAGAAATACACGCAGAAGCGTAATGACAAAACCTTGGAGTTCTACCTCGCATACGCCAGGGAACTGAAGGAGATCTACAGCCGCTTCGACGTCCTCGCCGGTTACAGCTGGCAGCACTTCTACAATGAGACGACAAGCGAGAAAGAATCAAATGACGGACATCACACACGTTTGTATGGTGATCCCACGCTCTTCAAGACTGAGAGCTATCTCATCTCATTCTATGGCCGTCTGAACTACACGTTCATGGACCGTTACCTTCTCACCTTCACCATTCGTGATGACGGTACTTCGCGTTTCCAGAACAACAAGTGGGGTGTATTCCCCTCTGCAGCCCTTGCATGGCGCGTCAATGAAGAGCCCTTCCTGAGAAATGTTGACTGGCTCTCGAACCTGAAGCTCCGTCTGGGTTGGGGTATCACTGGTCAGCAGAACATCAATCAGGGTGACTATCCCTCTATCGCCACTTATCACACCAACCAGCATGGTTCATACTACTGGTTCGGCAATAATGAGATTATTCCTATCACTCCGAAGGGCTATGCAGCCCAGATCAAGTGGGAGGAGACCACTACCTATAACATCGGTTTGGACTTCGGTTTCATGCGCAACCGCATCAACGGTAGCATCGACGTTTACAAGCGCAAGACCAACGACTTGCTGAACAGAGTGCCTGTGGCTGCTGGTACCAACCTGACCAACTACCTGCTGATGAACGTAGGTGATATGGAGAACAAAGGTATCGAGGTGGCCTTGAACGTGGTACCTTTCGAGAAGAAAGACCTGCGTTGGGAACTCGGTGTAAACGTATCTTACAACAAGAATGAGATTACCAAACTGACCGCCAGCGACGATCCCAGCTATCCAGGCGTTGAGACTGGAGGTATCTCGGGTGGTGTAGGTAATAACATCCAGATCCAGAAAGTGGGTAACCCCATCAACTCCTTCTACGTATTACAGCAGGTTTACGACGAGGCAGGCCAGCCGCTGGAGGGTGTCTATGTAGACCGTAACCACGACGGCCAGATCACTGACGACGACCGTTACGTTTACTACAAGCCCGATGCTGACGTGAACATCGGCTTCAACACCGAGCTGAATTACAAGAAGTGGACCCTCTCTGCCGCATTCCGTGCAAGCCTGGGCAACTACGTTTACAACAACGTAGCCTCCAACACGGAGATGAAGGCCGATATGTGGACCAACAACTTCATCTGTAACCGTGTGTCAACTGCACCTGAGACTAACTTCCAACAGGCTCAGTACAAGAGTGACTACTATGTGCAGAACGCTTCGTTCCTGAAGCTCGACAAGGTGACACTGGCTTACAACATTGCATCTTGGGTCCGCGTGAACTTCACCGCACAGAATGTCTTCACCATCACCAAGTACAAGGGTGTGGATCCTGAAGTGGCCAATGGTATCGACAACAACATGTACCCCCGTTCACGCAACTTCATCTTAGGTGCTAGCTTTAACTTTTAATTAATAGGAGGACAAGAATATGAAATTCAACATAAAGAAAAACGGAATTTATAGTTTTGCCTTTGCCACAGCCGTGTCGCTGATAGCATGTACGGGTGACCTGAAGGTGACCCCCATCGACCCCAACCTCGACACGCCGGAGAATGTGCTTACAAGCACTCAGGCATACAACCAGTTGTTGGCAAAATGTTACTCGGCTCTCTCAGTAAGCTCTCCTGATGGCGATAGCGGTTCCCCTGATATTGAGGGTATCGACGGTGGCTTCGGTCAGTATCTGCGCGCCCTGTATAACCTGCAGGTATTGCCTACTGATGAGGCAGTGATCGGCTGGAACGACCAGACGCTGAAAGACCTGCACGGACTGCAGTGGACATCCTCTGACGTGTTCGTCAGCGCCTGCTACAGCCGCGTATTCTATGAGATTTCTCTCTGCAATGAGGTGATCCGCAGAATTGATCAGGCTGGCAGCAACGACGCCGTTATGCAGCAGTACCGCGCTGAGGCTCGTGCCATTCGCGGACTGGCCTATCTCCACGCTATCGATCTGTTCGGTAATGTACCTTTCACCGACGAGAACTCTGAAGTAGGTGGTGGCAACCCTCAGCAGATCACCCGTGCCGACCTCTTCAATTGGCTGGCGAATGATATGGAGGAGACAGCACAGCTTCTGCCCTCTGATCCCGAGAAGTACCGCGCCGGTAAGGGCCTGTGCTACATGATCCTCGCCAAGCTCTACCTGAACGCTGCTGTCTATACCGGCACACCCAACTATCAGAAGTGCGCCGAGTACTGCCAGAAGATTATCGACCTGGGTTACAAGCTGGAGTCTGCCAACGACTACTGGAAGCTCTTCTGCGCCGACAACGACCAGATGCTGGGCGTAGGTCACGAGATTATCTTCAGCGTCTATCAGGATCACATCAACACGCAGGCTTACGGTGGTACAACTTATATCATCAACGGCCAGGTGGGTGGTAACATGAACTATGCCGACTACGGTCTTGGTGGCAACGGTTGGGGTGGTCTTCGCGTCACACCGCAGTTTGTTGACAAGTTCGAAGACGGTGACCAGCGTGCCACATTCTTCACCGACGGCCAGTCGAAGGAGATTAAAGACATCAGCGACTTCTTCAGTGGCTATGCCTTCACGAAGTTCACCAACCTGAAGGCCGACGGCAGTGTGATGGCTGATGCCAACTCATTCCCCGACACCGACTTCCCCGTCTTCCGTCTGGGTGATGTCTATCTGATGCTCGCAGAGTGTGAAGTTGTTGGTGGTGTAAGCTGCGACGGTATCTCCAAGTTCAATGCCATCCGCGAACGTGCAGGTGTTGCACCCATCGCCAGTCCCTCTAAGTCTGACATCATCAACGAACGTGCCCGTGAGCTGGCTTGGGAGTGCCATCGCCGCTCTGACCTCGTTCGCTTCGGTCTCCTGACCACGGGTGACTATCTCTGGTCACACAAGGGTATGAACAGCAACGTTGGTACACCTCACAGTGTGGACAGCAAGTACAACCTGTTCCCCCTGGCATCAAGCGACGTGATTTCGAACCCGAACCTCACACAGAATCCTGGCTATTGATTAATTGATAATTAATAATTGAAAATTGATAATTATGAAAACAAGATATTTCAAGAGTAGTGTGTTGTTTGCCGCTGTCGCCCTGCTGTTCACAGCCTGCAAATCTGACCGCGACGACAACCCCCAACTCGGCCCGAACCACACCGCATCTGAATTTGTGGTGAATACATCGGCCATGGCAGACCAGTACATCCAGCTGTCACCGGATAACACGGTGAACCTCACCTGGTCGCAGCCCAACTATGGCGTGAATACTGTAGTAAACTATAAAGTACAGGTAGGTCTTCGCCAGAACGGCAGTGACAACTGGGGTGAATTCCTGGAGACAGGCTTCACAACCACCAGTGCTAACCTCAGCGGCGAGGAGATTGCCAAGGTCATCTGTAAGCTCGACGGCTTCAAAACTGAAGACGACTATGTAGATATGGGCTTCCGCGAGGTGATCATGCGTGTGAAAGCCGACATCCAGAACACCCAGTCAAAGGTGGTTGAAGGAACGGAAATCCTTTCCAACACTGTTTCTTTCAATCACATGGCTGCTTACTGCATGATCCCGAGCAAGGGTACGCTGTGGGTCATCGGTTCCTGCTGTGGCTGGCCTGAGCCTTCACCCGGCAACAAGCAGACACTCGTTGACGGTGGCTGGTTCATCATGGAGACCGAAATCGGCAGCAACGTCTTTGAGGGCGAAGTGGATATGCCTGAGGGCGATCTGACCTTCCGCTTCTATTCTAAGCTGACAGGCTGGGACGGTGGCGACTCTTATGGATTCAAGGTTGAGGACGAGGCTACGGAGATTACACTGACCAATGGTGTATATTCTGGCAAGGGTATGACCGGTAAGGGTTCATGGACCATCAATGGCTTCCCTGGCGGCACAATGAAACTCACCGTCGATAAGAACAACAACACCGTCAAGTTTGAGCTTCTATAGTAATTCATCCGCAGTAAAATGATCGTTTAATCAAATGAATAAGAAGATGAAAAAAGTAAGTTTATATATCATGGCTCTGCTCAGCACGGCGCTCGCATCCTGTAATCAGGATTTCGAGACGATCTTCGTCCCGCAGACCAATCCGCAAGAGAGCCTGCTCCAGACGAGCGATGTCTCTGTTAACAACAATACGCCCTCGACCATCAACCTCGCTGATTACATCAGTGAAGACGGTATCGTCAAGGCTATTCCCATTGGTCTTGCTTCCGTAAAGGAAGGTGCTATGCCGGCCAATTCGTTCCTGAAGGCAGAAGTGGAGTTCTCTAAGGATGCCGACTTCGCTAATTCCATCATCCTCGATGCCAACAGCCTCGACGGAGAAGATCAGATTTCTGTATCTGCATCAGCCTTGCAGGAAGCCTACTTCAGCGAGATTACCCGCAACCCGGCTACGACCGACTTGTATATCCGCACGATGCTCTATACCGTTACCGACGGTACATCAGAGGCTTGCGTCGGTAAGCCCGGTGAGAACTACTATTGCCAGAGCACCGTTAAGTTCACTCCGCTGAACAAGGTACAGATTTCTCCTGCTTACTATGTCATCGGTGCTGGCGCAGGCTGGACTACCGAGGGTGCCCGTTCGCAGCAGTTCAACCACAGCGGTGCTGATGTCTATGAGGATCCTATCTTCACCATTATCGTTGATTCTGGCGGCGACGACTGCTGGTTCGCTATTGGCGACGATGCTGCTCTCGAGGCAATCGACGGCGGCGACTGGACCAAGCTGTTCGGTACGAAGGGTGCCAGCGAGGATCTCTCTGGAACGATGGACTACCGCTACAACCTGGGTGGCGACCACTCCTTCCACGTGACTGGTGCCAAGAAGCTCAAGATCACTCTGAACATGATGGAATACAGCTACACCATTGAGCCTATCAATATCGCTGACGCTTATTATCTGGTTGGCGGTCCTGAGGACTGGGCTGGTTCGGCTGCTTCAAAGAGCCAGAAGTTCTCTCATAGCAGTGCCAGCGTGGCTGACGATCCTATCTTCACATACGTCCTTGAGGGCACAGGTGGCGACATCTGGTTCGCTATCGGTGATGACGAGGCTTGTGATGCCATTACTAACGATGGCGACTGGTCTAAGCTCTTTGGTACGACATCCGGTAATGGTGAGAATGGCCTGAGCGGTTCACTGTCTCGTCGTACTTCTCTGTCTGACGACGGTTCGTTCAAGGTTGACGGCACGGCTAAGTTCATCCGAATCCAGATCAATATGTCCGAGATGACTTACACCATCACGCCGCTGAACTTCGCAGAGTACATCTACGAGGCTGGTGTGAACAACAACTGGGGTGCTGATGCACAGCCGCTCTACTGCCCCGACGGCAACGGAACCTACACAGGCTTCTTCTACGCCCAGGATGCAGACTGGAGTGACGGCAAGGGTGCCTTCAAGTTCACCGGAGCATTCAACTCTTGGGACGAAGGTAACTACGGCACAGGCACCATCAACGACGATGGCCTCTCCGGAACGCTCATCGACGACGGTGGATCTGGCAACGTGCTGGCAGAACCCGGCTTCTATAAGGCTGACGTGAACCTCGCTGATATGACCTACCAGCTCACGCCTATCACGGGCATCGGCCTCATCGGTCCTGCTCAGGCTGGCGGTTGGGATACAGACACCGATCTGACCTATAATCCTGAGACACGTGCCTTTGAAGGTACTATCGAGTTGGCTGCCGACCAGTACAAGTTCCGTGCCAACGACGCTTGGGACATCAACTGGGGCGGTACGTTAGAAAACCTGACACAGGATGGAAGCAATCTGGCTATCGAGAAGGCTGGTAAATACTTCATCCAGTTCTTCCCGCTCTGCGAGACCAAGTCCTATGCAGTGGTAACACCTGTTGAGTAATTATACTCGACCTTTACCCTGACCATCCGAGGCGGGCTGCCCGAAAGGGTGGCTCGCCTTTCTCAAATTCTCAAACAACGACACATTATGAAGAGACTAATGACTACAAACATCGTGAAAGCGCTGCTGATGCTTTTCACTTTTCAGTTTTCACTTCTCACCGTCTCTGCCCAGGGCTGGCCAGAGAACTATGGCGGTGTGATGCTCCAGGGATTCTACTGGGACTCATACAAAGACACCCGTTGGGCGCTCCTCGAGCAGCAGGCCTATGACCTCGCCAGTTCCTTCGACCTCGTCTGGATTCCCCAGAGCGGCAACTGCGGCGCACAGTCCATGGGCTACGACGACCTCTGGTGGTTCAACAACTACAACAGCTCCTTCGGCAACGAAGCCCAGCTGCGTTCGATGATCCGGACCTTCAAGGCCCTTGGCCTCGGCACCATCGCCGACGTCGTCATCAACCACCGCCGCAATGTCTCCAATTGGGTTGACTTCCCTAAGGAAACCTATAACGGTGAGGAATACGAGATGCTCTCCACCGACATCTGCTCCAACGACGATGGCGGTGAGACCAAGAAATGGGCCACAGCCAACGGCTATAGCCTCAGCGAAAACAAAGACACACGCGATGACTGGCCTGGCATGCGTGATCTCGACCACAAGAGTGAAAACGTGCAGCGCATCGTCAAGGCCTACCTCAAGTTCCTGCTCAACGATCTCGGCTATGTCGGCTTCCGTTACGACATGGTGAAGGGCTACGGCTCTACATATACCAAGATGTACAACGAAGACAGCAAGCCGCAGTTCTCCGTCGGCGAATGCTGGGACAGCTCTAACACCATCCGCAACTGGATTGATGGCACCGAGAAGACCAGCGCCGCCTTCGACTTCCAGTTCCGTTACACCGTCCGCAACGCCTGCAACGCTGGTGACTGGCAGAAACTGAGCCAGCAGAATGACGGCAACTGGCCCCTTGTCAGCAATAATTTCGAGAATGGAGCCTACCGCCAGTATGCTGTCACCTTCGTTGAGAACCACGATACTGAGAAACGCGCCAATGACGCTCAGGATCCTTTGAAGAAAGACACCCTGGCTGCCAATGCCTACATGCTCGCCATGCCTGGCACACCCTGCATCTTCCTCAAGCACTGGCAGGCCTACAAGGAAGAAATCAAGGCGATGGTTGCCGCCCGCAAGCTTGCAGGCATCACCAACACGTCGGAGTATCTGAGATACAGCTCGCCGAATATCAAAGCCTATTATGCCATCACCACCGACGACAAGCTGCTCTGCGTGGTGGGCGATGAATCCAAGCTGATGCCAGAGCCCGGCGAGTGGACAAAGATCCTTTCCGGACATCACTATGCCTACTACCTCGCCAACACGATGGAGACAGCCTGGGTCAACAAGGGCAGCGGAACCTACTCCGAGCCCTTCGACGTCGAACTGAAGGCTGTATCGAATACCGACGATGCCATGCTCGTCTATACCCTCGACGGCTCTGAGCCTTCTGCCACCAACGGCACACAGGCGCTCAGCGGCACCCTCGTCCGCATCGAAGCCCCAAGTCAGCAGGACTCTCAACTCGGCGTCGTATTAAAAGTCGGACTGCTTGTCAACGGTGCCGTCTCCGGCATCATCACCCGCAGCTTTGCCTATCAGGAGACAGAGCCCACGCCAGAGGTTGTCATCCCCGACTTCTGCACTGTCGCCGATGGTGAAGTCTGCGCCTTCTTCGAGGCACCCTCCTTCTGGGAGAACACCATCTGCTGCTGGGCATGGTGCGACTCGCCCTCCGAGAACTTCACCTACTCACAACGGAAAGACTGGCCCGGTGTCGACTGTGAGCTCTTAGGCACAGCGCCCGATGGCAATAAGGTCTGGAAATGGACGTGGGACGGCACGAAGCAGAACAACACCTCTGCCACGCAGCCTGCGAAGATCATCTTCAACAACATGGGCCAGCCGCAGACCGAAAACCTCGACTTCACCCAGGCTGGCTACTATAACGAAGACGGCCTCCAGGGCGTTGTCACGGCAACGGCTATATTGGCTCCAAGGAGTCAGGAGTCAGGAGTCAGGAGTCAGGAGTGGTATGACCTTCAGGGCCGACGCATGAACTATCCCACAAGGAAAGGCGTTTATATCCACAACGGCAAGAAGACCGTCATCAAATAAAGAAAACCCGCCAATCGGCGGGTTTCTTTATTCTGCGGCTGTAGGCTCGTCTTCTATGGCTTCATATTCGGCCATTGCCTCAGCCATGCGGGCATCGAGATCGTCCAGCCGGTAAAGACCGTCGGCATTGGGATTCAGGCCGTCTATCGCCACGGGCATCACCATCGGGGGCACTTCCGGGGAGAGCAGCGTGCGGTTCTGCAACTGACTGAGGTTCTGATAGACCAGGTTCAGGGCAACAAACTCCTCCGTGCCGTCGCTCCACTTCTCAAACACGAGCTTCGAGCCGATGGGTGTGCGCAGCTCCAGGGCTTGCTCCGTCTCAGGATAATGCAGACGAAGGGCAGCACCGATGCTGGCGAGGTTCGAGTCGTGACCGCAGAGGAACGTGAACTTACGCCCCTCATGGTGCAGTTCCTCACGGATACGGCTCACCAGCGGATAGGCCAGATTGACGGCTGCGCTGTGGGTGGTGAAGAGCAGACCGTCGTACACCTCCTTCACACCGCAGATCCCGCGCCACTGTTCCTCAGTCAGCTCATGACCGAAGGCCGCCATCGTCTCACTCTCATAGCACTGCAGCACCATCGCGTCGGCCACGCTGTTGGCCAGCGTGTAACCGCCCTTCATCCTCGGCTCGTCACCCTTCTTCAGTATGAACTGCGTGTCGCCGTACCAGAAGTGCGTCGTGTCGTTTCCGGCAGCCGGAGAATGCGCCATATCGATTACCTCCTCCATCAGCGTCAGCGTGGGCTGTACACTCTGCATCCACGCCTGAGGCCCGCCGTGCATCGCATGGATCTCGGCCATGACCTGCTGGCGGTACTGCTCGTTCATCTTCGTAAACTGCGGGGTGAACACAGGGTCCATCTTGTCCTCGTAGTACTTGTGCTGGATCTCCACATTGGCAAACGGCAGGAATCCGGCAGAGAAATACTTGGCTGTGGCGAAGGTGCGCTGGCGGGAATTGGCATAGAACAGCACCTGGCTGCCCACAGGACGGCAGTTGTCAGGC
>JAFRQC010000108.1 GCA_017428805.1 Prevotella sp. | reverse complement strand
AGCGTTGTTCCTCATTACCAATAAAAGACACGTGTGGCATTTCTGCACTATTCTCTATCTAATAAATGCAGTAATACCAAAAAACTTGCATGGCCCCGCAAAGAATTAACACAGTTTAACCAATAGGAGAAAAGAAAGTAACTTTGATCGCTTGCCTAGAAAGGTTAGTCCAAAGTCGGAGAAAGATGCCTCGTTTCTATGAGAAAGATGGCATGTTTCTCCGAAGGTATCTCCAACAGCGTGACTTGGCGTTTATAACACCATGACTTGGCATCTGTAACAAGCTATAGCTGCTTCAGCAGCTGATGGCCTAAGTCTCGTTCGCGGCAGATGGCGACGATCTGACGGATGATGGAGTCCATACGGGGGACGGGGGCGACGAAGTAGGTGGGATAGTCAGGGCATAGGACGACGAGGTTCATACCGGCGATGCGGATGCCGTAGTGCGACTCGAGCATATGGCGGTAGAGGTTCTGTTGGAGGCAGTAGTGATAATAGGAGGTGTCGGGCAGGGTGATGCCATTGAGGCTGGTCTTACTAGCGAAGGCCTCGGTGATGGGCTGTCCAAAGGCGTTGACGACCTTCTTGCTGCGCTTCCAGTCGAAGATGGTGAAGGTGCCGTCGTCGTTGCGGCAGATCATATCGATGGTGCCTGCCACATTCATCTCCAGGTCATAGACAGGCCACTCCTGACGATAGGGATGGATGTCGTAGTCGCGGACGAAGCAGAGGAACTGCTGTTTCTCGTGCTCTATTGAGACCATCTCCGTCTTGCCGCCGTAACAGAAAGGACAGACGGTCTCGAAGACACCCTCGCGGAACCAGTTCTCCGTCTGTTCGTGGACGAACGTGCCCACCTCGCTGGCCATCTTTCCGATACGGGCCCACTTGTCGAGCGTCTCTTCCACGGGGATGCGGTAACGCTCCCACTGGCGTATGGCCTGTTGCTGGGCGTCGAATGGCTCGAAGAAGTAGGCAATCAATGAACTGACGGGCAACAGCTGGCGGCTGCCGTCGTAGAGGTATATGTGTTCTTCAGCCTCAAAGTCGATATGGCTGTCTTGTTCGTAAAGGTCGGCATCGGTGAATGCCGCCATCTTGGCTTCAATATTTCTCATTTCGGTACAAAAGTACACTATTTTTTAGACATAAGGACATAAGAACATATATTTTTTTGTTTCTTTTGTTCTTTTGTCCAAAAAAAAGATTATCTTTGCACCGAAAAGATGAATAACGAGACGATCCAACTTAAAGACCTCAGCATCGGCTATCAGACGAAACATAGCGTCAAGACGGTGGCTGCCGGTATCAACGGTGCGATACGCAGCGGAGAATTGACGTGTCTGCTTGGTGCCAACGGTGTGGGTAAATCTACGTTGTTACGCACCCTCGCTGCCTTCCAGCCTGCTATCAGTGGGGAGATATTAATTTCGAGGAAGGACGAAGGAGGAACGAGGAAGGAGATATCCTCCTTATCGGATAAGGAGCTAAGTAAGTTGGTAGGTGTGGTACTGACGGAGAAGCCGGATGTGAGGAATATGTCTGTCCGTGAGTTAGTATCCTTGGGACGCTCGCCCTATACGGGGTTCTGGGGCACCTATACGGATGAGGATCTCCGCATCGTGGATGAGTCGATAGAGATGGTGGGTATCAAGGATCTGACTCGTCGCCCTGTGCATACCCTCAGCGACGGTGAACGTCAGAAGGTGATGATTGCCAAGGCACTGGCACAACAGACGCCTGTCATCTTCCTCGACGAGCCAACGGCCTTCCTCGACTATCCCAGTAAGGTGGAGGTGTTGCAGTTGCTGCGACGCATCAGTCGCGAGGCCGAGAAGACGATATTCCTCTCTACACACGATGTGGAGTTGGCCCTCCAGCTGGCAGATACGATTTGGCTGATGAGGAGACAGGAGTCAGGAGACAGGAGTCAGGAGACGGGAGTCGAGGGGCCAGTGACGATAGGCTCGCCAGAGGAGTTGGCGGCAAGTGGCGACCTCGGACGCTTCATCGAGCGACAGAATATCGTCTTTGACAAGGAAACGCTCACAATCCGAGTGGTGAAATAAATCGTAAATCGTAAATGAGGTTATGATATTCGGACACGGTGACGACGCCTATCGTTATGGCGAACAGATTAAGATAGACTTCAGCTCCAACATCTATTACGGGGCTGACCTCTCAGGCTTGCAGGCACATCTGACAAGCCGCTTCGGCATTGTGACCCACTATCCTGAGCCTGAGCCCACCTCGTTGGAGAAGATGCTGGCCAGGAAACTGGGCGTGGCCGATAATACCGTGATGGTCACCAACGGTGCCACAGAGGCCATCTACCTCATCGCCCAACTGTATAGCGGCTGGGCATCCATCATCCCACAACCTACCTTTACGGAATACGAGGATGCCTGTAAACTCTTCAACCACCTGTTATCCTATAATGCTGACGATGAACTGGAGGTGCTGCCCGAGGACCGTATCTACTGGCTTTGCAATCCCAACAATCCGACGGGCAATGTGGTGAACACACTCCTCCTCAGGCACATCATCCGCCAGCATCCAAGGTATCTCTACGTCATCGACCAGTCGTATAAGGACTATACGCTCAGTCCGATGATCCGGCCCAAGGATATGACTGACTGCTATAATGTGATGCTTGTCCACTCACTCTCGAAGACCTATTGCATCCCTGGTCTGCGTCTGGGCTATATCTTCGCTTCGCCCATCATCATCGACCGTCTGCGACAGATCCGTCAGCCCTGGACTGTCAATGCCGTTGCCATCGAGGCAGGAAAATATCTGTTGGAGAACGATCCGAAGATGATTCCCGATCTGCCGGCCTTCCTTACTGAGGCCCAGCGTCTGCGCAAGAACCTCTCAGCCATCCACGGACTGCTGGTGATGGATACGAACACGCACTTTATGCTCGTCAATATCGACAGGAGCAACACCCTCGACCTGAAGCAATGGCTTATCGACCACTATGGCATCCTCATTCGTGATGCCTCTAACTTCCGTGGCCTCGACAACCATTGTTTCCGAGTGACAACCCGTACCCCAGAGGAGAACGACCTTCTTGTCGAAGCCCTCAAGGAGTATTTTTCTTTATAATGTACCGTTGGTAATACGTGAGCATCAGCGTGGTCATCGGCAGGGCGATGATCATACCTAATACGCCCAGCAGCGAACCCCATATCGACAGCGACAGGAGGATGATGGCGGAGTTGAGGCCTGTCACCCTGCCCATGATCTTCGGCGTGAGGAACGAATCCTGTATCAACTGAACCACCGCAAACACGATGAGTGCCATAAACAGAATGAACCAGAAGTTCTCGCCCGTATCGGCAGCCTTGACAATTGCCAGGAGGATGGTGGGTATGAAGCCCACCAACTGCAGATAAGGTACCATGTTCAGCAGTCCGATGAACAGTCCGAGGCCGATGGCCATCGGGAAGTCGATGATGGTGAAGCCGATGCAGAAGAGTATGCCGACGCAGAAGGCGACGAGCGCCTGACCACGGAAATACTTGTTCATTCCTTCCTCGACATCGGCCATCAGCTGGACGGCAAATGGGCGGTAGCTTTCGGGCAGCAGGTTGGGCCAGCCACCGCTGATCTTCTCATAGTCGAGCAGGATGAAGAGGGTGTAGAGCGCCACCATCGTCATCGACAGGATGCTGGAGAGTACGCCAATCGACTGCATAATGACATCCCACACCTTTGGCACAGCCACCTTGACGCCTTCGATGAAGCCCTCCTGGGTGACGATACCCTTGATCTCATCGACGGTGAAGTGTTCACGCAGGAATTCCTGGATGGAGTGGGGGATGTTGCTGAGCGTTTCCGACTGGGAGAGATAGTCCACCAGCAGATTCTTGACGTGAACGCTTTCATCAATCATCGGTGGTATGACAAGGTAGGAGAGCCCTGTCAGTATGCTCCCCACGACGATGAAGGAGCATAGGATGCCGAGGAAACGGTACTTCATTTTGCAGCGGTACTGGAAGAACCTGACCATCGGGAACAGGATGTAGGCGATGAGCCACGCCAGGAAAAAGGGTGTGAGTACACCGCTCAATCTGCTGAGCAGCATGATGATGCCTACGACAATGATGACCCCTATCAGGCCGCGTACGAACTTATCGAAGTTGATCTCTTGACTAAACATATCTGTCACTTTTTCTGCTTTCTGCTGCAAAGGTAAGGATTTTATTTGAAATGCGCAATGCGTTGCGGGTATTTTTTTGTGGCAAAGTGTTGCGTATTCAGCTAAAATGCCGTTATTTTGCATTGCCAACACAAAACAACACAAAAATTCAATATATATCTTTGAGGAATCACTTGCTTGGGAAAGTTGGTGGTTCTTTTTTTGTTTTGCTGCGCAACGCGTTGCGTAATATTTCACGGAATGAATACGTTCTATATATGCAGAATCTATTAATTTTGCACATTATTAAATAAATCACCAGATTGAAGAAACGAGTATCCCAGCGCGACATCGCCAAGATCCTCGGGATTAATGTCTCGACGGTATCCCGGGCGCTGAAAGGACAAGGAGGTGTGAGCTCAGCCCTCAGACAGAGGATTGAGCAGTTGGCTCACGAGCAGCGCTACCGTCCGAACCCCTTTGCCGTCAGTCTTCGCTTCGACACCACCCGCACCATTGGTATTGTGGTGCCCGATGTGTCGTTCAGCCCCTATGCCCATTTCGTAAAGCGGGTAGAGGCAGAGGCCCGGAAGGCTGGACTGCTGTGTATCATCATGGATTCTGACGACAGCTTTGCTGGCGAGGTGGAGTGTGTGGAACTTCTCGAAAGTATGCATGTAGAGGGTATCATCCTCAGCCTGTCTCAGGAGACGACGGACTTCTCCCACCTGGAACGGTTGATGCGGAACCACATACCTTTAGTCCTGTTCGATCGGACGGCAGACATAGAAATCTCGTCTGTTGCCATCAATGATGAGCTGCTTGCCCGCCAGGCTACGCTACATCTGATCGATGGCGGAGCCCATCGCATAGCATTCTTAGGGGGGCCAAACCTGCTCAAACAGACTGCAGACCGCAAGCACGGCTATATCGAGGCCTTGCACGAACGGGGCATCCCTGTCAGGAAGGAGCTGGTGAAGTGTGGGTTCCTCAGTTTCAACTCCGGGCTGTCCGACACGTTAGAACTGTTGAGCCTGCCAGAGCCGCCAGATGCTATCTTAGCTACCAACGGCATACTGACCATTGCATCGATTCAGGCTATCAGTAGCAAAGGCTTGCGTATGCCGGAAGACATGTCGGTTATCGGGTTCATGAGCGACTGGGTCTCGGAGATGTCAACTCCTCGTATAACATTCGTGAGACATAGTCCTAAGGAGTTTGGTACACAAGCCTTCAAACTATTGCAGGGACAGATTAATGGCGATAATCATGTTTATCACGTTACTGTCAATGCACGGTTGGAAGTGAGGGAAAGCACCCGGAAAGTGCTTTAAGATACCCCATCCTTCACCCTTCATTCTTCATTTTTTTCAAGAATCGCTTTGATATGTCGGCGATTGTTTGTATCTTTGTGCCAAAATTATCAATATCTCTAAATCATGTATAAAAGAATCAGACTTTTTTCCATGCTGATGCTGCTTTTCTGTGTAGGCAGTATCCAGGCACAGGATCGGCTCTATGCCGACGAGTTTCCACTTGGCAATGTCACCTTGCTTGACGGTCCCCTGAAGAAGGCCCGCGACCTGAACATCAAGGTGTTGCTGCAGTACGACAACGACCGCCTGCTGGCACCTTTCCTGAAGGAGGCCGGTCTCAAGCCGAAGGGCGAGCTGTATCCTAACTGGGCAGGACTGGACGGCCATGTGGGCGGCCACTATATGACAGCCTTGGCCATCAATGCCGCTACGGGCAGCAAGGAGTGCCAGAAGCGCATGGAATACTGGATCAGCGAGTTGCAGGCCTGCGCCGATGCCAATGCCAAGAACCATCCCTCATGGGGTAAGGGCTACATCGGCGGTGTGCCCAATAGCGACCGTGTCTGGTCTACCTTCAAACAAGGCGACTTCAAGGCCTATTTCGGTTCGTGGGTACCTTTTTATAATGTCCATAAGATCTATGCCGGTCTGCGCGATGCCTGGGTCTATTGCGGCAACGAACAGGCCAAAGCGCTCTTCCTCGGTCTGTGCGACTGGGCCATCGACCTGACGGCAGGACTCACAGACCAGCAGATGGAACGGGCACTCGACACGGAGCACGGCGGCATGAACGAGGTGCTGGCTGATGCCTACGCCATCACGGGCGACAAGAAGTACCTCGACGTGGCCAAGCGCTTCTCGCACCGTCGTCTGCTGAATCCCCTCTTACAGCGACAGGACTGTCTCGACAACATGCACGCCAACACCCAGGTGCCGAAGGTAATAGGTTTTGAGCGTATCGCCGAACTCTCAGGCGACGAGGCATATCATACCGCTGGCGCTTACTTCTGGGACATCGTCACTGGCGAGCGTTCGCTGGCCTTTGGTGGCAACAGCCGTCGTGAGCACTTCCCCAGCAAGGAGGCCTGCAAGGATTTTGTCAATGATATCGACGGCCCGGAGAGCTGTAACACGAACAACATGCTGAAACTCTCTGAGGAGCT
>JAFRQC010000149.1 GCA_017428805.1 Prevotella sp. | reverse complement strand
TCATGGGCATCACCCAAGAGGCCATCCGCTCGACAAGGTACAGGATTCAGCAGGGAGGGAAGAAGTGATTTCTTTAACTAAGTAGCACTCTGTGATACCAATTGAAATGAATCCCATGATATCCTTAGACACTATGATATTTGGATAGTTGATACTTAAAAAAACGTAAATAGATAACCAAAATTTGTTCAGACGGAAAAGAAAAAGGAGTTGCGATTTCTCGTAACTCCTTGATTTTTAAGGCGCTTCAGGATGGGCTTGAACCAACGACCCCCTGATTAACAGTCAGGTGCTCTAACCAACTGAGCTACTGAAGCAGGTTTTGCTGTTAAGCGGGTGCAAAAGTACGGCGAAAAATTGAAACTACCAAACTTTTGGGCGAAAAATTTCATTAAAAGCACTATTTTTTGCAAAAAAAGCGAAGAAAAAGGTGATTTCTTGATAGAATCGTGTAATTTTGCACCGTCAAATAACGATGAATATGAAAAGATATATCGCACTGTTGCTGTTGCTGTCGGGCTTGTCGCTCACGACGCAGGCGCAAAAGGTTAAGGATCATAACTTCGAGGTGGCCAAGCATCTGGACATCTTCAACCAGCTGTATAAGAATCTGGAACTGTTGTACGTGGACACGCTGAACCCGAAGGAGACCATCGGCAGGGGCATCACGGCAATGCTCAGGAGTCTGGATCCCTATACGGAGTATTATGCGCAAGATGAGACGAAGAACCTGCGGATGATGCTCACGGGCAAGTATGCCGGCATCGGCGCTCTCATCCGCAAGCATCAGAAGCTGGATCGCATCGTGATTGACGAACCTTATCAGAATATGCCTGCCGCCGAGGTGGGACTGAAGAAGGGCGACGTAATACTGAGCATCGACGACTCGATGATGACCGACAAGGCCGTCAGCTTTGTGAGTGAACACCTGCGTGGCGAGCCTGGCACAAGTTTCCTGTTGAAAGTGATGCGTCCCTCGACGGGCAAGCTGATGAAGTTCAAGATCACCCGCAGGAACATCAAGTTGCCTGAGCTGCCCTACTATGGCATCCGTGAGGAGAACGTGGGCTATATCAACCTAAACTCGTTCACCGAGGGGTGTGCCAAGGATGTGCGCCGTGCGCTCATCGACCTGAAGAAACAGGGTGCCACCTCGCTTGTACTCGACCTGCGCGGCAACGGAGGCGGCTCTGAGCAGGAGGCTGTGGACATCCTGAACCTGTTCCTGCCGAAGGGAATCACCGTGGTGGAGAACCGGGGTAAGATTCCTCAGGCCACGAAGAGTTACAAGACGCGCGTAGAACCGCTCGACACGGTGATGCCGATGGTGGTGCTGGTGAACGGTGAGACGGCCTCGGCCAGCGAGATTACCAGTGGTGCCATTCAGGATATGGACAGGGGAATAATATTAGGTACGCGCACGTATGGGAAGGGCCTCGTGCAGATACCCATCGACCTGCCCTACAACACGAATATGAAGGTGACAACCTCGAAATACTATATCCCCAGCGGACGCTGCATCCAGGCCATCAATTACAAGAAAGGCAGCGAGGGCTATCGGGAGCATATCCCCGACTCGCTGACGAAGGTGTTCTATACCCGTAACGGCCGAGAGGTGCGCGACGGTGGTGGCATCAAGCCCGACGTGGAGATGAAGGGCGACACCATCCCCAATATCGCTTTCTACCTCTCTGCCTCCGGACAGGACTCTACGGAGGTGATGTTCGACTACGTGGTGGACTATATCGCCAAGCATCCGACGATTGCCCCGGCAGCAGAGTTCCATCTGAGCGATGCCGATTGGCAGGAGTTCAAGGAGCGCGTCGTCAAGAGCGGCTTCACTTTTGATCCCGTCAGCAAGAAGCAGTTTGCAGAACTTGTGAAGACAGCGAAGTTTGAGGGTTACTACGAGGGTGCCAAGGCTGCTTTCGACAGTCTGGAGTCAAAGTTGAACCACGACGTAGCCTTCGCCCTTGACCGCAACGAGAAAGTTGTCCGTCAGATTCTGGAGTCAGACATCATTGCTGCCTACTATTATCAGGCTGGCGCCATCGAGGCTGGCCTCAACTATGACAACCAGCTGAAAGAGGCTGTCCGACTGCTGAAGAATCCCGAAGAATATAAGAAGGTATTGGCTCCCCAGAAGACCAAAGAGACTTCTTCCCTGATCCGTTTAGAGAAGAAGCCTGTTGGGAATATCACGGCAAAGCGTCAGGAACCTCTGATTTTCAGTGCGATAGCTTAGAATTGACGACAAGCTTACAAACAGCCTTCTGGCCGTATTTGTCTGTGACGTTGGCGATATAGACGCCAGCAGGCAATTGGTTGATGCTGATTTCTGCATAGCCGCCGCTCAACTGGACGGGAGCGTTCATGAATGTCTGTCCGGCTGAATTCACAACCTTAATCTGCAAGTCATCAGCGAATGTACTGCTGATCACAAGGCAGCCCTGATGATAGATGATGCTGGCATCCTCGGCTGTATCGGCCATGAAGTCGCGGATGCCTGTTTCATGAGGCTGGCTCACAGTGGTCAGATAGCTGCTGGTGATGTTAGCTTTGGCAATGGTGGGGATGTTCATCACGAAGACGTCAGAGGCACCGTCAGGATAACGGCCCACCGTCTGGTCCTCCTGATGCTCTGTATAGGTGAGCAGATCGCTCCACGACTCGTCTGCAGCGGTAAGCATCACGATACCACCTTCGGCAGCGAGTTTGAAATCGGCATGCAGTTGTGTTGTAGACTCCAATTTGTCACACCATACGATCAGATAGCCGTGGGCAGGAATAACGGTGGCAGCTTGAGTATCGCCTTTGGTGATCCGGTATTTCTTCGGATTTGACTCCTTGTCAGTCAGATACATACCCTCCACATCGATTGTCGCGTTGGTGGTGTTATAAAGTTCCACCCAGTCATCGCGCTTGAAGTATTCGTTAACATAGATACCATTGGAGGCGCTGACCTCGTTGATGCGGACGGGTGTGATATGCTCACGGGGCGTGAAACAAGCTATGAGAGACTGCTTGTCGTGGTCTTCTGACAGGTTCATAACAGGATCAGTTGACATAAATTCTTTTGAACCTATGGATGTCTTCCAACCAATGAAATCGTAGCCTGCAGGAGCTTTTGCCTCAATGGTAACAGGCGCAAACAGCTGTCCGTCAAAGCTGGCATAGGGCACTTGGAGGCCATTGATGTAAAGACAGGCTCCATCAGTATCGGTGGCAAGCGAGACGCTCAGTTTCGTAGCATCTGTGAGTTCCAAAGGCTTGTATCGCTGCAACAGGTTGGTCATATTCGCCATCTGTGTCTTCAGCTTCCTTTTGATCATCTCGGCAGTCTTGTCCGGCACATGGCCGTCGAGCTCCGACATCGGACGCATAGCAGCTGCCAGCTCATCAACGATGGCCGTAGCCCGCTTCTTCTCAAACACACTACCTGCTACGATGCAGAAAGTGTCGATGAATTTCCTACGGTATTCGTCATGCTTAAGCAGATTGAGGAACAGACGGACTACATCCGCCGACTTGTTTTTGTCGAGTACCTCGCTGAGATCGCTTTTCATGGACCAGGGATAGAGGGAATAGTCGAGGTCGAAAAGAATAAAACGATAGCGGCCGTCGTTCTGGTTGCGATAGGCTTTGACATTGTTGATGGGCCAGTCGTCGTTGCACAGGAAGATCTCTGTGGCCATATAATTGGTGAATTCATCGATGTCTAACTGTTTTTTTATCGCATCGTAGATTCCCGGGTAGTTGATGCCGCCGGAAAGCTGACAGAGTTGTTTGAAAGAGTTATAGGTACCGTTCTTAACAATATCATTCTCGAACATGTCAATCTCATCATCGTCATAGCCATAGTTGGCATAAACGAACTTGTCGTTGTTGGGTTCGCGTAGGTTCAGCACGCCACGAAACCGACCGTTGATGAATTCAGCGACCTGCACTGTGCTTTGTACGTCGATGTCGATGCCTGAGCGCTGGACGATAGTGGTGAGGGCAGGATCCATAAAACGGGTGTGGTGCTCAAAGGCATCATTACCGCCGTTACGCACAACGAGAACCTTGTTGCGAATGTAGGGTTTCTGCGGGAAAAACGAATAATCGAAGCGGTTCTGCCCGTCGAAGATCTTGTTCGATTTCAGTTTCATCGAACGAGGTTCTATCACTCGGGTACATCCGCCAGAGACTGCGATATTCACATCTTGATTGAAAAGCATGCCTTCCGTGGGACTGATATAGCTGAAATTCACAGGCCGGTCCCAATCCATGTTATAGTTGCAAGGTTCATCGACACAATTACCGGGAATGCCGTTTTCTCCCTTCACGTCGATGCCCCACATGGGGTCAGTGAAGTATCGTTCATCACCGACGATGGAAACAATGGGGATTGTATAGAGGGTGTCGGTCTTGATATAGCTGCGGGTGACAGGTACACTTGGCAGACAACCATCTTGGAAAAGGCGGAATACGAAGTTGGTGGTCTCGCTGATGGTGAATAATCCATCAAGGCTTTGCCGGCTTGATATGCTGACTTCCACGGAATCAGCGGGTACGCCATTGGTGGGTACACTGCCATCGGTGGTGTACATCAGGACAGTGCCTTTGGGGATGTCCACCTTAATACTCAGAGAGTCCATGAACAGCTGGCTGCCTTGGTCAACAACAGGTTGTGGCAGACGGTCGCTGGCAAAAATGGCTGTAGCATTCGTAGCACCGGGTGTCGCCATTGCCGTCCAGCCCCATTCTTCACCGCCATCAGTCTTTCTGGCATAGGCCGTACGGCTCAATGCTTCGGGATAGTCTTGACTGGTCACCAATTCTCCATTATTGTCACTCAGGTAGATCATGCCACCGTCGCAGTCAAGCTTGAAAGGTGCCTGGTTGCTCTTGATATTATCAGATCCCAACCAAATGATCTTATACCCTTTTGCCGGCACCGTCCCAATATTTTTGGGCATTTTCCACCGCATGAGGTTGTTGGCATCGTCGCTCAGATACATCCCTTTCAAGTCGACAGCTTCTTCGCTGGGATTATAGAGTTCTATCCAACTGTCGAAATTGGTGGCTGGGCTCATCACCTCACCCGCATTAGAGGCCATCAGTTCATTGATGACAAGAATGACAGATAATATCGCTGACCACATAGTCTAATTTTAATTGGCTGCAAAGGTACAAAGAAAACACAAACAAGGCGGATGGAATGAGAATTTTTTAATGAAAAGATAACTTTTTTAATAAAATATTTGGTGGATTACGGGAAAATTCGTACCTTTGCACCCGTTCAGCGGAATGAGAGACTCGAAAGGGTCTCTCATTTTCGATATTAATAGGTAATAGATGATCAATAAGGAAACAATTCAGACATTGACGGAAGAGTGGTTGCAGGGCAACGATTACTTCCTGGTAGACATTAACTTTGGTGCAGATGACAGAATCGTCATCGAGATCGATCACGCCGACGGCGTGTGGATTGAGGACTGTGCAGAACTGAGCCGGTTCCTTCAGGAGCGCTTGGGCGATGAACTCGGAGACTATGAACTCGAGGTGGGCAGCGCCGGTCTCGGACAGCCGTTCAAGGTGGCTCAGCAGTATGTGAACCATATCGGCGACACCATTGAGGTGCTCGAACTTGAGGGCAAGAAGTTGCAGGGTGTGCTGAAATCTGTGGACGGCACAAACTTCACCATCACCGTGCAGGAAAAGCAGAAGCAGGAAGGCAAGAAGCGCCCCGTGCTCGTAGAGGTAGACAAGACCTATGCGATGGACAGCGTGAAGTATGCGAAGTATCTGCTGACATTCAAATGAATAATTGAAAACAAAAAAATAAATATCAATGGCAATTAAGAAAGATGCGAAAGGCCCCTCAATGATTGAGACCTTTCAGGAATTTAAAGAGAACAAGAACATCGACCGCACCACGCTGGTGAGTGTGCTCGAGGAGAGCTTTCGTAACGTCATAGCCAAAATCTATGGCTCTGACGAGAACTTTGACGTGATCGTGAACCCTGACAAGGGTGACTTCGAGATTCACCGTAACCGTGTGGTGGTAGCCGACGATGAGGTGGTGGATGAGAACAAGGAGATTGCCCTCTCCGAGGCTCAGAAGATTGAGCCTGACTATGAGGTGGGTGAGGAAGTCTCTGAGGAGGTGAACTTCCAGAAGTTCGGCCGTCGTGCCATCCTGAACCTGCGTCAGACGCTGGCATCGAAAATCCTCGAACTCGAACACGACTCCCTATATCAGAAGTATAAGGACAAGGTCGGTCAGGTGGTCAGCGGTGAGGTCTATCAGATCTGGAAGCGCGAGGTGCTGCTGATGGACGATGAGAGCAACGAGCTCCATCTGCCGAAGAGCGAGCAGATTCCTTCTGACAACTACCACAAGGGTGAGACCATCCGTGCCATTGTGAAGGAGGTGCAGAACGAGAACAACAATCCCCGCATCATCCTCTCCCGTACCAGTCCGGTGTTCCTGGAGCGTCTGCTCGAGGCCGAGGTACCTGAGATCAACGATGGTCTGATTACGATTAAGAAGGTGGCCCGTATGCCGGGTGACCGTGCAAAGGTGGCCGTCGAGAGCTATGATGAGCGTATCGATCCGGTAGGCGCCTGCGTCGGTGTGAAGGGTAGCCGTGTACACGGTATCGTCCGCGAGCTCTGCAACGAGAATATTGACGTCATCAACTACTCCTCTAACGTTCAGCTGTATATCCAGCGTGCACTGAGTCCTGCCAAGATCTCCAGCATCGTGCTCGATCAGGAGAACCGCAAGGCTGAGGTCTATCTGCAGCCAGAGGAAGTGAGCCTGGCCATCGGACGTGGTGGTATGAACATCAAGCTCGCATCGATGCTGACAGAGTATACCATTGATGTGTTCCGTGTGGTCAACGAGAGCGAGGCCGACGAGGATATCTATCTGGACGAGTTCGCCGATGAGATCGACCAGTGGGTCATCGACGCCATCAAGGCCATCGGTCTGGATACTGCCAAGGCTGTGCTGAATGCACCGAGAGAAATGCTCATCGAGAAGGCTGATCTCGAAGAAGAGACCGTTGACCATCTGCTGAGCGTATTACGTGCTGAGTTCGAATAAAGTTCATAGTTTACAGTTGACGGTTTACAGTTTACAGATGATATGCTGGCAAGCCGTTCTGATTATAGAAGTAATCAACTGTAAACCGTAAACTGTAAACCGTAAACAAAAAGAAAGGAATAGAATGGGAGTCAGATTAAATAAAGTATTAACAGAACTGAACATCGGTCTTCAGACGGCAGTCGACTATCTGAAGAACAAGAAAAGTCTGGGTGAGATCAAGGACGACGCCAATATGAACACCAAGATCAACGATGAGCAATATGAAGCGTTGGTCAAGGAGTTCAGGGGCGACAAGGACGTGAAGACCCAGGCCGGTATGATGTTCCCCAAGAAAAAAGAAAAGGAGAAGGTCAAGAAAGAAACCAAACCAGAGCCTGTCGTCATAGAAGTGAAGGAAGAACCTCGCCAGACGTTCACCCCGCTGGGAAAGATTGACCTGAACCAGGTGGGCAAGCCCGCTCCCAAGAAGGCCGAGCCCAAGCCGGAGCCCAAACCCGTGGAAGAGAAGAAGGCTGAGCAGCCTGCTCCTCAACCCAAGGCTGAGCCAGAGCCGAAACCGGAGCCCGAGCCAACACCAAAACAAGAGACAAAGCCAGAATCCGAACCCGAATCTGTTGAGTCTTTATCACAGGAACCCGCCAAGGAGCAGGAAGTCTATAAGTTGAAGACAGAACAGAAGGCTGTGCCTAACCTGAATGTCGTCGGCAAGATCGATCTCGACTCCCTGAACCAGAGTACGCGTCCGAAGAAGAAGTCGAAGGAAGAGCGTAAGAAGGAGCGCGAGGAGAAACAGGCCCAGTTACATAGTAATGGTGAGAAGAAGAAACGCGAACGTATCCATGGTGGTAAGGAACGCGTGGACATCGAGGCTGCAGCCAACCAGGACAAAGGCCAGAACCAAGGTAACAAGAAGAATAAGAACAAAGGTGGCAACCAGAATTTCCAGGATGGTGGTCAGCAGGGCGGCAAGAGCAAGAAGAAGAGTCGTCCCGTGAAGCCCCTTGAGGTGGATGATGAGGCCGTAGCACGTCAGGTAAAGGAGACGTTGGCCCGTCTGACGTCGAAGAACCAGAACAAGAAGGGTGCCAAGTACCGTCGTGAGAAGCGTGATGCCGTCCAGGAGCGTATCAGCGAGGAGATGGCAGCAGAGGCAGCACAGAGCAAGGTGCTGAAACTGACGGAGTTCGTGACGGTGTCAGAGTTAGCTACCATGATGAACGTCGGCGTCAATCAGGTCATTGGTACTTGTATGAGCATCGGCATCATGGTGAGTATCAACCAACGTCTGGATGCTGAGACCATCAATATCGTGGCTGAGGAGTTCGGATTCACCACTGAGTATGTCAGTGCTGAGGTACAAAACGCCATTACCGAGGAGGAGGATGACGAGAACGATCTCGTGAACCGCGCTCCGATTGTGACGGTGATGGGTCATGTCGACCACGGTAAGACCTCGCTGCTCGACTTCATCCGCAACACGAATGTCATTGCCGGTGAGGCCGGTGGCATCACCCAGCATATCGGTGCCTACAACGTGAAGCTGAAGGACGGGCGTCGTATCACCTTCCTCGACACTCCTGGACATGAGGCCTTTACCGCCATGCGTGCCCGTGGTGCCCAGGTGACGGATATCGCCATCATCATCGTGGCTGCCGACGACTCTGTGATGCCTACCACCAAGGAGGCTATCGCTCATGCACAGGCAGCTAACGTGCCTATGGTGTTTGCCATCAATAAGATTGATAAACCAGGTGCCAACCCCGATAAGATCCGCGAAGACCTGGCCAATATGAACCTGCTCGTTGAGGAGTGGGGCGGTAAGTACCAGTGTCAGGAGATCAGTGCCAAGAAAGGCATGGGTGTCGACGAACTGTTGGAGAAGGTACTGCTGGAGGCAGAGATGCTCGACCTGAAGGCTAACCCCAACCGTAAGGCGACGGGTTCCATCATCGAGTCTTCACTCGACAAAGGGCGTGGCTATGTGTCAACGGTGCTCGTCTCGAACGGAACACTGAAAATCGGCGACATTGTCGTGGCTGGAACAAGTTATGGTCGTATCAAGGCTATGTTCAACGAACGTAACCAGCGCATTGAGCAGGCCGGTCCTGCTGAGCCCGCCATCATCCTCGGATTGAATGGTGCTCCGACGGCAGGTGACTCCTTCCATATCATGGAAACGGAGCAGGAAGCCCGCGACATCACCAACAAGCGCACACAGCTCCAGCGTGAGCAGTCGCTGCGTACCACGAAGACCTTGGGTCTCGACGATATCTCCCATCGTATCGCACTGGGTGAGTTCCATGAGCTGAACATCATCGTCAAGGGTGATACTGACGGTTCTATCGAGGCACTCTCCGACTCATTCATCAAGCTCTCTACCGAGAAGGTGCAGGTGAATGTCATCTCGAAGGCTGTAGGTCAGATCTCGGAGAACGATGTTATGCTGGCTTCGGCATCCGATGCCATCATCGTCGGCTTCCAGGTACGTCCTTCTGCCGATGCCCGCAGACTCGCTGAGCGAGAGGGTGTCGAGATCAATACCTATTCAATTATCTATGACGCCATCGACGAGGTGAAGTCTACGATGCAGGGTATGCTTGACAAGGTGAAGAAGGAGGTGATCTCTGGTGAGATTGAGGTGAAGCAGGTGTTCAAGATCTCCAAGGTTGGTACTGTGGCCGGCGGTCTGGTGACCGAAGGTAAGGTACACAACAAGGACAAGGCCCGCGTCATCCGCGACGGTATCGTGATCCACACCGCTCCTATCGATGCGTTGAAGCGCTATAAGGACGATGCCAAGGAAGTGGCAACAGGTCTGGAGTGCGGTATCTCACTGGTGAACTTCAACGACATCCAGGTCGGAGATATCATTGAGACCTTCACGGAAATTGAGGTAGAACAGAAACTGTAAGGAGAGAAGGAGTAAAGGAGAGAAGGAGTAAAGAAATGAGTAAGAAGCCCAAGTTTCGTTCCTTTTCCAAGCGTCTGACGAGATGGATAGCCTTCACACAGCTCATTGTGATGGTATTCGTCTCGTATTGGATCTTCGTGCTCGCCAAGAATATCGTTTTGATGGAGGAAGCCAGCCTCCACAAGAGTTCTCTGTTATCGGCCAAAGCGAATGTGGGGCAGGTTCTCTCAGAAGTATTTACCGCCACGAGTAATCGTGTGGACGAGATTCAGGAGAATCTGGGACAGCCTGATAAGCTGGCCGATATCATGAGCAAGGTGGTTGCTCAGAATCCAACGATCCGCAGTTGTGGAGTCAGCTTCGTGGACAGTTACTATCTACAGAAGGGTCGCTGGTTCTGTCCTTATGCTGTCAGAGACGATGATGGAAATATCGAGAAACGCATCATCGGCAGTGCCAGTCATGACTACCTGAAGGAAGAATGGTTCACAGAGGCTCTGAAGGCAGATAGCTGCTATTGGTCGAAGCCGTTCTTCGACGCTTCCGATTCTATTACGCCGTTAGTCGCATGCATGATGCCAATCCGGGACAAGCAGGGCAAGACGGTCGCCATTCTTGGGGCTGACTTGTCGCTGAGCTGGATTTCCCAAAAAACGTTAGGCTTCATATATTCTGGCAATGACAGCGTCAAAATCCAATTAGGTAACTCTTCCGATGGTCGTCATAAGGATGATAGTGACTTCAGTCTGTTAAACATCGACTGGCGAGGTGTGACGAAGAAATTTATCATCGACCAAGATGGAACTTACATCGCCCACCCCGATAAGAACTTCATTATCAAGGAGAACTATTTCGATCTTGCCAAAACGACGAAAGACTCCATCGATGATCACGTAGGCCGTCAGATGGTGGCAGGCAAGAGAGGTGCTTATAATGAGAAGAATACCGACATTATATCGTCGCTCAAGTTCTTCGATAGCCATTTCTGGTCTGTATACATTTTCTATGAGCCTATCGAGCATACCACTTGGAGTATAGCCTCTGTCGTTCCCACTATTATGGTCGACCCTATTGCCAATGGCTTGGGCGTGATTATGCTTGTGCTGATTGCCCTTGCCTTGTTGGTGACACGTATTGCCGGTCGTATGATCATCAAACGGGCCACCAAGCCCCTGAGCCAGTTGGCGGTCTCTGCCAGTGAGGTTGCCAAAGGAAACTTCTCGGCACCCTTGCCTGTCATCAAGCATAATGATGAGATACGACAGCTGCGCGACTCTTTCGATTCGATGCAGCACTCGCTGACGCATTATGTGGATGAACTCAAGTCCACAACCGCCTCAAAGGCTGCCATTGAAAACGAGTTGAAGATTGCACACGACATCCAGATGTCGATGCTGCCGAAGACCTTCCCTCCATATCCTGAGCGCGATGATATCGACATCTATGGTTTCCTGAAACCAGCCAAGGATGTGGGCGGTGACCTGTTCGACTTCTATATCCATAACGAGAAGTTGTTCTTTTGCATCGGCGACGTCTCTGGCAAAGGCGTACCCGCTTCTTTGGTGATGGCGGTTACCCGTTCGCTTTTCAGGAATATCTCTGCCCACACGTCAGAACCTGAGCAGATTGCCTATACGCTCAATGAGGCATTGACTGAAGGAAATGAAACAGCGATGTTTGTCACGGCCTTCATCGGCGTACTCGACCTTGCGACGGGTCACATGAGCTTTTGCAATGCAGGCCATAACAATCCGTTGATCATCGGCCGTGAGGTGAGCATGCTTGACTGTAATCCCAATCTGCCCTTAGGTGTGATGGACGGTGTGACGTTTGAGAAGCAGGAGATGGTTGTCGAACCGCAGACCACCATATTCCTTTATACCGACGGACTCAACGAGGCCGAAAATATCCGACATGACCAGTTCGACATTGAGCGGGTCATTGATCTGGCAACATCGTTAGTCAAGGAAGGACAAAACCAGCCCACCACCATGATCCAAAAGATGACAGAGGCTGTTCATGTGTTTGTAGGCGATGCAGAACAGAGTGACGACCTCACGATGCTGGCCATTAAATATATTAAGAGGTGAGAGGTAAGAAGTGAGAGGTAAGAAACGAAGGGTGCTATATGAATAGTTTGCGAGATAATCAACAGAATAATGCATCTACTCCCCTCCCAAGGGAGGGTCAGGGGGGTGGGTCTCCAAATGAATATGTGCGTCAGGTGGCCGAACAGAAATATGAGTTCGGCTTCACAACGGATGTGCATACGGAAATCATCGAGAAAGGTCTGAATGAAGACATCGTCCGACTGATATCTTCCAAGAAAGGGGAGCCCGAATGGATGCTTGAGTTCCGCCTCAAGGCTTTCCGCTATTGGAAGGAGCAGACGGAGCCCACATGGGGTCACGTCCATGTGCCCCCTATCGACTATCAAGGCATTTCATATTATGCCGACCCTATGGCCAGCAAGCCCAAGGGTGACGGCAAGATTGACCCGCAGCTTGAGAAGACCTTCGACAAGCTGGGCATCCCTTTGGAGGAGCGTCTGGCCCTGAGCGGTAATACGGCCGTCGACGCCATCATGGACTCCGTCAGCGTGAAGACCACCTTCAAGGAGAAACTCCGCGAGAAGGGTGTCATCTTCTGCTCCATCGGCGAGGCCATCAAAGAGCATCCCGACCTGGTGAGAGAATATCTTGGTTCGGTGGTGCCTTATCGTGATAACTTCTTTGCAGCCCTCAACTCTGCCGTGTTTTCCGATGGCTCCTTCGTCTATATCCCAAAGGGCGTGCGCTGTCCGATGGAGCTCAGTAGCTATTTCCGCATCAATGCACGCAATACGGGACAGTTCGAACGTACACTCATCATTGCCGACGACGATGCCTACGTTTCTTATCTCGAAGGCTGTACGGCTCCGATGCGTGACGAGAACCAATTGCATGCTGCCATCGTGGAGATCATTGTGAAGGACAGGGCTGAAGTGAAATATTCTACCGTGCAGAACTGGTATCCTGGCGATGAAAATGGTAAAGGTGGCGTGTTGAACCTTGTGACGAAGCGTGGAGACCTGCGTGGCGTTGACTCCAAGCTCTCCTGGACACAGGTAGAGACGGGATCGGCCATCACTTGGAAATATCCTTCCTGTATCCTGAGAGGCGATAATTCTCAGGCAGAGTTCTATTCCGTCGCTGTGACGAACAACTATCAGGAGGCCGATACTGGCACGAAGATGATCCACATCGGCAAGAACACGAAATCGACCATCATCTCGAAAGGCATCTCGGCAGGTCACTCCCAAAATAGCTATCGCGGTCTGGTGCGCGCTGCCACTACGGCTGATAATGCCCGCAACTACTCCAGCTGTGACTCGCTGCTCTTAGGCTCCGACTGTGGTGCCCACACCTTTCCCTATATGGATGTGCACAACGACACGGCCATCTTCGAACACGAAGCAACCACCTCGAAGATCAGTGAAGACCAACTCTTCTACTGCAACCAGCGTGGCATCCCCACCGAACAGGCCGTAGGTCTTATCGTCAACGGCTATGCCAAGGAGGTGCTTCAAAAGCTCCCAATGGAATTCGCCGTCGAGGCCCAGAAACTATTAAGTGTATCATTAGAAGGAACAATTGGATAAAGATAAGACTATGTTAGAGAAACTTTTTGGATTTGATTCCTCCAAAATGACCTTGCGCAAGGAGGTGATAGGTGGCATTACCACCTTTTTGACGATGGCTTACATCTTAGCCGTCAACCCAAGTATCCTTTCTGCTACAGGCATGGATGCAGGGGCAGTGTTTACCACCACATGTATCTCGGCAGTAGTAGCCACCCTGGTGATGGCTCTCTATGCCAAGTTGCCCTTTGCCTTGGCTCCTGGCATGGGACTGAATGCCTTCTTTGCCTTCACCGTTGTACTGACCATGGGCTATTCGTGGCAGTTTGCGCTCACCGCCGTCATGATAGAAGGACTTGTCTTTATCCTGCTGACCGTTACAGGTTTGCGCCAGCATATTGTCAACGCCATCCCTTTGGTGATGCGCCGTGCTATCAGTCCTGGTATCGGACTCTTTATCGCTTTCGTAGGACTGAAGGGCGCCGGTATCGTCACCTCGTCGGAATCTACATTTATCACACTGGGCAATCTGCACAATCCAGCTGTGCTACTGAGTATCTTTGGTATTATACTGACGGCAGCCCTTTTGGTAAGGGGCATTACGGGCGCATTGCTCATTGGTATCCTGGCGACAACCATCGTAGGTATTCCCTTGGGCATTACCAATTTTACTGGTATCATGTCGATACCCCCATCTATCAGCCCCATCTTCTGGCAGTTTGAGTGGCACAATATTCTCACAGTAGATATGTTTGTGGTGGTACTCACGTTCCTGTTTATCGACATGTTCGATACCATCGGTACCCTGATTGGTGTATCCAACCGTGCAGGTATGGTGGATGACAACGGCAACGTAAAGAACTTGAATCAAGCCTTTATGGCTGATGCCATCGGTACTACTTTAGGTGCTATGCTGGGTACATCGACGGTAACGACATACGTTGAGAGTGCTTCTGGTGTAAATGTAGGTGGACGTTCTGGACTGACCAGTTTTACTGCCGCCATTTGCTTTGCTGTGGCATTGCTCTTCGCACCTCTGTTCCTAGCTATTCCAGAACAGGCCACAGCTGCGGCTTTGATATTGGTGGGTGTGATGATGATGTATGACATCCGCAAGGTTGATTTCTCCAATTATGTAACGGCTATACCTTGTTTTATCTGTATCGTGCTCATGCCACTTACCTATAGTATCTCTGACGGTATTCTGATGGGTGTGATTTCGTATGTGCTGATCCATCTGTTATCAGGCACGTTTAAAGATAAGGACGAGCGTAACAATATGAACTGGGGTACCATCCTTCTGGCCATTTTATTCATCTGCCGCTACGCATTCCTATAGAACTAAAAATAATATGTTAGAAGTAAAAAACTTACACGCCAAGATTGGCGAGAAAGAGATACTGAAAGGCATCGACCTTGTGATCAACGATGGTGAAACGCATGCCATCATGGGTCCTAACGGTTCGGGCAAGTCGACGCTGAGTGCTGTGCTTGTGGGTAATCCGCTCTATGAGGTTACGGAGGGCGAGGTTTATTTCAACGGTAAGAACCTGTTAGAGATGAAGCCTGAGGACAGAGCCCATGAGGGACTGTTCCTTTCGTTCCAGTATCCTGTGGAGATTCCCGGCGTCTCGATGACGAACTTCATGAAGGCCGCCATCAACGAGAAACGAAAATATTTGGGTTTGGAGCCGATGAATGCAGCCGAGTTCCTAAAGTTGCAACGAGAGAAACGGAAAATCGTGGAACTCGACTCGAAACTCGCAAACCGCTCTGTGAACGAAGGGTTTAGCGGAGGTGAGAAGAAACGCAACGAAATTTTCCAGATGGCGATGCTGGAGCCGAAGCTCTCTATCCTCGACGAGACCGACTCCGGCCTCGATGTCGATGCGATGCGCATTGTGGCCGATGGTGTGAATAAGCTCCAGACGCCAGAGACATCATGTATCGTCATCACCCACTACGACCGTCTGTTGGAGATGATCCGTCCACAGTTTGTGCATGTGCTCTATAAAGGTCGCATCGTGAAGACTGGTGGTCCGGAACTCGCCAAAGAAATTCAGGAACACGGTTACGATTGGATTAAGGAAGAAATCGGAGAAGAGTAATGCAGAGCGAGCAGCAATACATAGAACTCTATGAACAGGCACGGGAGTTGATATGCTCTCATGCCCCAGAGGCGATGAATGCCGTAAGGGACGAGGCCTTTGAGGACTTCCGCAGGCAGGGCTTTCCTTCGAAAAAGGTGGAGCGGTATAAATACACCGATATGCAGAAGCTCTTTGCGCCTGACTATGGTGTGAACCTCAACCGCTTGCAGATTCCCGTCGATCCCTATGAGACGTTCCGCTGCGATGTGCCCAACCTCTCAACGAGTCTCTATTTCGTCATTAACGATTCTTTCTTTAAAGACGATAAGCCCAAAGGTCATCTGCCAGAAGGAGTGATCATTGGTTCGTTACGCGATAATCCTGGACTCGTCGCCAAGTATTACGCCCGTCTGGCCAAGACCAGCGATGATGCCGTCACAGCTCTGAATACGATGTTAGCTCAGGACGGACTATTCGTCTATGTCCCCAAGAACATCAAGGTAGATCGTGCCATTCAAGTCATCAATATCCTAAAGGCGACGCCTCAGAATGCCCAGCGTCAGGTGCCTGACCTGATGGTGAACCGTCGTGTACTCATCATCCTCGAAGAAGGTGCGGAACTGAAAATGCTCTTCTGCGACCATACAGCCGACGACCGTAACTTCCTCGCCACACAAGTCATTGAGGCCTACGTTGGTGAGAATGCATCACTCGACCTCTATTGTCTGGAGGAGACACATTATAAAAATGTACGCGTGAGCAATGTCTATATCGACCAGCAGGCCAACAGCCGTGTGAACCACAATGTGATCACTCTGCACAACGGCATTACCCGCAATAAACTCGACCTGACTTTCTCTGGCGAGGGAGCTGAGTGCCAGTGCTATGGCTGCGTGATTGCCGACAAGCAACAGCATGTGGATAACAACACGTTGATTACCCATAAAGTACCTCACTGCACCAGCAACGAACTTTATAAATACGTGCTCGATGACCAATCGACAGGTGCCTTTGCAGGTCGTGTGCTTGTGGAACACGGTGCCCAGAAGACCTCTTCGCAGATGACGAACCAGAACCTGACGGCTACCAAGGAGGCTCGTATGTACACCCAGCCGATGCTGGAAATCTATGCCGATGATGTGAAATGTGCCCACGGCTCAACCGTTGGCCAGCTCAACGACGCAGCCCTCTTCTATATGCGTCAGCGAGGCATCTCCCTCGAAGAGGCCAAACTGCTCTTGCAGAATGCCTTCATCAACGAAGTCATCGACCATATGCAACTCGAGCCTCTCCGTGACCGTCTCCATTATCTGGTGGAGAAGCGTTTCCGTGGAGAGTTGAACAAATGCGCTGGATGCAGGCTGTGTAAGTAGAAAAGGAGTAAGGAGAGAAGGAGTAAGTAGAAATGTACGATATAAATAAGATACGCGAAGATTTTCCCATTCTGTCAAGGGAGGTATATGGTAAGCCGTTGGTCTACCTTGATAACGCCGCCACCACGCAGAAACCGCTTTGTGTGCTTGACGCTATGCGTGACGAGTATCTCAATGTCAATGCCAATGTGCATAGAGGGGTACACTATCTGTCGCAGCAGGCTACGGATCTGCACGAGGCGGCCCGTGAGAAGGTACGGGAGTTTATCAACGCCCGAAAGATTGAGGAGATCGTCTTCACCCGTGGAACGACAGAAGCCATCAACCTCGTGGCCAGTTCTTTCTGCGAAAGTCAGATGCAACCGGGCGACGAGGTACTTGTCACAGAGATGGAGCACCATTCGAATATCGTCTCTTGGCAGTTGCAGGCCCAGAAACGCGGAATCGTCGTCAAGCATATCCCTATCACCGACGATGGGCAGCTCTGTATGGATCAATTGGAAACGCTGATCACGGAAAAGACGAAAATCATCAGCGTCGCTCACGTCAGCAATGTCCTCGGAACCGTAAACCCTGTCGCCCAAAT
>JAFRQC010000148.1 GCA_017428805.1 Prevotella sp. | reverse complement strand
GGGCGGTGAGAGCCTTGAGCGTATTATAGTTTTTGTCGATGGCATTGAAGAGGCTGTCGGCCTTCTGTTCGCAGCCGAAGAGCATGCCATAGAAACGCAGCCACTCGGCACGGGCCAAGGGCGAAGGCTCCATGTATTCAGCACATTCGATGATGGGGATGCCGATTTCTTCCAAGCGGCCATAGCCTCCGCTGTTCTCAAAGGGCGAGAGGAACAGGGCGTCAGGACGCTGGTCGATAATCTTCTCCACCACAGGACTCATACCCTCACCAACATCAGTGATGCGTCCTGCCTTCACCTGTTCGTGAATCCAGGGAATCTTGATATACTTCAGATCCGCCACACCAGCGATACTCTGTTCACAACCAAACGACATCAGCATCGCACAATGGACGGTGGTGAACATCACGGAGCGACGCAATGGCGTACGAACAATGGTAGAAAGCGAGGAGTGGGAAATGTCCTGAGGGTCGATGCTGTCAGGCACCAGGAGATAGCTGTGGAGAATCTTGCCTTCCTTCCACGGATTCTTCACCACCACCTCGGTATAGTCCTTGTGACGGACGATGCTGAGCTGGGTGGCGTATTTAAGAGAGACGGTATCTCCCGCCTCCTGTGCCGATGGCCCACGGCCACCAGCACAGGAGCACAGGAGCGTCAGGAGCATGACGACTCCAATCCCGCAAAGAGAGGGATTAGTCTTCATCAGCTACCTCGTACTCGATCTCGATGTCGTCGATGCAGATATAGGTCGGCGTGGTCAGACCGAAGTCGTTCTGCTTAGAGCCTTCGAAACCGAAGGAGAGGGCCTTGATATTCTGGAAGGCTTCAACTTCGCTCAGGTCGCAGTACTTCCATTCCTTCACGTAGTCACTGCCCTTGGCGAGGGGAATCTCAAGACGGGCACCGCTTTCGATATCCTCCTGGGCAGGAGTGGGATAAACCACACAGGTCAGGAAGTCATCGGCCTCGAACTTACCAGGAGTCATGCCGTCGCCGTTGAGGATGGCATCCACCGTCCAGGCGTCGTTGGTGTACCAGAAGCCCTTCACCGTCACAGGCTTGTCGAAGGTGATCTGCTCACCGAAGGTGTAGACCACCATGAAGTTCTTGCCTTCGTGGGCCTTGCCGGTGATGTTGTTGAACTGGTCGGTGAACATGGTCTCTGCAGCGTAAGTGGTCTCTGTGCGGTTGGAAACGCCAAAGCCACTCCAGCTGGACCATGACGGTGTCCAGTTGGCGGGGAAGGTGGCGCTGCCCTCCGAATAGGAGCAGGCGTATGCCTCAGTACCCCAGTTGTCGAACTTCTCACCGCTCTCGTCGCCACACCAGATGCCGTCGGCGGTAAGGGGAGCATTCTCGAAGCCGATAGTCTCATAGACAATCTCAGGAACGACGGGCTGAGGCTCTGGCTGGGGATCGGGAATCACAGGAGAGTCTTCGTTTGCTGTACAAGAACTCATTGCCAGGACTGCGCCACAAGCGATGGCTGCAAGTCCGAAAAATTTGTTTGTTTTCATAACTGCTTTTGTTTTTTAATAAGTTAATAATGTGAATTGTTATTTAGAAATGTATTTCTTGCCGTTTTGGATGATTATCGAGGAGCGAGGAGTGAGGAGTGAGGAGTGAGATTTGTTTATGCGGCGGCCTTGGAGGTCATAGGAAGGAGTATTCTCCAGTCTCCTGACTCCTGTCTCCTGACTCCTAATCCCTGTTGCTTCTATTGAAGCCTCAAGATGCAGGTCTTCTGCTGCCTGGATCTCCGTGGATGTCTCGCCCCACCAGTCTGGAGCAGGGCATTTTTGGTTCATACCGCTATAGACCCGCACAAAGTCGATGTGATCAAGACTGACGGGTTGTCTGTTTTCATCGACAGCCCATCCGATGTCGAAGCCGCAGCCCTCGTAGTTCCACGAATCGGCATCAGCCTTGTCCGTGAAGTTAGGCAGGTTATCGGCATAGCCATAACGGAAACCAATGAGCACATAATAGTACTGACTCCAGCTCTTATCTACCGTCTCAGAGAGGTTGAACATATTGTCAGGCAGACGGGTACCCTTGAAGGTCAGTTCGTCAGGGAGCCACAAAGGATAGTATTCCTGCAGATGATTCGCGTAACTGTAGAGGCGGTCTATGGTGCCGGAGTTGCCTTGGTTGTCTGTCCAGGGGATGTTACCCATCGGATTCTGACGATAGGTCACCTCGTAATTGTAGATTACCTTGCCGACGCTGTCCACATCGCAACTGCCGCTGAGTTCATACCAGTGGTCATCTGGCAGGCCATTGCCGTTAACATCCTGTGACACCATTACGATACCAGCCTCGTTCATCCCGCCGAACACCTGGTTCGTCATCTCCTGATAGGCATTACCCCAGATGGCAAAATCACGCTGTCCAGGGAGATTGACGACGGGGTGATCGAAATGAAAGGTGACATAACCGCCCCATCCGCCAAGTGAGATAAGGTGGGTATTAGAATAGTCACCGGAGATGCTCTCCGTACATTTGCGCACCATATCGGCCTCCGTGTCACCCTCCTCGTATTCTGGGATGACGTTCACCCATTGCCCAGGTGCCGGACGGTATTCATCCACCGCCTGGATATACTTCGAGTGCTCTTGCGCCCCTGCGGGGCTGAATGATAAATGATAAATGATGAATGATAGAGCCACCATCTTTATCCATTGATCTATTGTACTTATATTTCTCTTAATCATAATTGCCTTCATATATTTATCATTTATCATTCATCTTTTCTCATTTAGCGAAGCGTAAAGAAACGCTGCGTGCCCTGGGATATCGCCCGTCTTGACCTTCCAGTCGAAGGTGCCGTCAGGAAGGAAATGCAGCAACTCGCCACTCGACACGTAGTTCTTGGCATCCATCAGATAGAAGTCACGCTGCAGGGGATTGACGATGATGCCATAGGGCATGCGGATCTTCTGGATCTCCGGCGCCGTAGAGAGGGTATTCGTCACCACCTGATGACTGCGCACGTTGATGATGCCGTAGGTAACGGTGTTCGTCATCGTCACCTCACTCCACTGGCTACCATAGAAATACAGCGAGTCACCCACGATGCAGAGATCGCTGACAGACTGATTCAGATGACCGCCAACTTTCATATTACCGTCACCATCAGGCTCCAGCCAATAGATGTTGGAAGCCTCATCCATATAGTTACCTCGGGAGGTCACCCAGAGTTGTCCCAGATGGTCGGCTTTCAGATGGTGAAGGTTCGGAGCCACTTCTATCTTGCCTGTCTCCTCCATCGTCAAGAGGTCTACGACGCTCACCGTGCTCTCATAGCCCTGTCCCGTCATACCCTGATAGCCGCCGCTGTTGGCCACATAGAGACGGTTACCCAAAATGGCCATCTCCTCAGGCTGATAACCCACGCTGACGGAATCAGTCTTCTGCAACGTCAAGGTATCCACCTTAAACACGCTGCCTAAAGGACTTCTACTGTCTCCTGACTCCTGGCTCCCGACTCCATATACCGATCCGACATACGACGAAACGTAGGCAAAGCCATCCTTGAAGGTGACATAGCGACAATTGGGGATGTTGACCTTCCCGATTCTGACGGCATCGGCAGCACGGGCCACCTCCACCTTGTTCGAACAGTTGATGACCAGCCAGAGCCGTGAACCGTAAATCTGACAGTCGTTGCCCACATCACCTAATGACATCACCGTCGAGGGATTGCGCTCGGAGTAGATATTTCGATAATAATGTACAGTGGAGTCCTTTCCTGAGAGATCGAGGTAGTCGAGGGTCGCCTTGTTCGAGCCCATATTCCCCTCATTGAGCAGATACATACCGATGATCTCACTCTTCG
Organism: Prevotella sp.; assembly: GCA_017428805.1. The sequence continues at coordinate 5,574 of JAFRQC010000148.1, read as the reverse complement.
TCGTCTTACCGCCCGTATTGATATCCTCCATCGGCACTATCATCACGTCGTTGCGACAGGCAGCGAGCAGCAGGGGCCATATGTAAAGCAACAAACGTTTCATATTTCAACTGTTAAAGAGAGAGCATAGTTAATGCCAGGCATAGGGTAATTCACGATGACCTCATAGTCCTGATTCAAGAGGTTATTCACCTCTGCCTGAACTATGAACTTTGAATTATGAACTATGAACTGATATCGCAGCGACAGGTCGCTGGTGTACCAAGGCTCCATGTGGTTATAGAGGATATTCTCCTGTTCGTCGTAGCGCTCACCGGCATAGATGAACGAGTAGTTCAGATCCCAGCCCTTATACTTCAGTCCGAGGATGGCCGAGCCGGAGTGCCAGGGGATATAGGGTATCTGGTCGTTGTAATAGCTGTCGGCAGGATCCGTCACGTCACGGGCATCCTGATAGGTGTATTGGGCACGGGCCGTCGCTACAAGATCCTTACCGATCTGGAAGTCTGCCTCTGCCTCCACGTCGATACCCTTGATATGCACCTTGCCCAGGTTGAGCATCGTCCAGCGGAACTGCTGACCCTTGGGATAGGCCACAATCTTATCGTGTACCGTATTATAATAGGCGTCGAAGTGCATCTCAGCGTGACGGACGATGCCGCGAGTGAAGTGCTTGTTCAGCGCGAAGCCCACATCGTATTGTGTGGCTCGTTCTGGCACCAGGTTCGCATTGCCCATATCGGTATAATAGAGGTCATTGAACGTCGGCATCCGGAAACTCTGCTTCACGTAGGCCCGCAATGAGAAGAACGTGCCTCGGAAGGGATAGACGTTCACAAAAAAGGCCGGCGTCAGGGTATTCAAGGATTTCGAAGAATTCAAGCTTGAAGTATTGTCTTGGACTCCTTGTCTCCCTGTCTCCTTGTCTCCTCTCCGATTCGTCCAGTCATTGATAAACGTCGCCAGCACCGACCCCTGCGCCTTCAGGTGCTTGTAGTCGATGGCTGTGGCTAAGCTCACGAGATTTGAGATGCGTGTCGGATAAGCAAAGTTCCAGATGTCGGCATTGAGTTTGTTCCACTTGAAGTCATAACTCAGCGAGGCACTCCAGTTTGGCAACAGTTCGAGCACATTGGCTGTGGAGAAGTAGAACTCCTGCTGTTTATAGCGGTTGTCGACGGGCAGCTGCGTCGAGTCACGATTCACGTAGTGGGTGTTGTAATAGGCATACTTCGCTAACCAACGGGTGGCAAACTTATCGCCGATGCTCTTGTCGTAGGCCGCCTGGAAGAACGTGTTCAGATCCTGCTGCCGTTCCCCTCGTTTCCACACATTATTCACGATGGCCCCAGGGATGCCTCGGGCGGAGTAATAAAGATAACCCTTTATCTGCCAACTGCCCTGCCACAGACGGCCATAGAGGTTTGCCTCGATACGCTCAGCGTGGATGTCGCCATTCTGACGGACAGCCGTCGTGTCCCAGGCCGTCGTTCCGTCCGGATAGCGACGCTCATAGTGGAACTTATACTTTCCGCTAGCCGTCAGGAATCCGGCACTCACGCTGCTACTGACCGTCTCAGACAGTCTCTGCTCCCACAATGCCGACAACCTGAACATATCACTACTCCCATACTGCGCCCTGAACCGCAAATGAGTATTCTCACTCCTGACTCCTGACTCCTGACTCCTCGAAAACTCGGGCTCTCTCGTCCTGATATACACCGACCCCGCATTGCCGAAGTCTGAGGCAGGCTGGAAGATGGCACTCTTCTGACCATTATAGAGCGTGATCTCCTCCACGTTGTCAAGTGAGAACTGTCCGAGGTCTATTTGTCCGTTTTGGGCATTGCCCAGTGCCACACCGTCGTAACTGATGCCGAGGTGATGGGTACCCATCGAACGGATATTCACCGTCTTGATGCCCCCCACGCCGCCATAGTCCTTCAGCTGGATGCCAGAGAAATAGCGCAGGGCATCGGCCACGGTATGGGAGTTAAGCCGTTCCAGCAGTTCGCCGTTCAGTTTCTGACTTGGCACCACCTCCCGCATGGCTGGTTTCGATACCACCACAATCTCCCGCACATGTTGTACGGAGTCCAACTTGCCTTGGGCAAAGGTGAAAGGGTGAAAAAGTGAAAAAACGGATATAAGCGGCAGAATCCTCTGCCACCAAAGCATTCTACAGACTCCAGTCTCTTGACTCCAGACTCCTCTCAAATACTTTTTCACCTTTTCACCTTTCCACTCTTTCACCTTCTCAATCTAACCCCAGAGATTGATAGACGGCACCGTTGTCATCGGCAGGTCTTCTGACTTACCGTCTGGCAGCAGACGTCTTCCCGATAATCTCAGTGACTTCGTGTCTGCTCCGATAAGGACGGCTTACAGCAGCGGGACTGTCCGGGATTCTCACCCGATTCCCTTTTCATCACCCAAAGGGTGAACCGATTTCGGGCACAAAGGTAATAATAAGTAAGCGAAACACCAAAAAAAATTTAAAAATTCAAGTATCTCAAGTAATTTAGACCACGAATTTCACGAATTTCACGAATTTATTTATGCGCAGCCAATTCGTTTAATTCGTGTAATTCGTTGTCGTTTTAAACTCAAATCTTTAGTCCGAACCCCGCTATCAGCCACCGTCCGGGCTGTTCCACGAGTCCATAGTCACGGTACCGCGTGTCGAAGAGATTATTCGACTCTACATACACCTTCCACTTGGGCTGTTGCCAAGTCAGACGGGCATCGACGATGACATACGGCTCATAGTCGCAGACCTTTCCATCGAAGTCTGTATAAGACCCTACGCGATCCTGCCAGCGGCAGTCCAGACCGAGTGTCAGCTGCGCAATTAAGGGCACCCTGGCACTGGCCACCAGCTTATGCCGAAGGTACTCAAGCGCATACTGCGACACGATTCCCTCTTCCTGTTCCTTATCCTGGTTGATGTAACCGTAACTAATGGATAATGGAAGATGGAAAATGGATAATTGTATGGCCGCTTCTATGCCATAGCTGTTGATGGTGGTGTGGTTCACGCTCTGCCAGACGGCCTCCTCACCCTGCTTGGTGTCCATAATCCAGTCGATCATATTGGTGCCGTGGTGGTGCCAGAGGGTACATTGAATATTGAATATTGAACATTGACCATTGATGCCCAGCTCGACGGCTTGCATCTCCTCGGGCTTCAGATGAGGGTCGGCACTGTAGCCCTGCACCTTGTAGTACATCTCCGTAAACGACGGCATCCTTAGCGAGGTGTTGTAACTGGCGTGGAGCTTCCAGTTAGGGTGGGGACGGTAACTCACGTCCACACCAGGATAGACCCTCAGATTCATATCGCTCCACGTGTTCCTGGTCGCCACGAAACCTGCCGACACCGTCAGGTTCTTCAGCAACAGGTTCTGCTCCACATAGGCACTGATGTTCGTGCGGTTCAGGCCGAGTGTATAGTCACGGTCTGTGCCACAGATATGTATCGGCTTCTTCAATGGCTCCCCTAAGTTTCCGCTGACCAGATCCTCGTTTCTCACCTCAGCCCCAAACGCCGTCCTCATCCTGATTCCTGCCTCCTTACTCCTTCTCTCCTTACTCCTTCTCTCCTTCTCCTTGTCTCCTGACTCCTGACTCCAATCGAAATATCCGCTAAGGCTGACCCCACAGACGTTTGTGCGGTTATAATTGAACTTCATCTTCTCCGGCTGTCCGCGATACCCCTCATAACGATCTTGGTTCTGGTTCCAGTAGATGCTGGGGGCTATATGAAGCTGTCCCCATTTGGTCTCGCCCTGCAGGGCCGTATAGATTTTCGTGGTGTGTTCGTACTGGTTATCCGCCTGCCATTTCGGCGAGGCCCAGAAGGTGCTCGATCCCCAGCCTTTGACAGCCATTCCCGCGTGCCAGTGCAACTGTAGGGTTCTGCCCTCGTACTGTCCCTGATAGAACGCTTTCCCTCCGCTGAAGTCCGTATTCAGTCCTCCGTCTTTCGCCCGGCTCCATCCGTCGCATCGGCTATAGTTGGCGGAGAGGGTAGTAACAGGAGAGAAGGAGTAAGGAGAGGAGGAGTCAGTAGAATACCTCATTCCCACCTGTCCATATCCGTATGACCCACCTTCCGTATGCAGTGTAATCTCCTTCTCTCCTTCCCTCCTTACTCCTTCTCTCCTTCTCTTTGTCACCACATTAATCGCCCCCACGAGCGACGATGTGCCGTAGATCCTTCCCGCCGGACCCTCAATCACTTCTATCCTTACGATGTCATTAAGGTCCACAGGCAGATCCATCGCATTGTGGCCCGTCTGCGGGTCACAGATGTTGATGCCGTTGAGCAGCAGGATGATCTGTTCCGAGGTACCGCCACGGATGGAGATGTCCGTCTGGGCACCGATGGGTCCCCGTTGCCTCACATCCACGCCGATGGCGTATTTCAGTAAGTCGTTGATACTTTGTACTGGCGCCTGCGCAATAGCCTGGCGGTCCAGTACAGTTACCATTTTCGCAGCCTGACTCTTCGTCAGGGGCGCCCTCGATCCGGTCACGCTGACCTCCTCGAGCATCATCTCGCGGGCCGTTGTCGTCGCAGTAGAGTCCGTCACCACGGGATCCGTGCTGACGCTCTCGGCTGAGGCGTATGTCAGCGTCGCCACGGAGAGCACGCTGCACACCACCTCCCTGCCCAGACAACTGAACAGCGAGTAACCCTTGTTCCCGAACTGCCGGAACACGAGCACCTGGCGCTTATTGAATATCGGTTTGTACATAATCGGCTGCAAAATTACACATAATTTTCTATTTATCACATGCGAAGTAAAAAAATGTGCAGAAAATAATGATAAAACGAAAAGAGGGCCGACAGCATATACATCTGTCAGCCCTCTTTCCCCTCCTGAGTAGGAGGGGCCAGGGGTGGTCTGATCCGCCTCCTTACATCGCTATCGGTCCATACCCCAAACAACTGGTCGTTCCGATCGCCGTCAAGAATGCCGTGAGCGCAGCTACTATCACCTTCACCGCCAGCTCCACAATCCTTTGCTTCTTCATACTTTACCTCCTTTCTGCGCTTTGAGTATTTATTTCTCCCCCTAAGTTAGGGGGAGCTAGAGGGGGTCTGAACCGCCTCAGGCAATGCGCTTCTTCAGACCACCCCTAGCCCCTCCTAACTCAGGAGGGGAAGAGATTACCCGTTACCACCGCCTCCTGCATTATCTGCCTCGGGAGCCAGCACGTAGCTGATCGGGGTCTTCTTCTGGAAGCGCTTCTTCTTGCCGTTGATGGTGCGCACCTCGCTCTGCACCACGTAACCGAAGGTGAACACGCACTCTTCCTTCAGCGCGCGGCTGGTGAGCTTCTCACCCTTCGAGTTCTCTGGGTTGAAGTTGATGCGGATGCCGTTGATCATCGCATCGGGACCAGCGGCCACAGCCGTCTCGATGTCGTTCTTGCCGTTGCCCTGGCCGTCCACGCTCGGAGAGAACGTGCCGAAGCCGTCGAGCTTCACGGGCTGACCCTCGCGCAACAGGTGCACCAGGCACTTCACCATCTCGCCAAGCACCAGCTGGCACATCTCCAGCGAGG
>JAFRQC010000120.1 GCA_017428805.1 Prevotella sp. | reverse complement strand
TGGGAGAACATGACATGGGGCCACAGCGTATCGAAGGATCTTATCCACTGGGAAGCTATGCCCCTGGCTATTGAGGCAGATGCCATCGGTACCATCTTCAGTGGCTCGTGCGTAGTTGACAAGGACAACACGGCAGGCTTCGGCAGGAATGCCGTCATCGCCTTCTACACGTCTGCCGGAGAGGCTCAGACACAGTCGATGGCCTATTCGACAGACGGCGGACGCACCTTTAATAAATATGAGAAGAACCCCGTGGTCACCTTCAACGCTCCCGACTTCCGCGACCCGAAAGTATTCTGGTACGAGGGAACCAAGCGCTGGATCATGATGCTGGCTGTGGGCCAGGAGATGCAGATCTGGTCGTCGGCCAATCTGAAGGACTGGCAGAAAGAAAGCAGTTTCGGCAGTGAATACGGCAATCACGGTGGTGTCTGGGAGTGTCCCGACATGCTGAAGATCGAAGACAAGTGGGTGCTGATCTGCAACATCAACCCCGGCGGACCTTTCGGCGGTAGTGCTACTCAGTATTTTGTCGGCGACTTTGACGGCAAGAAGTTCACCTGCGAGTCGATGCCGAAGGTGACGAAATGGCTCGACTATGGTAAGGATCATTATGCCACCGTATCTTTCTCTAATGCACCCGACGGCCGTACGGTGGTCCTGGCATGGATGTCGAACTGGCAGTATGCCAACCAGGTGCCCACCAGACAGTTCCGCTCTGCAAACTCCATTGCCCGTGACCTGGGACTGTTCAAGGATGGCGAGGAGACTTATGTCAGCGTGACGCCCTCTAAGGAGAATCTGGCTATGCGTGGAGCGAAGATCAAGAATCCGTCGTCGACCTGTGAGATCGTCGTTGACGTGAAGGGATCGATGGAGCTCACGCTCTCTAATGCCAAGGGTGAGCAGGTGGTCATGAAATATGACGCCCAGAAGCAGACCTTCGCCATGGATCGCAAGCAGAGTGGAGATGTCAGTTTCAGCGAGGCCTTCCCGATAGAGACGGTTGCTCCCACCCACGGTGCCCTGAAGCAGTTGCGCCTCTTCATCGACCACAGCAGCATCGAGGCTTTCGCTGGCGACGGCAAGATGGCGATGACTAACCTGGTGTTCCCCTCGGAGCCTTATAACATGATTAAGGTGAAGGGCGGTAAAGCCACGATTTATGAGATCAAATGAGATAATACAAAAACGATATGAAACAGACTAAATTTGCCCTCATCCCTGTGATGTTCTGCTTCTTCGCCATGGGCTTCGTTGACCTGGTGGGCATTGCATCGAACTATGTGAAGGAAGACCTCGCGCTAAATGATTCCACAGCCAACATCTTCCCGTCGCTCGTATTCTTCTGGTTCTTGATTTTCAGTGTGCCCACAGGTATGCTGATGAACAAGATCGGACGCAAGAACACCGTACTCCTCTCGCTGGTGGTAACCATCGTGTCGCTGTTGTTGCCGCTCTTCGGTGAGAACTTCCCGATTATGCTCTGTGCCTTCTCTCTGTTAGGCATCGGCAATGCCCTGATGCAGACCTCGCTCAATCCGCTGGTATCGACGGTGATGGGTGGCGGAAACCTCGCTTCGACGCTGACCTTTGGTCAGTTTATCAAGGCCATCGCCTCTTTCCTCGCACCGTACCTTGCCATGTGGGGTGCCACGCAGGTGATTCCTTCGTTCGGCTACGACTGGCGTGTGCTCTTTGCCATCTACTTCGTGGTAGGTATTCTGGCAGCTGCTCTCCTCGCTGTCACGCCCATTGAGGAAGAGAAGATTGAGGGTAAGGCTTCATCGTTTGCCGAGTGCATTAAGCTCCTGGGCACACCCATCGTGCTGTTGTCGTTCTTCGGCATTATGTGTCACGTGGGTATCGACGTTGGTACGAACACCACTGCCCCGAAGATCCTGATGGAGCGTCTGGGTATGACACTCAACGATGCCGCCTTCGCCACGAGCCTCTATTTCATCTTCCGTACCATCGGCTGTCTGACGGGATCGTTCTTCCTCCGTGTGATGCCTAACCGCTTGTTCTTCATCATCAGTGTCATCATGATGGCACTCTCGATGTGCGGACTCTTCATCGGCACAGAGAAGTGGATGCTCTATACCGCCATCGCCCTTGTGGGTTATGGTAACTCGAATATCTTCTCCATCTGCTTTGCCCAGGCCCTCACGGCCATGCCGCAGAAGCAGAACGAGGTGAGCGGTCTGATGATCATGGGCCTCTTCGGAGGTACCATCTTCCCGTTGCTCATGGGCTTTGCCAGCGATGCCATCGGCCAGGCTGGTGCCGTCATCGTCATGGCCGTCGGAGTCATCTACCTCTTCACTTACATCAATAAGGTGAAAAAGTAATCATAAAGTTCAAAGTTTAAAGTTCAAAGTTCAAAGTATATGAAACGTTACATTGTCGGCCTCGGAGAGGCATTATGGGATGTACTTCCCGAAGGAAAGAAATTAGGCGGTGCACCTGCCAACTTCGCTTATCACGCAGCACAGTTTGGTCTCGACACCATCGCTATCAGTGCCCTGGGTGAGGATGCCCTGGCAGAGGAGACTATCGAGGCACTGAAGGAACACAACCTGAACTACCTGATGCCGAGGGTGCCTTATCCTACGGGAACGGTCCAGGTGACGCTGACTGGTGATGGCATCCCCACCTACGAGATTAAGGAGAACGTGGCGTGGGACAATATCCCCTTCACCCCAGAGATGGAGGAGATTGCCAAGAATGCCCGCGCCGTCTGCTTCGGCTCACTGGCACAGCGCAACATCGTCTCTCGTGAGAATATCCGTAAGTTCCTCGATGCTACACCTGACGACTGTCTGCGCATCTGTGACATCAACCTCCGCCAGCAGTTCTACTCGAAGGAGGTGCTCGAGGATTCGTTCTGTATCTGTAACATTCTGAAGATTAACGACGAGGAATTGGTGGTTGTGAACCGTATGTTCGGCTACGACGGTCTTGATATGCGTCAGACCTGTGAGAAGATCGTGCAGGACTATCATCTGAAGATGCTCGTGCTCACCTGTGGCACCAACGGCTCTTATGTGTTTACCGACGACGGCCTGACTTCGTTCCAGGATACGCCGAAGGTGGAAGTGGCCGATACCGTGGGTGCCGGTGACTCTTTTACAGGCAGTTTCTGCGCCTGCATCATCAATGGTAAGCCTGTTCAGCAGGCCCATAAGATTGCCGTATCCGTCAGTGCCTTCGTCTGCACCCAGAACGGTGCCATGCCGATTGTGCCGATTGACAAATTCTGTCAGTAATCGGGGCAATTTTGACATAAAGCATAAGGACCTGAGCCAAGAAATAGGCTCAGGTCTTTATTTTTTTCTTAAAAAGCAGGCATATTCCAAATATTTTGCGTATCTTTGTGGCCTACAAATAACTGACAAGCCAATGACAAAGAATCGCTTAACCAGATTAATGCTTTTTGGAATATGTGTCCTATTGGCCTCATGTTCCGGGAAAAGCCCCAAATATATTATAGGTGTATCACAGTGCTCTGAGGATATCTGGCGTAACTGGCAGAACTCCGAGATGAAGATGGAGGTCAACTTCCATGAGGATGTGGAACTGCGCTTTGCTACTGCTCACGATGATTCCAAACTGCAAAGCCAGCAGATTGGCAATCTTATTGAGAGCGGCATCGACTTGCTGATTGTGGCCCCCAACCAACGATCGTCGGTATCCCCGGCCATCGACCGTGCCTACGACAAAGGTATCCCCGTCATCGTGTTTGAACGGAAGACCGACTCCCGGAAATATACGGCCTTCGTCAGTGCCGACAACTATGAGATGGGTCGCCAGATGGGTCGCTACGTCGTCAACAGGCTCAATGGGAAAGGGCGTGTGATGGAGGTATTAGGACTGGAAGGCTCGTCGCCGGCTGAGGAACGTCACAAAGGATTCACCGATGCCCTGAAGGAGACAGACGTGGAGATTGTGGCAAAAATCCAGGGAGACTGGACAGAGACAAAGGCATACGAGGCTGTGAAGAATTATAAAGGAGATTTTGCATCCATCGACCTTGTGTTTGGACATAACGACCGTTCTGCCCTTGGAGCCCGTAAGGCTTTTCAGGAAAGGATGAAGACTTCTGCCCTCCCGCTATTCTGTGGCATCGACGGCCTGCCAGGCGAGAATGGCGGCATCCGGCAGGTGCGTGACTCGCTGCTCGATGCCTCATATATCTATCCCACCCGTGGCGACCAGTTGCTGCAGTTGGCATTGGATATCCTCAACGGCAAGCCCTATGAGAAAGAGACATTGCTTACCTCTGCCCTCGTCACCCCGGAGAATGCCGAGGTGCTCTTCCTCGAAAGTGACGAGGTGATGCGCCAGGCTCAGAATCTGGAGAAACTTCAGAAGCAGGCCAGCGGTTATCTGCAACAGCTCGCCACCCAGCGTACCATCACCCTGATGGCCCTCATACTCATCGCTCTGTTAGTGTTGGCAATGGTACTCTTCTGGCT